>JBMNUR010000358.1:0-3304 GCA_050946395.1 Peptococcales bacterium
TAAATGCGGATGCATGCTAATGCACATTGTTAATTCGGTATATTTTTCACTTTTCAAGGTTCATTTTTTATTTTGGTGTTTTCATAGCTTAGTTAACACTACCTATGCGGGGAGCAGTTTACCGCATATAAACCGCCAAGTATAACAACAGGATCACCCCCGCGTATGCGGGGAGCAGTTAGCCTTAGAGTTAGATATGCCCATTATCCTAGGATCACCCCCGCGTATGCGGGGAGCAGTTGTATGTCCTCTAGTAACTCTACATCCAGCAAGGATCACCCCCGCGTATGCGGGGAGCAGTGTATATAGATGATAACTTTGATGTAGGCGACAGGATCACCCCCGCGTATGCGGGGAGCAGCTGTTCTATAACTTTCCGCAACTCTAAATCATGGGATCACCCCCGCGTATGCGGGGAGCAGGCGAAGATGTACTAGAGATAACTACCTTATCCAGGATCACCCCCGCGTATGCGGGGAGCAGAAATATTATATGGCTAAATTAAATGGCAGCGCAGGATCACCCCCGCGTATGCGGGGAGCAGTGTTATTGTTTCATCTCTTTCTTTTATAGCAAAGGATCACCCCCGCGTATGCGGGGAGCAGCTCCTTCCCCTCGCTTTCTTTCTGTTGCTTTAGGATCACCCCCGCGTATGCGGGGAGCAGATTTCTTTTATATCCATGTTTTTACCTCCTTTAGGATCACCCCCGCGTATGCGGGGAGCAGCACTCTAAACACCCGGCACCAGGTCGTTGGATGGGATCACCCCCGCGTATGCGGGGAGCAGCGATAATCTTATATTCGCCGTCTTCCGTCTGAAGGATCACCCCCGCGTATGCGGGGAGCAGTTTTAAGTTGATAGAGAGGGGCAAGCTGATTGAGGATCACCCCCGCGTATGCGGGGAGCAGTGCCATTTTAGACTTAATTGCATTATAAATCAAGGATCACCCCCGCGTATGCGGGGAGCAGTTTAGCTCTTTTTCTACCTTGGCAACTTTTACAGGATCACCCCCGCGTATGCGGGGAGCAGTCCTGGATCGTGCCTTTGAGCTGGCTGAGGATAGGATCACCCCCGCGTATGCGGGGAGCAGATTTCTTTTATATCCATGTTTTTACCTCCTTTAGGATCACCCCCGCGTATGCGGGGAGCAGCACTCTAAACACCCGGCACCAGGTCGTTGGATGGGATCACCCCCGCGTATGCGGGGAGCAGTCCGGCGAACTCAAATATACCGGAAAAAGTGTAGGATCACCCCCGCGTATGCGGGGAGCAGGCATTAATAACTGAGTTTCATGGTTTGGGAAAAGGATCACCCCCGCGTATGCGGGGAGCAGGTTTTATTTCTTTGTTGTTTTCATTGTATATGAGGATCACCCCCGCGTATGCGGGGAGCAGTAGCAGCTTTATCAGAAATCTTTACGCAGGACAGGATCACCCCCGCGTATGCGGGGAGCAGATGGCAAAGAAAAGGGCTCAGGTAGATGCCACGGGATCACCCCCGCGTATGCGGGGAGCAGAAACAAATATAAGCTTTTAGAAGATGACAACAAGGATCACCCCCGCGTATGCGGGGAGCAGGCTTTGACTTCTCCTGGTACCGCAAACACCTGAGGATCACCCCCGCGTATGCGGGGAGCAGTGTTTTTGCAATACCATGTGATGTCTAAGTCTAGGATCACCCCCGCGTATGCGGGGAGCAGACTATAAGCATTAACCTAGTTGCTATAGCACTAGGATCACCCCCGCGTATGCGGGGAGCAGTGATATGGTCAAGTAGGTTAATGTTTAACATGGGGATCACCCCCGCGTATGCGGGGAGCAGTTAAATTATTTATTAAAGTCTGCTAGTAAGTCCGGATCACCCCCGCGTATGCGGGGAGCAGTTCCTCCCGGGGGAACCGATACAAGGCCGTCAAGGATCACCCCCGCGTATGCGGGGAGCAGATTTCGTCAGTCGCTACGTTGTTCCAATTGTCGGGATCACCCCCGCGTATGCGGGGAGCAGAATATATTTGTGATTGCATGCAACTGCCCTCCAGGATCACCCCCGCGTATGCGGGGAGCAGAAAGGAAATGAAAAAGGATTTATTAGAGTATGAGGATCACCCCCGCGTATGCGGGGAGCAGAAAGTGTTGCCCTGATTGTGGGCAAAGATTAGAGGATCACCCCCGCGTATGCGGGGAGCAGCCCTAGTTGCGGGGAAAGTCTAATAGGAGAATAGGATCACCCCCGCGTATGCGGGGAGCAGCTGTGCAGACATGAGCAGATGGTCTATATAGCCGGATCACCCCCGCGTATGCGGGGAGCAGTCCTTTGGCCGCATTTATAACAATATTCTCCTAGGATCACCCCCGCGTATGCGGGGAGCAGAAACAAATATAAACTTTTAGAAGATGATAACAAGGATCACCCCCGCGTATGCGGGGAGCAGTTTCCAAATACATGAGCTTTGGTTCCATCCGGAGGATCACCCCCGCGTATGCGGGGAGCAGCAGGGAGAGGTGGTTATAGTGCGGTTCGTATTAGGATCACCCCCGCGTATGCGGGGAGCAGTATAAAATGTTTAAAATAGAAACTGAATTAATAGGATCACCCCCGCGTATGCGGGGAGCAGCGAACCATTTAGCTTGTCTAATTGCAGCAGCGAGGGATCACCCCCGCGTATGCGGGGAGCAGACATATTTTTATTCTCCTTCACACTCGATATAGGGATCACCCCCGCGTATGCGGGGAGCAGATTATCCGCCGGTATAGTTTGCCTTCCCGACAGGATCACCCCCGCGTATGCGGGGAGCAGTAGATAGTATAGGCAGAACACAGGATACATGGATGGATCACCCCCGCGTATGCGGGGAGCAGATGAACGGCCGGGCAACGAATTTAGAGAACATAGGATCACCCCCGCGTATGCGGGGAGCAGAAGGTGGTGCTTTACAACAGTCTATCGGTGGCAGGATCACCCCCGCGTATGCGGGGAGCAGCCACTGCCACAGCCACCATGATAAGTATCATCAGGATCACCCCCGCGTATGCGGGGAGCAGAATCCTTAACCAAACAAGTTGAGGATTTTTTAAGGATCACCCCCGCGTATGCGGGGAGCAGTTTGTTTTTGTTTTTGTGCAATGTGCTAATATAGGATCACCCCCGCGTATGCGGGGAGCAGGTTATAGATATGCTTCATGATTTCTCTTGTCTGGGATCACCCCCGCGTATGCGGGGAGCAGACTAAACAAACATTGAAATCATGGGATTTTATTTAGCGACCTTTCTGAATTTCAATGAGTTTCTCGTATACCATAT
>JBMNUR010000359.1:0-3303 GCA_050946395.1 Peptococcales bacterium
GTCATCGTCATCATTAATTGATGATTCAACTATTGCTTTTAAAACACCTATTAATTCGTTAAAATCAGTTAAGGACAAATTTCCTTGATTAGAAATCCATTGTTCAAACTTCTTGTATAATGGATCATCAGGCGGAAAGTCAGGTCTCATTTCTAATAAACATTGTGTAAGCCATTTTGATACACCTTCCCTATCATTGGTAATTTTACTACCAAACCCTTCGACTGTAAATGTCCCTCTTAATTCCTCTCCCTTTTTAATAAGTCCTTTTATTCTGTCCACACCTTCAGCCCCTTCCCTTTTTTCTACATTATACCATAGAATGTAAAATAATTGGAGATATTTAGGGAACTTTTTAAGTGCGTGTATTTTGATTAGCTATGGACATATTTTTGGACAAAGGGGGTATTGACTATATATTACCATTTAATGTAATCTCATGTAGCATAACCTTATTTTATGCTACACTAGCAGGAAACCACTGGATACTGCATAAATACGCATATTCAATGTATAATTATAACGTATAAAACACACTATTATTCATTGTATTTTAGCTTTATTTACCCCTTTACCCTTGAAACCCTTGTATATCAACGTTTCTATTCCTTTGGTAACTATTGGATACTGTCCTTATGATTGGTAGTCATATGTTCACTTGTCAATTAATGTATAATTATATGTATATTCAGTCAAATATTTACATAAAAGCAACGTTTTATTGACATTTAAATAATTTACCTATTATTACCATTTATTGACCTGTTTTGCGTTGAACATCTGTTCGATATACTACATATTGTGCATTATATTGAACTTATATCCCATATACTGTATATATAACAGGCGGGATTTGGTGGTTGTAATCCCTCCACCTCCTATTGCTCGTTCATATCAACCTTAATCATCAACCCCAACCCCCACCAAACCGCCATCGTTGTAAATAAAATAAACCCAACTACTCTACATACTATATATGGTATGTCTAATGAGGTAATGTCACTACATATAGTGCCACACCTATTCGGTTTTTACACCCTGTAATCTCTCCAATTCAATCGCTACATCATTAACATACGGATTAACCTCAACTGCTCTATCAAGTGATATTATACCAGCATTTCTAGCATTAACAAGATTATCAATTATCTCCCCTTCATTTTGTGGGATATTAAGATTAAACTGACAATCTATATAAGCATCTTCCGCTACTTCTTCACCTAGTAACCTTAATAACCCTTTAATCTTACCCCAACGTTTCTCAAATCCTTGCTTCAAGTATAAACTATTCATCGCCCCTTTAATTTCTGCCATTGCGAACATCATTCTAATAGAAGTTTCAGATACATTGCTTATCTCCTGACTATTCATCGTTACCCCTGGGGTCATACTGGTATCTAGTAATGCCTGCTTCAATGTTTTAAATAGTTCCTTAAAACTCTGATAATCCATCTTTGCATTCACAAAGCTAAAGTCGGCATCCTCGGCTAATTGCAAAGCATACCCTACCGCATTTTCGGCTATTCCCCCATCCTTCTGATTAAGTTTTGTACCTTTAAACATCGGTATAGGATTCAAATACTTATAAAAACTATCCATGTATTTACTTAATAAATCTTCCATTGAATCTAATATGTCAATGTACTCATTCAATGAAGGATTACCCGCCAGTTCATCGCTCTCTGATGGCAACACATATGGAATAGGCAACCCCGATAAGTTCTTATATTCTCCTATAAGATGTAACTGTCCTCCCCTGTCTGTCCATTCTTCAACTTTATCATTAGTATAAATGGTATAGTATGCAATCCCATCGAATGTATAATGATGGATAAAAGCTACCATCTCGCCTGTATGGTCATATATCGGATAACTGTCCTCGGCGTTAAATATCATTGATTTAATACGCTTGTTATCGTCTATATACAAGTATTCGTATGTTTCCCCGTATTTTACCATATTTGAAAGAATTTTATAATCTATCTGATTATATTTCCCTTCACGGTAAACCCGCTTGTACTGCTCCAAAGCATCCAAATCATTACTTATTAATGTTACTGGATTTTTAAGCAGGAAAGCGGTTTCAAAGCTCAATAAACTCTTAGCATAGTTTAAAGCTATCTTCCTTGTTTCAAAACGTTTCCCGTTATATACCTCGTCTTGTCTAAGTTTAATTTGGTGTTTACCTGCCAAATAATCCCTTGCATCCAATGCCCTATTGATACGTTGTATCTGCCAACTATCGCCTACTTCTTCCTCGAACCAACGATTATTCCCATCGTGATAATGATTAATATATTCCTGTATCTTGTCCATACTTATCTACCCCCTAGTTTATTAGTTTCCCGCTTACTTGCCTGTCTTAGATTTTCTTCACTATCTTTCAAAAACCGCTCTAACATTAAATTAAACCGTTCTTCTTTAGTCAATGGTTTTTGTGGTCGTTTTGAGTGACCTCGGTTTTGCCTATAATTCTTTTTGTTATTTGTCATTGTAAACCCCCTAAACGTAATATCTACCCTGTTTTAACGCCTGCACCGCCAAAGCAACCGCATCCACAAGGTCATCATAGTTACCCTCGCCCCTTGTATTGCCAAAACTACCCTTGCTCTCTTGATATATCTTCATCTGCTCCAAAGTATCTATATCATTGATTAGGATTAGCCCTGTTTCTACGGATTCTTTGCAATCATTCACCAATATCGTCTTTGAAACATTATCGTTATACCAGCCATGAGAAAACTTTCGCTTACCTGTAATAGCATCTTTTCTTTTTGTTTTCGCTAAATTAGCATATTGCTTTTCTTTATGCAACCTCTGCAAAATGTCAATCCCATAGGAGTTACGTTCAATCATTAAATAAGCGTAGTTATAAAACATCCCCAAATCATAAATGATGTCGGCGAACCTATACGTTGGAATATCATTTCTATTAAATACCGCAACTTGGTCGCCCTCACTGTTTAAAATACATATAGCACTATAATCTCCCTTGCCTGTACCTAAAGCGGTATCAACCCCGCCAAAGTACCATTCGCCACGTTTAGGTAGTTCATACACGTTTAAACCATTACCTATATAACGTTGTAAACTCAATGGAAGGTTGGGAACATTCTTTATCGGCTCGGGAACATAGTTCATACGTTCCGTTATTATTCCTGCATCGAATACACCCGTATTAGTGGCCAAAAATGCTTCTTCCGCAAAAGCAGGATATTCTTGTTTAAAACTTGCCTCGGACATCGATAATAGCTTATATTGTCGCCACATTAATTGTAGTAATGTAACATCTGTTTTCTCTAG
>JBMNUR010000360.1:0-3291 GCA_050946395.1 Peptococcales bacterium
AAATTAAATTGCTCCTTTAAGGATTTTAATGGCCCTAAAGATTTATCACTAGCTACATTAAAATTAGTGGCAAGGTTATGGACTTTAACCTTATATGTACCTTCAATGGCATCAGCTCGGGCACTAACATTAGCAAAGTCTGTATTAGAGACTGTAGCCTTTTTTACCCAATCTAAACCACTCACCGAATTATTAACATATAATCCAGTAGAAGTTGTTCTACTTAAACCAAATTCCTTTTTGGTATCAAGAATAAAATTAGCAAATTCTTTATTTAAATCATTATAGATTTCTTGCCGCCAAGTCAAAAGCTGTTTATCCTGTTCTAATCTATCTACCTTTACTCTCTGAGCTTTCATTAAATCTTTAATCATCTGTTCGGTATCTATTCCAGTGGCCAAGCCACTTATGCGCATATTCATCTATTACACCACCTTAAGCCTTTTCATCCACCAATAAACCGGCTAATTCCATCATATTGGCGATCATGTCCAGTATCTTTTGGGAAGGAATTTCTTTTATTACTTCATCATTTTTGGAATCGACAATTTTAACGATTATTTCTTTGGTTTTTTCATGAATGGAAAATTCTAATCTTTTGTCATAAACCTCAAAATGTCTATTTGCTGCTTCAATAGCCTTTATTATCTCTTCTTCACTATTTTGCCTACTATTTGTATCTTGTTGCATAGTTTTTGTATTAAAATCATTTAACTCTCTACCGATTGATTCTGGTTTTTTTACGGAAGCAATCTGATTAACACCTTCAATTCTCATTTTTCCACCCTCCAATATTACTATTGATAACTTATATATCGGTTAAAAACTCCCGAAGTTTAGTTTTTTTATCTGTTAGGCAAATACAAGTAGAAAAATGCAGAAAAGTGTTTACTTATTACTTAATAAGCGTAGTACTTCTTGGGGAGCATGGTAAGCAAATGTAAATATTTTTGTGGCAATTTGTTGCTGAATTTTGTTTTTAGCCAACTTCATGGTTTCCTTTGCCAAATCTACTTCTCGAATCATAAACTCCGAAGCTGTGAGGTTTTCCAAATAAATTTCCGAGTTTCTAGCGGCACTTTCCAGTCTGTTTTGAAGCGCTCCCAATGTAGAACGTTCTCCAGATACTCTTCCAATAGCATAATCAATTGTAGTTATTGCTAAAGCAGCCTTCTGAGGTTCACTTAGGCTTAGTGAATAATCTGTTAGCTTCTGTTGTAGAGTAAAAATATCTTCCGTAGGGGTGATTGGATTTTCCTCGGTTTTTGCAATAACATTTTGGATAACTGCCCTTAAATCATTTATCTTAATTTTAAAACCCTCACTTGAGCTCCCACCTGTTTGAATTGTTGCAGTAAAGACTTGGTGAGGTGCTTTTGTTACAAAGGGATCATTAATATTTTCTTCTAGAGAATCGATAAGGGTTAAAATGATTCTTTCATTAAAACTTTTCACCTTGAACAAACCCAAACCGGCTAAGAAATTTCCCATGAACATTGCTTGTTGTTGAGCAGTTCTATAAGTTTCCAAGTTGAAGGCAATGTTACGAGAGTTACTACCTTTCCCCGTTGAGGTAGCCTCAAAAGTAACTCCACCAACTGTCAGGGTTTCTCCCTCAGCCAAAGCAGTAGTGATATCAAAAGTCAACGAAGCATAAGTTATGTCGGCTGGAATTATCGTTGGTTCAATTAAATCATAACCTGAGGCCTGCAATTCTTTAATGGAAATAGTATTTCCGATACTCCCGTTGTTTGTAAAAAAACCGCCGGTTTCAATAGCATTTAATAAATTAGCCGCAGTTTCCTCTTGGTCTTGGCCTATTTTAACGGTATTATTCGCACCATCCTCACTAAAGGTAAAAGTTTGGCTGCCAATAGTAATTTTTTCACCAGGTATGAAATTAGCAATTATATCAAAAGAATACTCCCCAGAGGTGGGGGATTTCTGAGTTACTCTAGGTTCACTTATATTTTCACCGGTAGCAGTTCCTGCTCTTTCAGTGAGGATAATCTTGGTGCCACTACCATCCACAGTAAACCTCTGACCTAATAAGGAGTGATTTCTTATAACATTCTGAATATTTACGGCAGTCTCAACATTATTTGCACCTACCGCAAATTGATGTTCTGTTTTTACATCACCGGAAGCTACAGCGGTAAAAGTCACACCTTCAATTTCCAGGCTATCACCAATAGAGAAATTGTTACTGATTGCGAGGGAATATTGACCACAAAACTCTTCAATTCCCCCGGAAAAAGTCTTTTGCTCCGGAGAGGGGTATGGCAATAGCTCAATCCTAAAGCCCTTCTTAGCTACCGGAATAGTATTATCTACACCGGCATAAGTAAATGTCACTATATAGGTATTTTGATTAGGGGGAGCATCAGACCTGACATCTATTTCTATTTTATCTAAAGCACCGGTATTTGCATTGGTATTTGCTTTTGCGGCATTAAAGGCGGCTTCTAAAAATCTTGCGGAAGTACGGGCATTATTACCAGTTTGTACTTGCCAATAATTTGCAATAGGTGAACTGTTATTAGGATTTTCGGTGAATTCAAATGTAAATCCATTAACACATATTAAGTCACCTGGATCAGCCAAACCGTAAAACTTGACTTGGCTACTGGAAGGTACAAGCCTTTGACTACTGACCTCAATATTAAAATCACTTATCTCCCCTGTACCCTTTAAACTACTTTTTTGATTGATCTTAAAGTTACTAATTGTTCCTATTGTCGTTCCAGCATGGTAGTTAGTTTTATCGATAATATTAACGGCTCCAATTCCTTTATCGTTACCACCAAGTAGTTTTTGAGAATTGAAGCTGGTAGTATCAATTATTTTTTCAATTTGTGTTGCTAACTCTTTAAATTCTTGTTCCAGGATTTCTTTATCTACTTTACTATTAGTTTCCGTAGCTGCTTGCACAGCTAATTCACGCATTTTCTGTAATAAAGCTTGAGTTTCTTGTAAGGCACCTTCGGCTGTCTGTAGGAGAGAGATACCATCTTGCAAATTTTTGGTCACTCGACTTAAACCTCTAATCTGGCTTTTCATTTTTTCCGAGATAGCAAGGCTACATGCATCATCCCCAGCATTGGTAATCCTATTCCCAGATGCCAGTTTCCCAATGGATTTTTCCACTGTCTTGTTCATTTGCCTCAACTGCCGATAGGTATTCATGGCCATAAGATTTTTATTGATCCTCATGGTAGTCTCTCCTATACACCAGGTAAAAAAATATACCCTTTGAAGGTCCAAGGATATACGATTTACTTTATATATCGG
>JBMNUR010000361.1:0-3283 GCA_050946395.1 Peptococcales bacterium
GGATGGGGATCTAGATGAATTTATTAATGGCTATCTGAAAATGCAGGCCTCTCAACAATGAGAAGCCTGCTTTTTTAGCAGTGATTAGTGACTCAAGGTTAGCGGCTGGTGCTCAGTGAACAGTGCCTGGAAATAAATTGTTGATAGTCGAGCCCACTTGCTATGAAAGAAGTCGCTATTCTGTCATCGCGAGTAGCGTAGAGATGGAGCGATTCCGGTTGTGGAGATAATCGCGCTCACTTATAGGCTTAATACCCCGTTACAGGAACATTACATAATTCCATATGATATCTGCTAACTTTTTTTACATATTTTTGCGGTAGGGCCGAATCTTCTCTGAGTTTTCTATCTACATAAGTTTCACCGGCATTGTAGGCCACAAGGGTTTTTTCTAGATTGCCGTCATAACGGTTAAGTAGGCGTTGTAAAATAAAGGTGCCCATATGGATATTGGTATCAATCGCAAACAATTCTTCCTGTGTTTTGGGCGCATCTATGCCCATAAGCTTTGCCCAATAAGGTGCATATTTCAAGCGTATTTGCATAAGCCCTGTATCATCAAGTTTCCCTTTACATAAAGGGTGAAATTCACTTTCTGCTGCGATTACGGAAATAATTAGATTATCAGGGACATTATATTGGGAACTGTATTTTTCTATGGTAGCCGCAATTTGTTCCACTACATCTTTATCTAAATTGGGATTTAGATTTCCTACTAAGCTTAAAAATTCTTCGTCAGTTAATAATTTTGGTGGTTGCTTTTCGGGAGTGGGTTCTTCTTTTGACAAATTGAGGCTGTCGTCGGCAACACTCTGACCTAAACAGCCAATGGAGGTGGCTGCCAATAATAGTGAAATCCCAAATGTCAGAGCAGTGCGCTTTTTCTTATTCATCCTCATATACCTCCTGTGAAATTTTGGAAATCTGTACAGATTATTACTATTCAGTATAGTCATAACCATATTCCACCAAAAATATGCTTTCTATAATAACCTTAAATAAATATTATTGCAACCTTGGGAAAAATACCCTTCACTTTTTGAGGTACAACTGTTAAGATATTGCAGAATAAAATAATTATTACAAGTAAAGTAAACAATATGTATGTCGCAAATGTCATCGCGAGCATAGCGAAGCGATCTCCGACTAAAGAGATTGCCACGCCTAACGGCTCGCGATAACAGGCGGTCAAATTTTACAGTCCAACGTCTATAACCATGGCCATAGACTATGGTCTATCGTTTATCGGCCCTAGACCATGTCTTTCAAAAACAATCCAAGATTACAGTCACTAATTACTAGTTACTAGTCACTAATTAATATGGGGGTAAAGAGAAATGGATAAAAAGACTATTGATTTTCTAAAGGACAAAGCAAAAGTGATTCGTCGGCATATAATTGAAATGACAGGAGCTGCTGGGTCAGGGCATCCGGGGGGATCTCTTTCAGCGGCGGATATTGTAACGTATTTATACTTTAAGGAATTAAAGGTAGATCCTGAGAATCCTCAATGGCCTGAACGAGATAGATTTGTCTTATCCAAAGGACACGCGGCCCCAGTTTTGTATGCAGCTTTAGCGGAAAAGGGCTTTTTCCCGGTAGAGGATTTGATTACACTTCGCAGGATTGATTCACCCTTACAAGGTCATCCTGATATGACCAGGGTAAAAGGAGTAGAAATGTCTACGGGTTCCTTAGGGACAGGCTTTTCTACTTCAGTAGGTATGGCTTTAGCCGCTCGTATGGATCAGAGAAAGAATTATATTTTTGTTATGTTAGGTGATGGGGAAATTCAGGAAGGTCAGGTTTGGGAAGCGGCTATGAGTGCTGCTCATTATAAGCTAGATAATATAATTGCTATTTTAGATTATAATGGCTTGCAAATCGATGGTCCTGTTTCCGAAGTATTATCCCCGGAACCTTTACCTGATAAATGGCGAGCTTTCGGATGGGAAGTACTTGAAATAGATGGACATGACTTCCAAGCTATTGAAAAAGCAATTAATACTGCCAAAGAGGTTAAGGGCAAGCCTACTATAATTATCGCGAAAACTATTAAAGGTAAAGGCGTTTCCTTTATGGAAAATGAAGCCGGCTGGCACGGCTCTGCACCTAATCAGGAACAAGTGGAAAAGGCACTCAAAGAGTTAGTGTAAGAGTGAAACTAGCCACTAGCCACTAATAAGGAGGTTCAAAATATATGGAAAGTATGGCAACTCGGGATGCCTATGGGAAGGCATTAGTTGAATTAGGGAAAATAAATAAAGACATTGTGGTGTTAGATGCTGACTTATCAAAATCCACAAAAACAGAAAACTTTAAAAAGGAATATCCCGAAAGATTTTTTAATATCGGGATTGCGGAACAAAACCTAATTGGTTGTGCTGCGGGATTTTCCGTATCCGGGAAGATTCCCTTTGCCAGTAGTTTTGCAGTTTTTGCAACTGGGAGAGCTTATGATCAAATAAGAAATACTATTGGCTATCCTCATTTAAATGTTAAAATAGCTGCATCCCACGCCGGTTTAACAGTAGGTGAAGATGGTGGTTCCCACCAAATGATTGAAGACATTGCTCTTATGCGGGCCATACCTGGGATGACTGTGCTTGTTCCGGCAGATGGTCAGGAAACAAAGCAAGCTGTATTTGCCGCAGCGAAATATGAGGGACCGGTTTATATTAGATTAGGTAGACCCAAAGTACCCGTTATTTTTGATGAAAACTATAAATTTACAATAGGAAAAGCCGTGATAGTAAGAGAAGGAACAGATGTGGCTCTAATGGCTACAGGCATTATGGTGGGAGAAGCTTTAAAGGCCGCCGATAAACTTAACAATCAAGGAATTAGTGCAACAGTAGTGAATATCAGTACTATTAAACCCATTGATGTTGAAACCATCACTAATGTAGCAAAAAAGACAAAAGCCGTTGTTACCTGTGAAGAACATAATATTTTTGGTGGGTTAGGTAGTGCAGTTGCTGAAGTATTGGTAGAAAATTGCCCTGTTCCTATGGAACGGGTAGGTGTAAAGGATGTATTTGGTGAATCCGGTAAGCCAAATGAGCTTTTGGAGAAATATGGGCTAACGGCTGAACATATTGTTCAAGCCGCAAAAAAGGTAATTACCAGGAAACGCTAAGGGACCAAGTTGGTCCCTTTTTTGTTTGCGAGGCATGTTGCCGAGCCGATGGTTTGAAAGAAAACCTATCACCTAGCTAATGGGAAGATAAGCTGTAGGCAAGGGCGTTTTCGGTGACGAAAGGGTCTGAAGGAAGCTGATGGC
>JBMNUR010000362.1:0-3276 GCA_050946395.1 Peptococcales bacterium
AGAGATTAGTCAATAGAACCCCTAATAAGATTAGAGCTAATCCATTTAGTAGTGTCATTGCAATAATATAGATTAAAACTTCACCAATAGTAGTCAACCCTAACTGATTAGCACTTGAAATTAGCTTTTCCGCTTCATTAATAATCTGTTCTTTTATAAAATCAGGTAAAGTCATACTGTAAACTTTGTAAGTCAAAAGATGAAACCCTGATTTACTTAGGGGAGCAGTACTTACTTCAACCGGGAGTGGTAAATGCTTCACCAAAAAACCATGGATCCCTTGCAATAGACCAAATTTACTATTTAAAAAATCTGCAAAAGGTTTATAGAATTTCACAGCTAAGACTAAAGCCAAAATGCTACCTATAAAACCCACAATACTCCCTATAAAACCCTTGCGATAGCCATAGAACCCACCACAGAATACTAAAATTATTATTATAAAATCTATGAAGTTAAATTTCACCTATATTCACCCCAGGTACTTAAGAATCTCTTATTCTAATAAGGTCAGAATGTAGATAAACTCCATATTTATCAACGTTTCGCTGGCTCAGACAATTTATTGTGAATGAACTCAACGGCTTCAGGAATTAGCAAAACTCCCCGACACTTAATTGAAAACTCATGATTCTTTATTCAAGATGCAGAGTTAGTTATTGCAATTAAGTGTCGGGTCAAACAGTTGCTAATTCTGGTCTTCAGCCGTCTACGTTCTTTTTATCTAAACTCGCCAAATGCTTCACTAATGATAAATTGATATGGATTTTGTTATGAATAACTTTGTCAACAGGTTGCCCTTATTCTAATAAGGTTCTAATTGGTTCTTCTAAATATTCTTTCGAATTAGTTACTGGATAACCTTCCAAAATATTTACTATGTTCCCTGACTTATTAAAATAGATAAATGTAGGTACTGCTCTTACTCCTAGTTCTTGGCCTAAAGCACCGCCACCCTTTTTTTCTACATCAACTAAAATAAAATTTATATCCCTTCCATAAATCTGATAAAATTCTTCAATCCAAGGCTTAGCCTTTCGACAGGCCGGGCAGTTGTCAGAGGTAAACTCCAAAAATGTTGGTTTACCATTTTTTAGAGCCTCTTCTAAAGCTAATACGGCATCTTCCACTGGAACTAATTCACCTTGATAAGAACCCCCTTGGAAAACAAATTTATACCCGAATATACCAATAATTATAAGCAAGAAAATAACTATTCCCTTTTTATTCAAATGGCTTCCTCCACTCATGGGTTATACTTTCTATTTTATCATAAATTAACTAATTTTGGATAGTCATAGTAACATGCCATGGAAGACCAAAAGGTCTCTCTACATTCCAATTTTCCACTTTCCAACATTCCAACCTTCCAGCCTGAAATATGTTATAATAACTGATATATATTTTTTGGACAGGAGTAATTTTATGAGTGTGAGCAATTCTACAATTCTTCAAACTAATACTAATGCAAAAGAATTATCTTTGGGTATGAAAGCCGCTTTGCCGATTTGCCTTGGCTATATCCCCATTGCCATGACTTTTGGGCTTTTAGCTAAAAATGCCGGACTTTCAATATTTAGTGGGACGTTAATGTCAGCACTAGTTTATGCCGGGGCTAGTCAATTTGTAGCTGTTAATATGTTAGCTTTAAATATGGGTTGGGTGCAAATTATTATTACTACCTTTATTCTAAACTTTCGCCATTTTTTAATGAGTACAGCTCTTTCCCAAAAACTTGAGAAAAGTAAACCTTCCCTACTTTTGGTCGCTGCCTTTGGCATTACAGATGAAAGTTTTGCTATGGCTACTTTACAGGACAAAAATAAAATTAGCCCTTTTTACCTAATGGGTCTTAATTTTTCCACCTATATTTCCTGGGTCCTAGGTACCTCCCTAGGTTTTATTATATCGGGCTCATTACCTCAAGTTGTGCAATCAAGCATGGGTATTGCTTTATATGTTATGTTTATTGGATTATTAATACCTTCTATTAAAAAATCCTGGACTGTTGGTGTAATTGCCCTTCTGGGTGCATTATTTAATTTGCTCTTATCGAATTTGCTAACTTCCGGCTGGTCTCTCGTTTTTGGTGCCATACTTGGTGCATTTTTGGCTACTTTAATTTTTAAAGAGGTGTAAACTTTGGAAAAGATATATTTAATTGTTATTGGCATGGCATTAGTTACCTATCTACCTCGTGTTTTGCCGATCATCTTTTTACAAAACCTAAAACTACCTAAAAAGTTGCAACGCTTTTTGAGCTTTATTCCTTATACAATTTTAGGTGCATTAATTTTTCCCGGAATACTTAGTTCCACAGGAAACACCCTTTCCGCTCTTATTGGTAGCTTTACGGCAATTATTCTAGCCTGGAATGGCTTAAATATTTTATTTATTGTCATCGGTTCGGTTTTGGTGACAACACTTATTCAATTAATATAAGAAACCCGGCCACTACAATGGCTATTATTACCGGTATCGCCAAATAACCCTCTACAGGATATAATAGCCCTACTAAGGTTGAAAATTGCCATGGTATAAAGACTAAGGTTGTTAAGAGTATTATAAGTAAAAATAGTTTATATGACTTTCTAAAAAGGCTACTAACTCGATTAGTTAATGAATGAGCATTGGCCAAGGCAGTTGTAAATAAGGCTATCCATAAACCAAATGCATATATATTTCCCGCTATAGGGCTAATCTGGGCTGTTAACGCTAACATGGGCATTTGAGAATTAAATAAGTTTTGTGGCAATAGCTGCAATCCTTTAACCATAACCAAAGCCATTACCCCTAAGATTAAACCCCCGATAACCCCTCCCCAAGATGTCATCTTCTCGATATCATCTTTTAGGGATGCTAGAACCACCATCCCTAAAATCATATTATAGGCCACATATAACATACTTGCAGTCCACCAATTTGGTAATAGAGTCTTAAAAAATACATTTTCTGCACTACACTCAATAGGTCCATAAATATAAATAAGGCTAGATCCTATAGCCAGAATAATTAAAATGGGAACTAATATTGTATTAGTGTTCATTAATCCCCTGCTACCAAATTGTAAACAAAAGAAAACTAGAAGACCTGTTAAAATAAAGCCCAAATATAATGATATATTTAAGTGGGATTTTAATAATGTGGCGCTTGCTGTCAACATTACACCCAGCCCTACCCAAAGCGAAAAAGCAATAATTAAATCTATAAATAGACAAACCTTTCGTGGCAAAATAAAATTCAAAAGTACTGAATAATGCCTGCAGTTTATTTTAT
>JBMNUR010000363.1:0-3274 GCA_050946395.1 Peptococcales bacterium
TCCTTCTTAGCCTGCTGCTCGGCACCACGCTTCAACGCCGCCTCCGAAGCCCGCTTAGCCGCCGCCCGAACGTTACCCTCTGCCATGTTGCCCTCCTTCTGCGAACCATTCGACGCACCACTCGACACCACGTTCCGATCCTCTGTAGCCATAATTCTCCTTTCATGGCTACTACTGGAGAGGCCAACTCCTCTCCGGCCTGGGGCTCAACCCAGGCGAGCTGAGCCCCAGAGCCGCAGGTTAGTTAGCTAGGATTTGCTCCTTCTCGAGGTGTTCGTATGCTTCGAGCATATACTCATCAACGGTCCTTGAGATGAGGGGGAGAAGCATAAAGGCTGCCTGAGTAGAGTAGCTCAGTACGCCTTCGGCCATGGGACAAGAGGCTCTCTTAGGGCAAGTAGTATCTGGGCAGATGCTATCTCCTGCAGCTTTGATAGTAATGGTCTCGTCATCTATAAATACCAGAACACTAATGCCCGTACGCTCTCCATTGATGGTCTGATGCCATCTATGGCAGCTGTCGGAGATCACCTCTGTCTGGCAACCGACGGTTGGAACGCCTTCAAAGATCTTCACAGTTCTCCCTTCTAAGAAACTAGGGGCCAGGCCCCAACTGACCTGGCCCCACGAACCGCTAGACTACAACCCAAGCTTCTTGCGGAGAGCCGCGAGTTGCTCGGGCGTGGCCTCGTCGATCATCTCCTCCAAGCTCTTGACCCTCCGGCTCTGGGCCTTGTAGTGCTTCTTCGGGTTCGCCGCCACCTCAGCCTTCTGCTCGAGCTCGGCCTGGAAGCGAAGGTACTCCTCCTCCACCAGGTCAGCCTTCAGCAGCCAAGCCTGCCGGGGATTGCCGAGGCTGTCCTCGACGTTCACCAGCTTGGCACGCGAACCGAACGAGCCACGGCGCACCTGCTTGTAGAGCCAGGCACGGCTGTATCCGGTCAGGCTCACCGCCTCGTTGAGGGAGTACCACTCCCGCACCTTGAGGTTCTTGTAAGCCTTCTCGTCCACAGCCTGAAGCTCCGCGATACGCTCTGCCAATACCTGCGACATGTTGCCCTCCTTCTGCTCGACCTTCGACACACGACCCGACTCGACGCTACGGCCAGACTTCTGCGACATGGTTACCTCCTATGTCGCTACTGCTAGGGCCAACTCCCTAGCCGCCTAGGGCCTAGCACTAATGCTAGGCCCCAGAGCGGCTACTTAGTTAGCCTGCTGCTGACGCCTGATGCGTCTCGCCTCGTCGAGGGAGTCCAGGAGTCTCCTCCAGGGTTTCGGGAGAGTCGGATCCCTCCGCAGATTGATGTACTCCCGGTACCACTCGACGTGGGCCCAGTAGTCCATCGGCCACATCAGAGACACAGCCAGTTCCATGATGTAGAGCTCCAACACCATCTGCACAGCCCTGCGACTCAGTCCGTACATGTTGCCCTCCTTAGAGCAACTACTGGAGTGCCCAACTGCACTCCCACGAGCACAGGAGCCTAGCGCCGTTGCTAGGCTCCCATGCTCAGTGGCAATGCGGTTAGCCAATCGTTGCCTGGGCCTTGACCAACTGCCGCTGGAACTCTTCCACACCCCACTTAGCGATCCAGTACTGACCGTTGAGATCCTGGCACAGTCCAGGGATGGGAGCTCCGCTCTTGATCAGCTGGCGTAGGCGATAGATGCCTATGCCGAGTTCCTCAGCCGCATCGATGACACGCATCAAGCGGTTCTTGTCACTACGAAAGTCCAGTCTGTAGTTCATGATGCCTCCTAGTTGAGAATCCAACCGGTCTTCGGCAGGTCGCTGAAACGCCACTCGGAGATGTAAGGCCCCGTGTAGCACACGGCCGTCATCTCCCCCTCATCGGTCCGCTGGATTACGATCTCGCTGATGCCCTCCTTCCATCGAGCCACCCTTCCGTTGTACCGCACAGCCGTCAACGCCTTGGTCAGAGACACCTTCTCGAGCATACTACCTCCTGTGGCATTACGTAGAGCAAATGCTCTACGGCCTAGGGGTTAGACCTAGCCTAACCCCCAGAGCCGTAAGGCAATTACTTCCCGAGATACTCCCGGAACTTACGAACCAGGTGCATCGCCTCGGTCTCCAGCTTCGCAAGCTCCTCGTCATTCGCCTTACCGCGAAGTTCGAGAGCCTGCCGAAGCTCCTGCCACATCTCCACAGACATCGTGAATGCCTTAGCAGTGTGGTAGACAGGAATACCGCTCTCGTTGTTTGCCATTTTTATCACCTCCTTTCCTGTGGCATTACGTAGAGCAAATGCTCTACGGCCTAGGGGTTAATTGCTTAACCCCTAGAGCTGTAAGGCACTTACAAGTCGCTCCCTTTCACATTTCTCTATGTATAGAGAATACGCGTTAATGTCAGCCCAAAGATCATCGGGAGCCTCCCAGAACTCATCTTTCAAGCAGGGCACGTCTTGGTCAGGATACCATAGGAACTCGAGATCCTTGAAGGAGAACACTCTTCGGAGGATCCGAACTCCCCCAAGTATTACCCACTGTGGAAGCTGTCCGAGTTCTGGATCTTCTAGATGACAAGGAACAGCCTCTCCTAGCGGTTCTACTTCGTATAGAGTGTAGCCGCAAGTAGAGACCCCTCCAAGCATCAGGGTCCACTTGTAGATACCCTCTAGGGACGTAACGAATACTCCTTCAGAGGGAATGTTCTCGTTCCCAGGTACTCCTCGCCACGATAGGAGATTTCTTGGTTGAATAGTCCCTTCGATCTCCAACCGTTCCCAGCGATAGAAGGACTGGTTCCCCATGATTTATCACCTCCTTTCCGCGGGGGATTTTCTGTAGAGCCTAATTGCTCTACCCGGATAGCAGGAACCTGAGCTCCTGCTATCAACGGTAGAACACTTAGTTCTCATTCACCACTACGCTGTGGAACGCTCTACCTAGAGGATCGTAGGCATAGGCATTCCACCAATTCTTCAGCTCAACGCCGTAGCCAAATCCCCTCCAGTCTTGGACTACGCTGGCCAATGCTATGGTGGCATTGACCAGCTTGAGGAACGAGTATTCCTCCACCTTGCCCGTCCTGCAGTTGCGAATGATCATCGTGAACATTTTTATCACCTCCTTTCCAAAGTACTTGATAAAGGTGACTCCCTATGAGTCTCCTATACCAGATCAGGGGTCACAAAAATTACGTGTAGAGTTTACCTATCCTCTCATGTTCTTGAGACCCTGACAACTTTAAAGCCCCCCTGATCCTACGCCCAAAGCTGTTCGCGCAGTAGCCTTCTCCTGCTCA
>JBMNUR010000364.1:0-3256 GCA_050946395.1 Peptococcales bacterium
TCTCATTTTGATTCTTGTTAATGGACAGTGACAGCAATTGCTCAATATCAGGAAAAACAGGACAGTCCAGCGAAATTGAAACCTGCTTCTTCACCTGGATTGCGTTGACTTGTGTTGGAGGCAACGCTTTTACTTCGTTGTTGTCATCCAAAGATATTTCTTCATCTGCCTGAAAAGTTTCAGGTAACTCCAAAACAAGGCGAAGATCAAAACGCAAGTATGACATCACGCCTTGATTTTCCATGTACTTTCCTGTATGTGCAACAACCTTGTCCAAACCTGTGATTTCAAATGATGTCGTCTCCAAATCAAAACCGTTCTCTATTAACCGTTGTGATACTTTGGGTAAAAGATAGTCACGCAGCAGCGCAGTCTGCGCATTGATATTTTGTGTAAAATCCTTATTGATCCGGGCAGTCCTCATGACGCTTTGTGGGTTTTCCATATCAAATGGATCCTTTTGAACAGAAAGATAGGGAATAATCTCGCGTCCCCATGCATTATATGCTGATTCTGTCATTCCACCATTGCTTGCAGTGTAAAAAGCGTTGACAAGTTTTCCGTCATAGACACATACCAGGCCTGCGGTTTCTTTCACAGCGCGAATGGCGTTGCTTTTTGAATCATTCATACCACGAAATACCTGGTCATTTGTGTTATCGACCAAGTCATAATCAGCATCGGGTTTTAGATGTGCGATCGTATATGTTCTTGCCGCGATCGCCTGAGCTTTTAACGCTTCCAATGGAAACTCATCAGCCATTTCATAGGGTACAACGCCCTGCAAATAGTCCTCAATAGGCACAGTCAATATCGGAAATAAGCTGTTATCTTTTACTGTAACAAGCAAATCTCCCGGGAATAGGTTTAACTGGCTTTCCAAACGCAGGCCGTTTTCATCCGATTCTTCTGCCTGGTGACGAACCAGTTGAATGCTACTGCCTGCCAAGTATGTCATTCCTTGATAATGTACTTGCAGGTTGTCCTTAATCAGGGAAACAGACAATTGGCTTCCGCGTTGAAAACTAAGACAGTTGTTCATCGTATAACTGCCATATATACCGATGTTCAACTGTTGCTGTGCCTGAAAAGCTGTAAGCAGGACCCTTACCCGGCGCGGCGGCTTCTCAGGAATAGCACCGACAAACGCTTGTTGTATGGGAAATATGGAAAGAATTAACACGGCAAATAAAGAAAGCAAGTATCGAATGCGACTGCCAAGCGTCAACCTGGTACTTGATTGGCCTGTGATGATGCCGACAATATCAGGCATCGTCCCGGTTACCTCCATGATTTCGATGAGCGATTACAACGACCATACCTGGGCAAGAAGCACGCATAGATATATCAGTGAATCCATACTGATGTAAAGCATTCATCAGAACATATGGGTTATCCATATAGCGACACTCTGCCTTTCCTTTCTGATGCATTGAAAGCCGAGCGCCCAATATGGTGCCTGGCATCGTTAGGATAAATTGACCGCCTTGTTTGAGCACCCGGTAGACTTCTTTAAGCACATTACCAAGGTAACCATTGTTATGCAGCAATGCTGTGTTGAAAACATAATCAAAGCTGTTATCTCTCCACGGGAGATCTGTAATCCGCGCGCGCAATATCTCTGCCTGTGTCACAGATTCACACATTTCCAACTGTTGGCAATCGCTTGAAAGAATAGCACATGCTCTTACCTTATATCGCTCAAGGTAATAATCAAGCAAAACAGGATTTTCATATGATAAATCAAGTATCGCGTGACAGTCATCTACACGTGCCCAATCGATAATAACGCGTTGCCCACGGTTGAGGTAGTTACGATGATGCCTTGTGATTAAGCCCAACTTCGCTGGTATTGTTAACCAG
This sequence comes from Peptococcales bacterium, assembly GCA_050946395.1. Classification (GTDB taxonomy): domain Bacteria; phylum Bacillota; class Peptococcia; order Peptococcales; family BICA1-8; genus JBMNUR01. The sequence goes on from JBMNUR010000364.1 coordinate 1,864, forward strand.
GATTGCATACACCGCTCTCCTTCTTCTATGATGCGTAAAATTATAACACATGATGGAAATATTGTCACACATATTCTGAACATTAATTTAACAATATTGTAATTATTAGTGTTTGAGTATCAAATTTCTTTACCGTTTTGGTTTGTAAATATAATTATTATAAGAGATCAAGAATCCAACACTTCATTCCCAATAACCAAATAATTCTTGAGCGCTCCGCAAAACTTCACCCTCACATCCTCCACCCGCAACTCATTCCCCTGAACAAACTCCATCAGCTCCGCCTTAGTCACGCTCTTTTTGCCCTGAAGGAAGGCCTGGATGCCGCTCCAGCGGATTTCCTCCGCCTTCACACTGCGTTTGCGCAGGTACGCGATCACGCTGTCAGCGCCAAGCTTGGCATCATCCTTGAGCGCCTCGATCTCCATCTGAAGGCGGCTGTACATTGGCGGAGCGTAGCCGCGGAAGCTGTAGCGGATATCGGGGTCGGACGTGGAGGTGGTGTTGTCAATGGTACTGGATAAATCTTGACTGCCGGTATCAGAATATGGTATGTTTTGAGCAGAGGGTATGTCATCTTGGATGCCGGGACGAACAAACAGCCCGGAGGAAAATGCGGCAATATCCTCTATTTTTTTGGATATAGTAAAGTGTAATCTTTGCGAGTAAGTTGATTGGTCAAATAGTTTTCTTTAGGATCAAACACGGTGACCAACACATTGAAATATCCTTGAGCCAGCCCGTCATCTCCAAAGTATTCGGTTGACGAATCAAGAAGAGCAACAGAAGTGAGCAAAGGAGATTTGTCTCCCATTACTTCTGCGATCTCGATTATTCTTCTGTCATCTCGCCTAAAAAGAGCGACAGGTTCGCTAATGGACATTCCTGACCCGATGCTGGCAAGCTTTCCGGCACAGACATCCAAGGTATACCGCGGTTGAACGACCTGCCCAGGCGCGGCCTCAATAGAGAAAGCGCAAAAAATGCCTCGGGCCTGGCCGAGGCCGGCTGAGCGGGGCCCGCTCAGCCCCAGGGCTATCTACAGGGTGAGTGTTTCACTTATTGTTGCAATTGGAGAGATTGAATGCTGAAACGATGTTGAAACGATGCAATCCGAGATTTAGAGCAACACTTTGTTTTAATGTCGTTGCTGGTGTTATAATCTTAATATCAACAAGTGTATGGATGTGTTTTCATTCATATGAAACCGCTCCAATCAAGCCTCGGGCCAGATAAAAGCATTTTGCTTCGAAAAGCGGATTGAAAGAATTGGTGAACGGTACTTATTTCAAATAATTGTTGATAAATGGATGGGGAAAGGAGAAATAAAACGTGAAAAAATTTAATGAAATAGCATTTTTTGTATTATTGGCCTTTATATTTATTTCCATAT
>JBMNUR010000365.1:0-3251 GCA_050946395.1 Peptococcales bacterium
GGAATTGGGATTGGAAGAAATTAAAGAAATAAAAACAAAGGTTCCGGTAGAAATCGAAACCTTTGTTCATGGTGCCATGTGTATTTCTTATTCCGGACGGTGTCTATTAAGTAATTATATGGCTGATCGGGATGCAAACCGGGGGGAGTGTGCCCAGGCTTGTCGTTGGAATTATAATTTAGTCGAAGAAAAAAGGCCCGGTGAATATTACCCGGTTGTTGAGGATGAAAGAGGTACATATGTTTTTAATTCCCAAGATCTTTGCCTTTTTGAAAATATGTATGATTTAATTGAAGCGGGAATTGACAGTTTTAAAATAGAGGGTCGGATGAAAAGTAGCTATTATGTAGCAACAGTGGTTAGAGCTTATCGAAAAATAGTTGATAGTTATTTTAGTTATCGAAAAGGAGATTTTGATTTTTCTTATTGGCGAAATGAACTAGAAAAAGTTAGTCACAGGCCATATACCACAGGTTTTTATTTTGGAAAACCTAGTAATAGTGCTGCTACATTAGCTAGTTCTAATTATATTCGACCATATGCCTTTATTGGTGTAGTTTTAGCTTATAATCCCGAGACAAAAGTAGCCACCATTGAACAAAGAAATCACTTTCAAGTCGGTGAAAGGCTTGAATTTTTCGGTCCCCGGGGTAATGACTTTAGTCAGGTGCTAAAAGAAATGGTAGATGCAGAAGGTCAACAAATAGCTACCGCTCCCCATCCTCGGCAAATAGTACAAATTCCTGTTGAACAAGAAGTATTTCCATATGATTTAATAAGAAGGGAAAGCGATTGAATAATGATTTGAAATTATTAATAAAAATAAATCCGCAAGATATTGCCTTTTTAGATAAGATTTTCGAAGCCTATGACGGCTTAGCAATTGTGAGTACTTTAAATCGAAAGGAAGGATTAGTGGTATTAACTGTAACACCGGAAACCAAAAAAGATGTTATAGAAATACTTAATAATTTTCCTCGGGAACTATTTTTTGTTTAGATTCCTGTAAAAGTGTGTATATTAGTCATGTAAGTTAATTATAGAGGAGGTTCATGTTCATGGAAAAATGGGTTTGTACTGTATGTGGTTATGTTTATGACCCTAAATTAGGTGATCCCGATAACGGGGTAGAGCCTGGTACCGCTTTTGAAGATATCGGTGACGATTGGGTGTGTCCTGATTGTGGTGTAGGTAAAGATATGTTTGAAAAAGAAGAATAATTTAAATTATAAGTCCTGTTACAGGGCTTATTTTTTTTGTTATATAGTCACATTTTCGGTAAAACTAAAGAATAGGAAGTTATTTTTAGGGCTTATTTTTTATTAACCACGGATAAACACGGATAAACACAGATTGCAAGTTAAATTTTGGGGTTTTAAATTTTGATTAAATTACAAGTGACCTCAACTAGCATGTTAATTTTTGGATAGGAAAGGGGACACACCTCCATCTAGGGATGTATTTTGGGCAGAGGAATGTCCCCAATTAATGGGAGATAATGGCTGCTACGTCCCTGGACAAGGTGAATTGCCCTTTAGTGCAAGAGAAGGTGCCCTGGAGGGACCCGTGGTTAAAAAACTGGGAGTGTAAGTTGTGGAAAAGAAAGTAATAATTTTAGTATTTATTTTTTTTATTCTCCTATCGGGTATTACCGGCAAAACATTTTATGAGCAAATAATTATGGGGCCAGATTATGCTGTTCAATCTTTAGAAATGCGTACCAAACAATTTCCCTTGGAACAATATCCTCGGGGTGATATTTTAGATTGTAACGGGATTTCTTTGAGCGATTCGGCCTACCGTCCGTCAGTACTAATCTTTCCAAGACTAATATCTGAACCGGAAAGGTTACTAGCAAGATTCAAACAAGATTTGCCCCAAATTAATATCAGACTTGAAGATATAAAACCTTATTATAAAAATAATAACAAAATATATCCGGAACCTTTTGTTCTAAAAATACAGGATAATCGGATTTTCTCGATTATCTCTAGTTGGAAAGAACCTGGCGTTACAATAGTACCTTATAAAATGCGGTATGGTTCTAATGCTTTAGCAGTGCATTTGGTTGGTTATATGGGTTATCCGCAAAATGGTTATCTTCCCCAAGGTATGACTGGCATTGAAAAAAGACTCAATGATGTATTATCAGGGGAGAGACCGGAAAAAATTGTTGCTCCCGTTACAGATGCCCGTAATCATATTTTAGAAGGATTAGGTTTTCGCTTATTTGAGTTAGGCAAAGACCATGCCCGTAAGGATATAATTTTATCCATTGATGCTAGAATACAAAGACTGGTAGAGGAAGTTTTGGAGGAAAAAGGAATTATAAAAGGCAGTGTAGTAATTTTAGATGTTAATTCCGGTAATATTTTGGCTGCCGCTTCCCGACCTAAATATGACCCTAACAATCTGAAAAATAATATGGGTTTTAGTGATAATCAAATAGAAAGAATAATTGATTATAAAGTCTATCCCGGCTCGATTTTTAAAGTAATTACTGCGGCTGCTGCTTTAGAAGAGGGTATCGTAAATCCTGAGACAAAATTTGTTTGTACCGGTTCTTCATCTGACTTTCGGGTCCAGTGCCCCCGGCCCCATGGTGAAATTACCTTTTCCCAAGCTATGGAAAGATCTTGTAATGTTACTTTTGTGCAGATCGGTTTAGAACTAGGACGTAAAAAACTTGAAGAATATATGATCAGTAAATTTGGATTTAATCCTATTGCCAATAAGGCCTTAGATTCCTCAGAAGCCATTGCCCATGGTGTTATTGGGCAAGTTATTTTTCAAGTTTCACCATTAGAAATTGCTAATATGATGGCAACTATTGCTCGAGATGGATATCATCAAGAATTGTCTAACCCTTGGGAGACTCGTCTCATACAAGCTACTCGAACAAGTGAAGGTCAAATTGAAAACTTCACCCAATTACCTAGTTATAAAAAACTTTATAGTAATCAAACAGCTCAGTTTCTTAAACAAATGCTTACTATGACAAATCAGCAGGGTTCGGGCAGAAGAGCTTGGTTAGAAAACTATGGTTCTGCTGGAAAAACCGGCACCCCTCAAACCAATGGCTTAGGTGCCTATATGGCCTGGTATACTGGGTATGCACCAAGTGATAATCCTCGCTATGCAGTAAGTGTTTTGATTGAAGAAATAGCCGGCGTAAATAACAATGAACTGCAAGGCGGTTATCATGCAGGGCCGGTTTTTAAAGAAATACTTGAACGTATTTTCCAAGCCTC
>JBMNUR010000366.1:0-3250 GCA_050946395.1 Peptococcales bacterium
TTCTTGGTCTAAAAGAAGTATCTGTAACCACTTCACAATTTGCCGATGTTGAGCCAAATGCATGGTATGCCGGGTCAATTCAGGCCGCATATGAAGCTGGTTTGATTGCAGGTATTAGTGCTACTGAATTTGCACCTGAAGAAAATATTACTAGGGAACAAATGGCAGCTCTGATTATGAGAGCCTATAGTAAGTTAACCGGTACCGAGCTAGACAAGATAACACCGGCTAATATTTCCAAGTTCACCGATTTAGATGAAATTAGTGACTGGGCACGTCATTCCGTATTAGTTGCAAATCAGTTAAGAATTGTCGGTGGTATGACTGAAACTACTTTAGAACCTCAAGGAAATGCCACCAGAGCTCAAGGTATTGTCATGATTAAGCGTCTCTTAGAAGTAACTGCTAGTTTATAAATAATAATAAAGCACCCTAGGCTAATTACCTAGGGTGTTTACTACTTCGAGATATAGGAGTTGAGAGAAGAGTATGTTTTTTTCTAAAAAGCATTTAATTATCATGGTCTTTGCTATAAGCTTCTTGCTAGTCTTTACTGTAGGGGCTCTGGCTAGTTCCCTGGAAGACATTTATAAGGAACTAGAAACAGGACAATTTAAAGATGATATTGATAAGCTAAAAGCAAATGGAGCATCTGAAGGAAGTATCAAGGCCTTTATTGATGAAATTAGTAATGAAATAGGTGACAACAACGGTAATTTCGAAGAAAAGGTTGGTTGGACTTTAATTGATATGTACTGGGATAATAAATACCCCGACTTATTTTCCGCAGTTAAAACGGGCTGGGGTTTATCGGAAGGTAAATTATTAGACGAGCTGGCGGAAAATGGTCCCAGTGGAGTATATGAAGCACTCCCTAGTGGATTAAAGAATATTGGCGATTTTGTTAAAGATAAATTGACAGATTCCGAAGCGCCTGGTGGACCAGGAGGACCAGGGGGAGGAGGGCCTATCGTACCGCCCGCTCCATTACCCAATGTTCCACAGGAACCGGTTGAAAAAGAACCAGAAATAATAGAACTAATAACTTTTGCGGACATTCAAGGACACTGGGCCCAGAAAGATATTGAATTTTTAGCTTCAAGAAAATTAGTAAGTGGGGTAGCCATTGATCGTTTTGATCCAGAAAGGGCAATAACTAGGGCTGAGTTTGCTTCAATGCTTATTAAGTTACTTAATATTGATGCTGGTTATGTACAAGAATCTAAGTTTATCGATGTGTCAATTGATGCTTGGTATGCTAAAACTGTGAACGCCGCATCCAATTTTGGTTTGGTTGCGGGAGTCGCTCCCGGCATTTTTGAGCCGGAAAGAACAATTACCCGTCAGGAAATGATGGCGATGGTCAGTAGAGCTTTAAGACATAAAGGTATTGATATTAGTATTGATGAAACGGTAATTAATGACCGATTGGCTATGTATAGTGATGCTGAGTTGCTGGCTTCTTGGGCAAAAGAGGTAGCAGTTATAGCTATAAATAACGGAATTATTTCCGGTCGCACCCAGACTACCTTGGCCCCACTAGAAAATGCCACGCGGGCCGAAGCCGCGGTTATTATGAAAAGAATATTTAATAAAATAGATTAATAAAACCTCGAAAAACCACGGGTATTCCCCGTGGTTTTACTATAAAATTCCTATGTGGAACTGTAAAATTTTTCTTATCGTGGTTTACTTTGGTTTACTTGCTTAGGATTGTATTCTATATTATAATATAGGAAACAGTAGTAATTTTTTCAAGTTAATGACTAGTCACTGTATAGTTAAATCCCCCCCTTAATATATTTTAGCTGTTTACGCAGCACCCCGCTCAAACCATAGGGAAAATATGTGAACTTATTATTTTTATCATTTTATTTTTATTAACCTATGGTTAAAGAAAAACCCTCCGCGTGGAGGGTTTTTCTCTTAGGAGAGGTAAATTAACCTGCTAGTTTATTTTTGTTATTATTAAGTTGACTTCCAACATATGAAGCTAAATCTAAAACTCGGCAACTATAACCCCATTCATTATCATACCAAGCGATAATTTTAGCAGTATGAGCTCCTACCACCATGGTAGAGAGAGCATCTACGATTCCGGAGTTGGCATTGCCATTAAAGTCAATAGAAACTAATGGTTCATCACAATAAGCTAAGATTCCTTTGAGGTTGGTCTCGCAAGCTGTTTTTAAAAGATTATTAAGATAATCAACGGATATTTCTTCTTCACATTCGATTACCAGGTCAACTAATGATACATTAGGAGTGGGTACTCTTAGAGCCATGCCGTTTAATTTACCTTTTAATTCGGGAATTACTTCGGCTACGGCTTTTGCTGCTCCTGTAGTTGTAGGGATAATGGATTGGGTACAACCCCGAGCCCTTCGTAAATCTTTATGACGATTGTCCAGGTTTTTCTGGTCATTAGTAAAAGCATGGACAGTTGTCATTAAACCGCTTTTAATGGTTAAGTTGTCATTAAGCACCTTAACGACCGGAGCTAAACAGTTAGTTGTGCAAGAGGCATTGGAGATAACATGATGGTTTCTAGGATCATAAATTTCTTCATTGACCCCCATAACTATCGTAGCATCTACGTTTTTACCAGGTGCAGTTATTATTACCTTTTTAGCACCGGTTTTGAGATGGATACCGGCTTCATCTTTTGTTCTAAATTTTCCTGTGGATTCGATTACTATTTCTACACCAAGTTCACCCCAAGGAAGATTCTCTGGATTACGGTCAGATAATAATTTAATTTCCTTACCGTCAATCAACAATCCATTTTCAGTGGCTAAGACTTCTCCTGGATAAATATCATGGGTTGAATCATATTTAAATAAATGAGCTGAAGTTTTAGGATCGGCTGTACTATTGACAGCAACCACTTCTATATCAGACCTTCCCATTGCTGCTCTCAGACAAAGTCTACCGATTCTGCCAAAACCGTTAATACCTACTTTTGTAACCATTATTAAGACCTCCATACATTGTTCTACTTATACATAATTTTAGCAAGTACTATAACAATTCTCTTTTCGATATAAAAATCCTTGTCATAATCCATAAACCATCTTTATATGTGCGTAATATATCCGGGATTTTTGATAACCCATTGGGACAAAAATCGCCCCGCTTTAAAAGGGTATATTACATATATACAACAAAATTAAAAAAAAGTTAATGTAAAAACTAGGAAAGTAGATTAAAATATAAATATTGAATAAATTGTTGTATAATGGTATGCAGG
>JBMNUR010000367.1:0-3247 GCA_050946395.1 Peptococcales bacterium
CCTGCGATATAAATAAGCACTAATTTTCTCTTTAATATGGTAAGTATTGTTATTAAATTGTTGATATTTTTGTAAAGCTAATTTTTGGGCAATTTCTAATTCTAATTCAGGTGTATAATTTGCGTTAATGTTCTGCTCAATTATCGAATTATCAATACCCTTATTTTTTAACTCAAAAAATAGACCTTTTCTCCCTTTTGGTTTTAAACGTAACCTTTCCTCAATCCAAAGTTGACAAAAATTATCATCATCTAGATAGGATTGAATTTTTAGGAAGTCAATTACCTCCGAAATTATTTGTTCACTATATTCTTTTTGTTGGAGATAAGTTCTTACTTCATGAGTTGTCCGAGATCGGTAAGTCAAATATTTCATAGCATGATACTTGGCTTTCTCTATAGTCATTTGGCAGCTGGTACTTCTTCCAAATCTTTATTATTTGTTGTAGGGATATTTAATAATTCCTTAATTTTCGTTTCTATTGTCTGGGAAATATCAGCGTTTTCTTTAAGAAACTCCTTGGCATTTTCTCGACCTTGTCCTAGGCGTTCATCACCAAAAGAATACCAGGCACCACTTTTTTTAATTACATCTAGTTCAGCTCCTAGATCGAGGATATCCCCCTCCCGAGAAATTCCTAAACCATACATAATATCAAATTCGGCTTGTTTAAAGGGAGGTGCTACTTTATTTTTTACTATTTTAACTTTTGTCCTATTACCAACCATATCTACACCTTGTTTTAAGGTATCCACACGCCTTACTTCCATACGAATAGAAGCATAAAATTTTAAAGCCCTTCCTCCCGGTGTAGTTTCCGGATTCCCAAACATTACGCCTACTTTTTCTCTTATTTGGTTAATAAAGATTGCAGTGGTACGAGATTTACTTATTGTACCGGTAAGTTTTCTTAAAGCTTGGCTCATTAAACGTGCTTGTAGGCCGATATGGGAATCTCCCATTTCCCCTTCAATTTCCGCCCTAGGTACTAAAGCGGCTACTGAGTCAACGACTATAACATCAAGAGCACCACTGCGCACTAATGCTTCGGCAATTTCTAAAGCTTGTTCACCGGTATCCGGCTGAGCAACTAATAAATTATCAATATCCACACCTAATTTTTGCGCATAACTAGGATCTAGAGCATGTTCTGCATCAATAAAAGCAGCAGAACCGCCTGTTTTTTGGGCTTCAGCAATAATATGTAAAGCAACTGTTGTTTTACCTGATGATTCCGGTCCAAAGATTTCAATCACTCTTCCCCGGGGGACTCCACCAACACCTAGGGCCACATCTATGGCTAATGAACCTGTTGATATAACATCTACATTCAATTTAGCTTGTTCACCTAATTTCATAATTGAACCTTTACCAAATTGTTTTTCTATTTGATTTAAAGCATTTTCCAAGGCTTTGCGTTTGTCATTCATCCTCTTTCCTCCTCAATTCTTCCGAACGTAAGTTCGTATTCTAATTATAATTATATTTATAATTTTTTGTCAACCTTTAAATGAAAATTTATTAATTTAGATCCATAGGTTCGATGACCTTTCTTTCTAAGATAAAACCGCTCTGCATATTAAAGACCTTAATTGAATCTATAGCAGATAACTCAATTACCCCATTTCTATCTTGAAAATGCAACAAGGCTACTGTATAAGGAATTTCCTTTGTTGCTTGCAGTCCTCTAATACCTGCAGCACCGGTAGTACCCGCATCAACAATTAATGTAGAATCCTTAGTATAAATTTTAAATTCATGGTCATGACCGTGAAGAATTAAAGGTACTTTTCCCACAAGTACTTCACCTATTCTAAAATTATGAACAGCCAAGATATGGATAGAATTAAAGGATTCTTCCCATATTTTGAGTAATTTATCCCGGTAAATACCAACCATTTCAATGTTAGGAGGAACTATACTATTAGTTAATGAAGCCGCATCATGTAATCCCAGAATGTTTAGGCCTTTGACATTTATAATTCCTTCAGAAATTACCTGGACTTGAGGAAATTGCTTTAATTTTTCCATTATTGCTGGTGAATCATGATTACCTGCAATAAAAATATATGGAACAGAAATATCATTAATGTATTCTAACAGTTGTGCTTCAATGGGTGTAGCAAAATCCGTAAAATCACCAGTATCAATAACAAAATCTACATTAAAGCTTCTCACAACCTGGCTGACAAATTTTAAGGCGGCGGTATTATTATGGTAATCGGAAACATGTAGAACCTTTATTGTACCTTCCACACTACTTAATGCTTCCAAGGAATTGACTTTTTCAAATAAAAGATAAAAATTTTGCGCCATTATTTCTAATTGTTCACTTAATGTATCAAGCTTGACAAAGGCCTGTTCAGCTAAACCAATCATCCAGGGAGCTGCTTCTAAAGCACCATAATATTCGGGATTTTGAAAGCCCTTTACATCATAAGTAGCAAAAGTTCCCATAATCAATATTACATAGATAATAGCTCCTACTAAAAGACCACATAATAGAGGCTTAATTTTTTTTCGTTCATACAATAAGCTTCCGGCAACTCCTCCTAATAAAGCCAAAACTAAAAGACGCAGAAGATAAATTTTGCTAACTTTATAAATTCTTGCTTCAAGTTTATCTAATATTTGTTCTTTATTAGGGTTATTTTCTAATAAACTTTGCAGTACTTTAATATCGATATTTTCTAAGCTAATGCTTAATTTTAAAGGAGCAATATGAGTTTTAGCTCTAACTGTACCAATGGGTGGTATTTTAAAATCCGTAAAACCATGATCAAAAATTTGGATGCTGACCTTGAATTCTAATGCTTCAAAATTAAAGTTCATTTGTCCAAAAAAGCTTATAAAAAAGAGAGTGCCGATTAAAGCCAACAAAACAATGCTAAACCAATATTTATAAGAGCTAACATTCAAATTGATTCAAAACTCCTTTTTAGTAGGTATAACGCCCAGTTTGCACTACGCCATCTAATATCCTCTCTGGTTCCGGAAAAAATATATTTTTCACATATGTTTATATTTTCACCAACCAAAGAAATATATACAAGACCAACTGGTTTAGCCCGTGTTCCTCCCTCAGGCCCGGCTATACCTGTAATAGCTAAAGCCAAATCTGTCTTTAGTAACTTTCTAGCTCCATGAGCCATAGCTAAAGCAGTTTCTTTACTTACCGCCCCATGTTTAGCTAATAAATCCGGTGAGATACCCAGAACTTTTTCCTTTACGGAATTCTCATAGGCAA
>JBMNUR010000368.1:0-3246 GCA_050946395.1 Peptococcales bacterium
AGAAGGGTGGTTTAATGGTTAAAAAAATTGTAGATGGACAATTTAAAGAAACAAGTTTAAGAGTTCGTATACGTTTAGATTTTAAAAGTGAAGTAAAAACTAAATTTTTTGGAAATAAAAATCCTATTAAGGCTGCTGAAGATGTAAGAGAACAGCAGGTAGCCCTTATTAGAAATGTCCCATTTCAAGGTGTAAAAGTAGAAGACATAGACCTTGGTATGGAGATTTATGTTGTATTTGATGATACCACCGGCGAAGATGTGGCGTATGCACCGGTGTTTATAACACTAGAAGCAGACTCCTTTGAAGATATAGTGCGCTTTATTATGAAAGATGAGTTTAGAAAGATTGAAATTTTAGAACCTCAGGAAGTATATTTAACTAAACAAGAAGCAGAACGATTACTATATAAAATGAATACAGAATTAAGAAGTTATAGGAATGCCATAGACAAAAAATTTAATTTAAGATAAAATGGAAACATTAAGTATGAGGTTTTAGTTATAACTAGAATCTGGAAAACTTTTACATAAGTAAGGAGGTTGTTGTAAGTGGCAAAACTGTATTATGATTCAGACGCAGATTTAGGCTTGCTAAAAAACAAGACAATTGCTGTACTTGGTTATGGTAGCCAAGGACATGCCCAAGCACTCAACTTAAAAGAAAGTGGATTAAACGTTATTGTTGGATTACGGGAAGGAGCAAAGCATAAAGCCAGATGGGAAGAAGTACAGAGTAAAGGTTTAAAAGTTTTACCTATTGCCGAAGCAGTAAAAAATGCCGATTTAATTCAAATATTAATACCGGATGAGGTTCAAGCTACTGTATATGCAAATGAAATTGAGCCTAATTTGGAAGAAGGTAATATCCTCTGTTTCTCGCATGGCTTTAATATTCATTTTAAGCAAATAGTACCTCCCCAAAATATAGATGTAATCATGATAGCACCTAAAGGTCCAGGACATTTAGTTAGAAGGACATTTGAAGAGGGTAAAGGGGTGCCTGCACTGTTAGCTGTTTATCAGGATTTTTCCGGTAAAGCTAAAGAATTTGCCTTAGCCTATGCTAAAGGGATTGGTGCTACAAGGGCAGGTGTTATAGAAACTACTTTTAAGGAAGAAACCGAAACTGATCTTTTTGGTGAACAAGCTGTATTATGCGGTGGTACTACACAACTTGTTAAAGCCGGTTTTGAAACTCTTGTTGAGGCAGGTTATCAACCAGAAATAGCTTATTTTGAATGTTTGCATGAGTTAAAATTAATTGTTGATTTAATGTATGAAAGCGGACTTGCTGGAATGAGATATTCTATCAGTGACACTGCTCAATATGGGGATTTAACTAGAGGTAAAAGGATTATTACTCAAGAGACACGTCAAGAAATGAAAAGAATATTAGATGAAATACAAAGCGGAGAATTTGCCAGAGAATGGATGTTAGAAAATCAAGCCAATAGGTCTGTATTTAATGCATTAAATGAAAAAGATGCTAATTCGGAAATTGAAGTAGTTGGTAAAAAATTAAGAGCAATGATGCCATGGCTTAAGAAATAATTAACACTAAAGTGAAAGGTGCCACCTTTCACTTTTTTAAAATAAAAATAGTTTTAGGGAGGGTATTGGGATGATAATAGCCAGATTCTGGGATGGAAATAATGTGTGTTTTGGTTTAATAGAAAATGATCTAGTAAAATTAATTAACGGTAATCCTTTTAATGATTTTGAGATTGCCAAAAAAACATGGCATATTGATGAAATTCAGTTATTAGCACCTTGTACACCAAGTAAGATAATCTGTATAGGATTAAATTATCATGATCATGCTAGGGAAATGTCTTTGCCTGTTCCTACAGAACCGGTAGTTTTTTTAAAACCACCTTCTTCTGTAATTGGCTCTGGTAATAATATAATCTTTCCACCTTTATGTACAAGAATGGATTATGAAGCCGAACTGGCTATTGTGATTGGCAGTATTACAAAAGATATTGATGAATCCGAGGCAGAGGAAAAAATATTTGGGTATACATGCGCTAATGATATTACAGCAAGGAATTTACAACCCAAGAATGGTCAGTGGACCATTGCAAAATCTTTTGATACTTTTTGCCCTTTAGGCCCTTATATAATAACTAACATAAAAGCAAATAATTTAAAAATATCATTAAGGGTTAATGGAGAACTAAAGCAAGATAGCAATACTTCACAAATGATTTTTTCTCCAACTTATCTAGTAAGCTATTTATCCAAGGTAATGACTCTTTTTCCAGGAGATGTTATTATTACCGGAACTCCATCCGGAGTAGGAGAGATTAAACCAGGTGACACTGTAGAAGTGTATATAGAGAATATAGGTAAACTAGTAAATAAAGTCACACTAAAATAAGATAAAATAAGAGGCGGGATTTTGTGAGGAAAATAGCAATTATCGGTGCAGGTGCAGCCGGATTAATGGCAGCTGTAGGAGTTATCCAAAACGGTTGCATTCCGGTTATCTTTGAGAAAAACAATAAAGCTGGTATTAAACTACTTATAACCGGAAAAGGACGATGTAATCTTTCTAATGATATAGATCCTGAGGATTTTGTAAAAAGTTTCCCTGGTAACGGCTATTTTTTATATAGTTCAATTTATAATTTTGATAGCATAAAGCTTAGAACCTTTTTTGAATCAATTGGTGTGTCAACTAAAGTTGAGAGAGGCGGAAGAATATTTCCCCATTCTGATAAAGCAAAAGATGTGGTTAATTCTTTAGTAAAGTACATAATTAACAATGGAGCAATAATAAAGTATAATTCTCCGGTAGAGCGTTTATGGATACAGGATAATACTCTTATGGGTATCATAACTAAAGGATCAAAGGAAAGGTTTTCAACGGTGATAATTGCAACAGGGGGAAAATCTTATCCTAAAACGGGTTCCACAGGTGATGGGTATAAATTAGCTAGAGAGGCGGGCCATACCATTGTTGAACCTTATCCATCATTAGTCCCACTTGAAACTGATGAAGATTGGGTAAAGGATGTGCAAGGATTAACTTTAAAGAATGTTGAAGTAAAAGTTTTTTTTAAGAATAAGCTTATTAGTAAAGAATTTGGTGAAATGATATTTACCCATTTTGGAATTTCTGGTCCAATAATTTTAACATTAAGCAGGAAGATAGTTTACACCTTAATAAAAAAGGGTAAACCGGTTATTATAAAATTAAATTTAAAACCTGCTCTTTCTGCTAAACAAATTGATAATAGAT
>JBMNUR010000369.1:0-3233 GCA_050946395.1 Peptococcales bacterium
TTTTCGCTAATTAATAAAACAAGGATTTCCATATATCAATAATACACTGATATTATACTATGGAAACCCTAAGACTTGTAAATCTTTTATTTTATCCTTTGGCAGCAATTATTCGATACCTGGGTAGGTACAACTTTAAATTCACATAAATGCTCCTACAATTTCTTCTCCCATATACTATAATAGTAATCCACCACAAAACCTATAGAAAGATAAAACTGCTGATCCGAACCAACAAAAATTCTGGATGCACCCTTTTTTATGACTCTATTTATCGCCTCATAGACTACTGCTTTCCCAAGGCCCATTCCCCTGTACTTTGGTATTGTGCCCACTGGTTCCAGTATTCCAATTCTATTCAGATCATCGTACCAGATGGTTGCAAATGAAGCAATCTCACCCTTGTGGTCAAGTACTGACAGGTCTAATTCCGGTATATAATCTGGCGCCTTTCTCAATGATTGGTAACAGTGCTTTGCAGCAGCATCATCCGGGGCATCATTTTTATAGTAACCAAATGCACGCCCGTGTGCAAAACCTTTATGATAATCACTGACTTCATTGCCATTTACAATCCTAAATCCTTCGGGTACTTTTACCTCAAAGTAATCCGTCACGTCCATACAGGACATTGGTTCTTTCCACTCCAGCAGTGTATAATTTCTTTCTTTCAGTAGTCTTTGAATCTTTAGTGCATTTTCATCAACTATGAAATTGATAACCGTTCCTTCTTCAGTTGTCAGGGCTAACTTACTTTCTGCAAAATCTATTAATTCATTAATAAATTCATCGGTAAACTCCCTGTCACCCAGCTGCAAGAAGGCTACGCCTGCTCTGCTGTTAATTATTTCTCCCTCCGAATTAACGACTGCGACAATGTCCTTGTTTTCATCCTCCCAGATTCCTACTGTTTCAGGCCAGGTATCAAAGGTCCCATGCATTACCTGGCTGAAATATCTGCAGAAATTCCAGCGATCTATCAGCCAATTTTTCTGAGACGGTTTTTTATGTAAAGTGCTTTTTAAAAAATCCCTTATTCTGATAAAATCCTCATCTCTATATGCTTTTCTCGTATAGACCATAATTTCTCCCATCTTTTTACGACTCTTCGTAGTTAACTCATGGGTAATCTCGGACACAGGGACCCACCTCGGATAGAGGCGGTTTCATCTTATAGCTTTTGACAGGCCGGACATATAAAAGTAGTTGTGCTGCCCGTTTTTATTGAAACGATTGTCTCACCACAGACCGGACAGGGCTGATTTTCCTTATAACCCACAAGGAAATAATCCATTGTGTAGCCACCTTTTTGTCCAAAGAAATCACTTTCGTAGGCAAAAGTGCCTTTTTCCCGAGAAAGGTTCAATATGTCTTTTATACTGTTATATAGAAGTATGATTTCATCTCTATCCATGTCCGATATTTTCTTTTGAGGATGTAGACGAGCCTTGAACAAAATGTCGTGCATATACATGTTGCCGATGCCGCCGACATTCTTTTGGTTCATTAAAAAAGATTTGATCTGTGTCCTTTTACCTTTTAAGAGGGATGAAAAATAATCAAGGGTAAATCTTTCGTCAAAAGGGTCAATGGCAATATCTTTTGTGTTGGGCTCCGATGCCAGTTCCTCATCCGAAAACAGTAAAAATTTTCCGAACCACCAGAAGCGGGCCGTATAACCGCTCCCATCGCTGAAGATAACCTTTACCTGGTATTTATCGGCTTCGTTCTCCTCATTATCAAAATACAAAATATCCGCACCCATACCAAGGGATAAAAGGATATTTTCACCGTTGTGGAGAGCAGTAATAATCCATTTCCCTCTATTCCGCACATCCTCAATTCTGGCGCCAACGGTTCGTTTTTGAAACTCATCAGGTGGAATGTTGGCACATTTTTCTTGCAACAAAGTTATAGCCTGTATGGTCTTTCCACAAAGGGTATCCCTCATCTGTCCCGTAAGTTTAGCGATTTCAGGAAGTTCCGCCATTTCTTTTCGCCCCTTCACCTTTTATTTATATTGGACAAAAAATATCTTGTTGATATATGTTCCACACCGGCATTAAGCCCATATTGGCCCTACTAATTGGCCTGCTCCTTCAACAGGAATAATGTATTATCCGCTATTATTTCCCATTATATGTGGAGAAGCAAAAATTTACAATATGTTTATCATAAAAATTTAACAAGTTGTCAATTTCGCCATATTCATTCCTTTAATTCCCCTGTATTGATTCCTTGTAGAATGTCTACGTGTTTGTAACCCTTTACTACCTCAATAAGATCCTTCATTTCATCGGTAACGACCTTATTCTTATGATACACAATGCTAAAAAACCTGTCCCAATCATGATCTGTATTCTGAATGACATGGATTGTTCCGTTTTTTATCTCCTCTTCTACCAGCCGTATGGAAATAACCGCCAAGAATTGATTTTCCATAACAGCCTTTTTAATAGCAGCAGAGCTGTTACCCTCCATAGCTATTTTTATTTGTATTCCTTTCTCCAGCATATATCTTTCAAATAACTCTCTGGTTCCACTGCCTTGTTCCCGCATGGCAAAGCTTTCATTTTTAAGATCTTCCAACTTAACTATCTTTTTCTTAGCAAAAGGATGTCTTGCACTGCAAATAAGAACCAGGAAATCGTTTAATTCAGGGATAGAAATCAAATCCGGACTTTTAACCCTGCCCTCAATAATAGCAATATCCAGTTCCGATCTCAGCAACTTTTCTTCGATATTCTTCGTGTTATTAACATAGGAATAAATTTCGGTTTGGGGATTAATCTCCTTGAAAGCATTAATAACATCGCCAAGAATACAGTTGCCAACGGTGTTTGTTGCACCAATTTTTATTTTTTTCACATGACTGTCCTGAATCATCATCTCTTCCATATCATCAAACTGCTTCACCACATTTCTTGCGTAGGAAAGCAGCCTTTGCCCCTTTTCGGTTATATAAAGTTTCTTGGAAAGCCGATCAAACAAGAGTCCTCCATAATGTTCCTCAAGCTCCTTAATTGCCTGGCTTACCGTAGGCTGTGAAATAAAAAGTCTTGATGCAGCAGTGCTCATTTTACCACTATCAACAACTTCAATAAATATTCTCAAATGCCTTATCGTCACATTATCACCTTTTTCAAGCTAATCCTAAATCATCGATAGGTTTTACCTATAACTTTAATCAGATAATATCATTTTATTATTAACTTAACAAGTGATATATTGAA
>JBMNUR010000370.1:0-3224 GCA_050946395.1 Peptococcales bacterium
ATTGTCGATATGTATATTCCTGAAGTTCTGGAGATAAAGCAATATTGTAAACAGGCATAACTTCTTCTGTTTCCCTAACCTCTTCTGTTTCTATTACTATAGGAGGGAGGGTAGGTGACTCAAGTTTTGCTGTTGAGCCACCATTACCCCAGACAAAGAGAAGGAGGGTGAATGCGATAATGCAGGAGATTATAGTTTTTCTATACATGATTAGCTACTCTCCTAAATAAATTTTATGTGTTAGAGGGATTTAACACGTTCTATACAACGTTGGAGGGCAACGACATCCTTGCACCTGGTATAGTTTTTGCTTCCAGTTTCTTCTTTGAAGATAGATGCTAATGCGGATTTGATATCATCTGTCATCTCAAGAGCATCAATAAGAGATTTTATTTTTGCAATACTATCTTCAAGCGTAGGCTCTTCTTCGTGCTTCCCAGCACCTGACCTAATAAATTCCTCAATTGATTGTTTCTTTTCTTCTTCTTGTTCTTTTTCCGCTTGTTTCATTTCAGATTCAGAAGAATACTCTGATCTAATAGCTTCTTTAATTGTTTCAATGAAGTTGTCTACATCATATTCTATTCGCACTGGCAGGTTGCGGAATCTGGCACCAGCTTCAACATATCCATCTGAACGGAAATACAAATATCTCTTAGTTTCTATGTCTTTCCCGTTCTTTTCCTTTTCAATGGTTAGAAATACAATGAAGTCAGCCATATTCACAAAAATATCTCTTGCTGAATTAGGAAGTGAACAAACAAGTTGATCGTACTCTAACCCGTTTTTTTCTTCTACTTTTTTATCCTTACTATGAGTAATAACCATAATGCCAAAGCCAGCCTTCATCAAGCGGTTAACAACAGATTGAAGTTTATTCTTGGCTATGTTATAACCAACACCATACCCTTCACTAGACTTGCCCTTTGCACCTACTTCATTAATATTCTTTGTGCGTTTTTCGGGGTGGCTAATGTTCCATTCTTGAATAGTTTTGTCTTGGGCATATTGCCAAAATATTTCCCCAGTATCAAATCCAATAAATCTATACGGAATTTCATCTTTATACTCGATAAGTTGTTCTACTATGTCCTCAACATCATCCCAATCATTAATATCAATTGCATTTACCCTCAGCGCAGCATAACCAGCTTCTGCCGCCAACAGCAACCCCTTGTCAATATCGCCAAAATACTTCTCAACAAACTGTGCAAACAAAGTCGTCTTTCCCGCTTTAGGAACACCTGGCACCAGATAAAAATACCTCTCTAGTGCCACAGTAGGCTTATTAGTTTTAATCTTAAAAATATCTACCATTTAGCTCCTCCTATTTTATAAATTCTTCAAGTGTAAAATCAGAAAGGAAGTTCGCTGTCATCGTCCTCTTCATAGTCTTCATTCAGAAAATCTGTTCCGCCTTGTTGATAAGTTACGCTCTCAACAAAATCCTCCTCTTTGTACTTCTTTGGTTCATGCCCTGTAATATTTGTGATCAACATTTCCTTAATTACTCTGCTTCCCGCTTTATTAAACCCGTCTGGACTCATGCCTCCCCACTCATCATCTTCTTGGATTTCAACCTCTTCGAGTTCATTACGGATTAGACCGACAGCAGTAACTAAATCGCCAAACTTCAACTTCCTATTAATGTTGTTAACCAACTTAGCGTTTTCTTCGGTCATATTTACTACGAATTGAGCAGGAACCCACTTGTCACCATAGTTAATTATATATCCAGTAATGTGCATTTTCCCTTCGTCACGGTCAATAATTTTTTCAACAAAAACAAAACTCTGTTCAAACGAAGCTAATTCAGTAAACTTTTCTGATTCAAAATCAATTGGTTGTTTGGTAAGTGAAATGTTTTTAACTATATACTTTGTCTGTTTAACCTTATTGCCATCTTGTGCATCATATTGGCTATGTTCGATTTCACCAGAAATATATACAGAACTTTCGTTCACCATATTATTATAAAGATATTCTGTTCCATCGAAATCAGTAAAGTTTTCGCGCACCAGATTGCCTTTGTCATCCCTTTCTAGACTTGCAGAAACACCAATTAGATGATAGCTGTCGGGGAGATTGAATCTGTTGTTCCACGGTATCTTTTTTGCTTCCTTATATTTCTTAGAGTAAGGCCATACAAAATCTTGCTCAAAACCTTTGGCTTCTACATAGACCTCATTCGTGAGGGAAGTTTTAACCTTAAACTGAAGGCTCCTCCAATCCTTTCCGGTTTTCTCGCTTGTCCCTTCACTATATGCGTTATCTCTATCTAGTCCATACACAATACCAGCAACCTTAAATCTCCCTTTTGTTTGCTGCAGCTTGAAATCCTGTGCCAAATAAATTCCTCCTTTAATTTATATCAACAACAGCTTCTGCTGTTATTGCTTGCAAGTGCTAGTATATCATAAATTTTATGTGTGTGTCAAGAGCTAATGGGGAAATCTTTGCTTATTCCCCCATAGAATCTTGTTATTTCCGACGGCATAGTCTCGATATGACTCTGATGGGGTGAAGCCCAGGGCTTTGATAGACTTCATCATAAATATCTGTTAATTCTATCACATTAGTATCTATTAATTGTATACATAGTGCAACATCATCATTATGTAGTGGGTGCATAAAAAGTTCTTCTAAAAAATCATGAGCATTATTGGCAAATTCTTCTGCAAAGATTATGCGATTAAAATCCCTTTGTTCTATCTTATGTCTTCTCAGTCTCATAATTGCATTAAATAAATTTGCTCCGTTATCCAATTCATAAATTAAAATCAAATAGTCCTCTGGTTCTCTTAAAAGAAAATCTTTCAGTGTAACGCATACATGCAAGGGCTTTCCAATTCTGCTGCTCAACTCGTTCTTTAGATTAGCAAGATCTCTATTCATTGCCAAGTCCTCCTTGCTATGCTTGAATCCCTAATTATTATAACAGAAATAATTGTGCATTTAATGACAGATTGTGTCGAACCTTGTCAATTTTCAAACTATTTTCTTGCTTGCCCAAACGCATGTTCGCTTTAATGATACATGAAAGGATATAACCTGTAAACACCATAGGAAAATCAACCTGGCAAGTTGTTCTAATGTTCCTGCTCTTGCAATACAAAAATATCTTCTACAGATACGTTTAGGAACTGGGCCACTGAAAGCATGTATGTTCCCATCCAATTGTATTTATTAGACAGCAACCTAATAAAGCCTTTGTACCCCAGATT
>JBMNUR010000371.1:0-3223 GCA_050946395.1 Peptococcales bacterium
AAAACATCCTTACGGAAATCCAAAACGGTAAATTTGCTAAAGAATGGTTGTTGGAAAATCAGGTAGGAAGACCTGTTTATAATGCTCTAAAACGAAAAGGTGAAGAACATTTGATTGAAACCGTTGGAAAAGAATTACGGACCCATATGTCCTGGCTGAAAAAGTAAGGGGTTGAATTATTATGAAGATGAATGGGGCTCAAGTTTTAGTTAGAGCTTTGGAAGACCAGGGTGTAGATATCGTCTTTGGCTACCCGGGTGGAGCGGTTTTAGAAATCTTTGATGCTTTAGAGGAAAGCCCCATTGACCTAGTTTTAGTCAGACATGAACAAGGTGGTGCCCATGCAGCCAGTGGTTATGCTAGGGCTTTAGGGAGACCTGGGGTATGTATTGCTACCTCTGGCCCTGGTGCTACCAATTTGGTCACGGGGATTGCTACAGCTTATATGGATTCTATCCCTCTCGTTGTAATTACCGGGCAGGTACCCAAAGTAATGGTAGGGACTGATGCATTTCAGGAAGTAGATATTACAGGGATAACTTCACCCATAACCAAATATAATTATCTGGTTCAGGATGTGGGTAGCTTATCAAAAATCGTGGCCGAGGCCTTTTATATAGCGGCGAGCGGTCGTCCAGGCCCAGTATTAATTGATATACCAAGGGATGTTTCTTTGGATATTACCGAATATAAGCCATATACCAAGGTTGATATTAGAAGTTATAAGCCTACCCTTAAAGGCCATCCCACCATGATTAAAAATGCCTTGAAGTTACTAATAGAAGCTCAAAAACCTCTTATTTGTACTGGGGGAGGGGTGGTTAGCTCCGGGGCATCTGCTGAGGTCAAACAACTTGCGGAAAAAACAGGGGCTAGAGTGGTATCCACTTTAATGGGTCTTGGCTCTTTCCCAGGAAATGATGCTAGTTTTCTAGGCATGTTAGGAACCTATGGCAATTATTCCGCTAATATGGCTGTGCAAAATTGTGATTGCTTTTTAGCCTTGGGGATGCGATTTGATGATCGGGTAGTAGGTAACCCGGAAAAATTCGCACCCAATGCGAAAGTTATTCATATAGATATTGATCCGGCGGAAATATGCAAAAATATTTCTGTTGATGTACCAATTGTGGGAGATATCAAAAATATTTTGCAAAATATGCTTGAACAACTAGGGGAATTTGAAAATCCAGGGGTTGTAGATAATCAGAAAGAAAAAAGCTCGGTTGTTGAGGGCTTAAATGTCCCTTGGGTATTGAAGAACTTAAATAAAATTGCGCCCGAGGACTTAATCATCACTACCGATGTGGGTCAACATCAGCTTTGGACCGCTCAACATTTCACTTTTAATATGCCCCGTAGTTTTATTTCTTCAGGCGGCTTAGGGACTATGGGCTATGGGATACCTGCGGCATTAGGTGCCCAATTGGCTCAACCGGATAAAAAAGTGGTTGTCATAACTGGTGATGGCAGTTTTCAGATGGGTATGCCGGAGCTAGGTACTATAGCGGAGTTAAACCTTCCCATTAAGATAATTATTTTTAATAATGGCACATTAGGAATGGTACGCCAATTACAACATCATTATTGTGGCCGACGCTACACCGGGGTAAATTTTCAAAAGACATTAGATTTTATGTATTTAGCAAAAGCTTATGGTGCGGAAGGTTTTCGGATAAAAAATGTTCATGAGGTACCAGATGTATTGGAAAAGGCGTTGAATAATAATAAATTTACTATTATCGAATGTCCTATTAATCCCCAGGACCTAGTGCTACCTATTGTCTTAGGGAGCAATGGTTTAGATGAAATGGAGTTGTAAAGTTTCTATTTTCTTATTGACAGGTGGGAAAGGGTAGTATATAATAGCGTTCAATAAAGGAAATTGTTATATAGTACTTGCTTTAATAAATAATAAAAGTTAATAAAGACTAAAAACTGTGATAGGGATCAGTAAGCCAGCGTATTTTTCAGAGAGCTGCCGGGTGGTGAGAGGCAGTAAATATTAAGGCTGAAACTCACCCTGGAGTTGCCAACCGAAATCCATAAGGAAAAGTAGATTTGGCCGGAAGCCCACCGTAAAAAGGGATAGGGTATGTTAGTACCTGAAGGAGGTGGATATGAGGGTTAGTGTGTATATTTTTTAACCTTTGTATCAATTAGAGTGGTACCGCGGAAGTATAACCTTTCGTCTCTATATTTATAGAGACGAAAGGTTTTTTTGTTTTTGAAAGCGTCAATAGCCAATAGTCTATCGACCATTGACTAAGGATTCTCGCCACTAACAACTAGCCACTAATAGAAAGGAGATGCATTTAAATGCAAAATATTTTTATTTTTGACACAACTTTGAGAGATGGAGAGCAGTCACCAGGTGTTAGCTTAAATGTAAAAGAAAAAATTGCTGTTGCCAAACAATTGGCGAAATTAGGTGTGGATTGCATTGAAGCCGGGTTTCCCATTGCCTCACCTGGGGACTTTGAGGCGGTAAAAGCAGTAAGTGAGTCGGTGGAAGGACCTATCATTGCGGGTTTAGCTAGAACCAACGAAACTGACATCAAGAGAGCCTGGGAAGCCTTAAAACATGCTTCAAAGCCTAGAATTCATACATTTATAGCAACTTCTCCTATTCATATGGAACATAAACTAAAGAAAACTCCAGATGAGGTTCTAAAAAGTGCAGTCAATGCCGTTCAGTTTGCCCGTTCCTTAACAGATGATGTGGAGTTTTCGGCGGAAGATGCTTTTCGTAGTGAAATAAGTTTTCTTTGTGAATTATTTGCTGCTGTAATTTCTGCAGGGGCTAAAACTATCAATATTCCTGATACAGTAGGTTATGCTACACCTTGGGAATTTGGGGAGTTTATCAAAGCTATTCGAGAAGGAGTACCCAATATTGACCAAGCGGCGATTAGTGTCCATTGTCATAATGATTTAGGAATGGCTGTCGCCAATTCTCTGGCGGCCATAAGTAATGGTGCTACTCAAGTAGAAGTTACGGTAAATGGTATCGGGGAACGAGCCGGTAATGCCTCTTTAGAAGAACTGGTTATGGCCCTTTATACTCGCAGAAATTACCTTGAAGCTGATACCAAGATCAATAAAGCAGAAATTTATCGTACCAGTAAATTGGTTAGTACTTTGACCGGGATGGTTATTCAACCCAATAAAGCAATTGTGGGAAAAAATGCTTTTGTTCATGAATCAGGAATTCACCAAGATG
>JBMNUR010000372.1:0-3197 GCA_050946395.1 Peptococcales bacterium
AAGTTGTTGTAAGTTTCCTCTGCGTTTTGCAGGGTAGCTTCCGCCTGCTTGAGCTGTTCCCCGGCCAGCTCCACCCCGATGCGGGCATTGTTGAGCATGCTTTCAGCCTGTTCAAATTGGGCTTTAGCCACTGCCTGGGAATCGTAGAGCGCCTTGGTCCGGTTGTAGTCCAGTTCAGCGTCGGCCAGCCCCTGTTTGGCTTTGTTCAAATTTGCCCTGGCCACACCCACGCCGGCCTCAGCCATTGTTTTAGCATTACGCGCTTCGGTGGCATCCAGTTCAAGCAGTACTTGTCCACGGCTGACTCGATCGCCTACTTTGACATGGATTGCAGCTACCCTGCCGGAAACTTTGGGAGCCACAGCCACCTCGGCGAAGGGGATGATTTCCCCGGTGGTGTTTAAAGTGTGGGTCAGGTCTGCTAGCTGGGTTTTGGCAATCTCCACAGGAACAAGTACTTCTTCTTCCTGTGTAACCGTTTTCTTCCCGCAGCCGCCAATTAGCGCCACGAATAGCAATATTAAGGCCAGGCTTATAAAACGTTTCAATTTATGATCTCTCCCCTTATAAATAACTCACAGCTCCGGAATTATCACTTTTAATTTTATTTGGTCATAAACAGTAAATTAGTAAATCGATTTGTTATTTAGTTAAAAGGCTATTTAGTTAAAACTCCGTTGAAAAAAATATCCAAGGCCATATTTGCTGTGTTCTCCAATGTTTTTTTATCCTTGCTCTGGATAAACCATTGCAGGCCTATACCTTCAAATATGCTGATCAAGACATTTGCAGCGGCTTCTGCGTCCAGGGGTCTGAACTCTCCATTACGGATGGCCAGAAGGATATAGTCTCTTAAAATGGTTTTCCTTTTTGAGTCACTGATCAGGGCGCGTAATTTTTTTAACACAGCTTCATCCTTGGCCTGCAAGTTAAATTCGTAGATAACGGCTGAGACCGGCTCGTTTATCTTTTCCAGGAATTGTTCTTTTAACCTTGCCAGTTTTTCTACAGCAGATTCTTTTCCTGTTAAGTGATCCTGGATTATCTTTTCGGTTTCATCCATCCATTTTTTAAGAAGGTACAGAAATATTTCTTCTTTACTCTTGAAATGCCAGTAGATACCCCCTTTACTCATTCCCGACGCCTTTACAATATCATCTACAGAAGTGCCGCCGTAGCCGGTGGATAAAAAGCAGGCTAGAGCGGCATCTGCGATTAAGTCCTTCTTCGAGTCTTTTTCCATAAAACCACCTCCCCGTGAAAAACAGACTGGTCGGTCTGGGACAATTTTACGATGGATCTTTTTTATAGTCAACATGAATCGGCCAGTTTAAATTAAAATATATTTATTAGGATACTGTTGCCGGCGTTGATGTATAATTAAGATGGTTGAATATTTTGAAAGAGATTAATAAAACAGAATTTTTTAGGGTTAAAGAAATAACAAGCCGGAAGGAGTAAACTATTATGCGATTAGATCTTGAATTAAGTGAGCAAGAGGAGCAGCCTGTACTGTATATCAGGACAAGAACAGCGCTGTCAGGTTTACCGAAAGTAATAGGGAATGCCTATGGAGCAATTATCAATTACCTGACCGAAATCGGTGAGCAGCCGGCAGATGCGCCTTATACTGCCTACTACAACCTCGACATGCAGGATTTAGACGTGGAGATGGGTTTTCCTGTTCGGGGGCGGCTGCCTGAGCGGGGTGAAATCAAGTCAGGCGCGATCCCCGGGGGTAAGGTTGTGTCGTGTATGTATAAGGGGTCATATACTCAAATGCAATAGCCTTACAACGAGATATATAAATGGATTGAGGAAAACGGCTATGAGCAGAAAGGTGTATGCTATGAGTATTATTATAATTCTCCGAATGAGGTGCCCGAAAGCGAGCTATTAACAAAAATAGTTGTTCCTCTAAAGTAATTTAAAATAACTTAATTACAGTACCCGGTACCTGTTGATTAAGTTATTGATTTTTTTCTTGTCTGTACGCTGCCAAAATGCCGCTTTAGCAGATAAGTCATGACAAATAAAATGAAGGAAAGCCGGAACAGCTGGTAAGCGGCTACCAGAGAAACATCGGCTCCCACCAGGACAGCCGTCAGTCCCATTTCACCCATGCCGCCGGGAGATGTTCCCAGGAAAGCGGTAATCAGGGTAAGGGAGTGCAGGCGCGTCAGCAGGTAACCGGCTCCGAGGGAGAAGAAAACAACCGCAATACTCCCCCCCAGAGTGTAGGGCAACAGCTTTTTCCAGTTTTCGAGACGGGCAGGTTTGATGGACAATCCCAAATAGGATCCGATACATAGCTGCGAAATTAGAACAAGGTAGGAAGGCGGGTCAGGCGCCTGGAAACCGGTGAAAACCAGGGCGGCAGTTCCCAGGAGAGGTCCCAGCAGGAAGGGAGTGGGCAAGTTTGTCCGCAGCGCGACCCGGACGCCTATCAGAATTATGACGGCAAATATAAAGGCATTCCAGGGGGTTTGGATTAAACTGTCAGACACTGCGGGAACACTGGCGGCGCCCACTTCCGGGACGTCCCCGGCCAGGCCGTGGATAACTATAAAGGGAACAATAAAAACCGTCGCCAGCAGCCGGATGGTTTGCATGAAAGTGACAACAGTTAAATCAGAACCTGCAATTTCTTCGCTTAAGACAACCATCTGCGTCAGGCCGCCCGGAACACTTCCAAGGATGCCGGTTGCCGGGTTTAGCCCTGTACGGCGGGAGATTACTGTTCCCACTAATAAGCTGAACAGGATTATTGAACCTGTCGCAAGGAACATGGCCGGAAGCTGCTTGAATATTTCCAGGCCTGTGGCGATGGTAAACGAACTTCCCAGCATGTAACCAAGGATGACCAGACCGCAGTTCCGAAGTTCCACAGGCCAGAACAAGTTTCTTTTGGCAGCCAGGCTCCAGAGCATGACCGCCGTCAAGGATCCCAGCAGCCATGGTAAGGGCAGGTTTAACAGGCGGAAAAACATTCCGCCTGTTACCGATATCAATAATGTTTCAAATATGGGCAACAGCATTTGGGCTCCAGGCCTTAAAAATTTTAACTATGATAAAGTTAAAACTCGGCATTTTTAGGGGTTCTGGGGAAAGAAATAACGTCCCGGATGTTGGTCATCCCGGTCAGGTACATTAGCAGCCTTTCAAAACCCAGGCCAAAACCTGCGTGGGGAGCGCCC
>JBMNUR010000373.1:0-3196 GCA_050946395.1 Peptococcales bacterium
AGGTGAGTTTTGCTAATTCCTGAAGCCGTTGAGTTCATTCATAATAAATTGTCTGAGCCAGCGTAACGTTGATAAATATGGAGTTTGTCTATATTCTGGAAATTCTATAGAATTGTAGTTATTGTAGCTTCTGTAGATACAAAAGAGGTATAAACCGGAAAGGTTTATACCTCTTTCTAAAAACTATACTTGTTTTAATAATTGTATATTATTTTTAGTAAATTTTCTTTGTTTAGGAGCCTTTTTAGGTAAATGAGTTTCTAATTCATCATCAATATCAGAAATGCGCATTAGAATAGAATTCTTTTGTCCGCTGCTAGCGATACGCCAAGCATCAAGCAATTTACTGCGCTCCCTTTTTAAAGCCAATAATCTACTTTCAGTCATTTAACTCCCTCCCTAACTAATAATATTTATCCGATAACTACCAGCCGTAAGACTCCCATCTAACGGCTGGTACGTCCCTGGATAAGTTCTTCTAAACTTCAGCTGGAGTAAGTATTCCTCATAGGCAAACTCCATCTGAAGCTAAGAATTACTTAATAGTAATTAACCTAAGTGACATAATTCACTTTCTAATAAACAAACTCCCTTAATCAATACCCTAGTTCCCCAAAGGGTAAACAAAAGAGAAAGAATGGCATTTACGGAATGTTTGTTATATTTAAAGTATAACATACTATTTTTATTTGCGCTATATTTCACTATTTTATTTTATTAATTTCTCCATATAATTCAAAAATCCTTCTAAAATTCATTAATTTTGTGAATTATTTATTAACTATCTTGGGAAAAAATGAAAGAACTCGCTATTCTGTCATCGCGAGGAGCGATAGCGACGTGGCGATCCCGGTTATAGAGATGATTAAATGTCCCAAAACAGGAACTTTTCCTATTAAAAAAGCTTTCCTATCAATCCCTTGCAGGAATGTTTTTGTTCCTCGTAGAAATTAAGGATAACAAATATTAGAAGTAGAGGTATGATTGTATGCATTTAATGAAGCTTTTCTGTAGAGCTGTAGGTACTGTAGCTACATTCTTTTTACTCACCACTTCAGTCTTTGCCGCTGAAATTCCCCTAGATCACTGGGCAGCAGAGGATATGCTGGAACTCACAGCCCGAGGTATTTTACAAGAAGAAAAAATAGAACCGGATGCATATGTAACACGAGCGGAATTTACTCAAATGATAGTTACATCCCTGGATTTAAAGCTGGAAGCTTTGCGTCTCCAAGGGGCACCGGCCTCTTTTATTGATGTTCCTACAGATCACCCTTTAAAAGGTTATATAAATGCCGCTAAAGAAAGGGGACTCGTAGGCGGTTATACACCGGAAATATTTAAACCTGAAGAAGAATTGCAAAGGGCTCAGATGGTAGTCCTTTTATTAAGGGTCATGGGAATTGACCAATTAGAACTGGATAAGAAAAACTTACCTTTTACTGATATTGATTACATACCCGATTATGCTCTTCCCTCGATAAGTGAAGGTGTACGATTAGGTTTGGTTAAAGGTTATGCTGATAATTCTTTTCGCCCCGGCGAGAAAGTCACCCTTTCTGAAGCTGCAGCGTTTATCAATCGTTGGTTGGATTTAATAGGGGATAGATATGACTACTATGGGATATATCAAAGCTTTGACTCTGATAATCAGTCTATCTCGTTGGAAGTTAGCGGTAACTTAATTTCTATGCCTCTTTCCCGTGATGTCCAAATCATTTCTAATGGCACTCCTATTTCCTGGCGGGACCTTGAGATAGGCAGTCCAATTGCTATTAAGCTTAATATTTTTGGTGAAGTTATTTTTATCCAAGGAAAGAAGGTAGAGCTAAGTGATATCAAAATGAGCTTGGATACCCGTATACTCCCCAAGGCTCACCTGGACACCATGGACTATGAGGCCCAACCATTTAGCAAGAACGAAATACTAGCCACTAGCAATCTATTTAGTCCCCGTCTCCCTATGGATCTTGATAACATCCAAAAAAGTCTTGACATCACCAAGGGAGAGATTAATCTTTCGCCATTGGAGTCAGCAGCAGGAACAGATGGCAAAGGCAAAGTAGTAGCTATTATTGATACAGGCGTTGACCCCTCCCATCCTGATTTAGCTTTTACTACCGATGGCAAAGCCAAAATCGTGGATTGGGTGGACTTTACTTTAGAAGGCTTAGTTCATACTTCTTTAGCTCCAGGGGGTTCAAATGATTCCCATGTGAAATTTCAAGGCAAAGATTACAATTTGGGGGACATACCTTCTAAAAGTGGTCTTTATCGGATGGGTTTAATCCAGATGGATGATATTTTACCTCTGGATTTAGTGGATTTTACTACTCCTAACAAGGATATGGCTTTACTTCTTACTGATTCCAACATTGTTGGAAAATATGACACGATTTACATCGATACCAATCAAAATCAGAGTTTTCTTGATGAAAGTGCTTTGCGTATTTACCGAGAAAGCAAAGAATATATAAAGATACCTCATAAAGATAAAGAATTAGCTCTTGTGGCAGTTGATATTGACCCCCAAGGTGATTACGTCCAACTAGCCAATGACATTTCCGGTCATGGTACACATGTGGCAGGGGTAATCGCTGCCAACGGTAACTTAAAGGGCATAGCACCAGGTGCCCAATTAATGGTTTTAAAGGCAGTAGACAGGGATGGTTTTGCCAATCCCAAAAACATAGTGGAAGCGATTCGTTATGGGGCTATCCATGGTGCAGATGTTATTAACATTAGCCTGGGTCAATATCAAGATGTCCTGCCCGGCCAAAGCGATTTAGCCCAAATAGTAAATGAAGTTGTGACCAAATATGGAGTAGTGGTAGTGACAGCTGCCGGTAATACCGGCCCCGGAATCAATACTGTCGCTGCCCCGGCTGATGCCGATAGTGCTATTAGTGTAGGTGCTTTCGTTTCGTCTCGAATGTGGGAGGTTGATTTTGGCTATCGAGTACCTGAGGACAGTCTATATTACTTTAGTTCCGTAGGACCTAGACGTGACGGTGCATGGTACCCAACTATTATTGCTCCGGGAAGTGTAGTATCTACTGTACCTGGTTGGATGGAATACCCCTATATGCTCACTGAAGGAACTAGTATGGCTACCCCCCATGTTTCCGGGGTAGTGGCTCATCTTTTGGAAGCAGGAGATAAGCTTGGCATAAAAACAAACCCGGCTTTTATCAAA
>JBMNUR010000374.1:0-3195 GCA_050946395.1 Peptococcales bacterium
GTGGCATGGATTATGGTGAATAGTGAAAAAAAGAGTGGGGGGTACAATGTGGGGAAAATTGATAGACTATATGCTATTACCGTATATTTGTTGAACAATGGCAAAGCCTCGTCACGCGAGCTTTCCCAAAAATTCGAAGTGTCAGTTCGTACAATTCAACGCGATATAGACGCGTTATGCCAAGCTGGGATTCCTATAGTAGCGGAAACCGGAGCAAACGGAGGTTATTATCTTGCGGAGAATTTCCGCATGGATGCACATATAGCAACAGATGAAGATTACTTATTTATCCTTACTGCCCTAAAGGGATTTTATTCTGCAATGAATAATCCCAGAATTAATGCAACACTAGAAAAAGTTGCCTCGCTAACAAAGAATTCGGATAACGGAATAATTCTTAATTTTTCAGTATTGCGTGAAGGTGATAATCAGCTTTTGCAAATACTCCAAGATGCTATAAAGGCAAAGCACCCTGTCAGCTTTGAGTATACAAATACAGATAACATTACACGAATACATGCCGTTGAACCGATAGCCGTCGTATACCAGTGGTATTCCTGGTACTTGCTTGCTTATTCGGTTGTTAAGAACGATTACAGAACATATAAACTTATTAGAATGAGAAATTCCAAAATAATCGATGCTGCTTTTACAAAAGAGCATAAAAGCGCGGAGGAAATATTGAATGAAAACGATAAAAAGATGCCTCCAAAGCATATTGAAATAATCGCTCACTGCAAATCGGAGGCGCGTGCCAAGGCAATTGAGTATCTTAACGGTAAAATTACTTGTGAATATGAAAATAACGATTGTGATATGAAACTGTATGTCATCGAAAATGAGCACTTATGGTTTGGAATGCTGTTATCGCTTGGTGATGGGATTGAGATTAAAGCACCAGAGCATATCAAGAATCGTGTACTTGAATCGGCGAAAAAAATAGTTTCTCTGTATCAAAAACTATGACATACTGCTGTCGTAGTTTTTCTGTTAAAATTAACCTATAAAATAAAGTAACGGAGGAAATGAACTATGGCTAATATTAAAAGATATCATGTAAACGAAGAAAACGCTTGGTCAGAAATGGTAGAGGCTGGAGATTTTGTGTTTTTAAATTTCTGTGTAGGAAATGTTGGACAATCTGTTGAAGCGCAGATACATGGTGCATTAGATGATATGGAACATCATTTAAAAGAGATTGGTTTGACATTAGAATCAGTGGTTAAGGTAGATGTTTTATTAAGAGACGCATGGAATATACCTATCATGGAAAAGGTTTTTAGAGAACGTTTCGCAGGTAAATATCCCGCAAGAAAAACCATCCAAACAGATTTTGCACATTTTGGTGGTCCAGAAGGCCTTCACGCACAGATTGATGCAATTGCATATAAAAAGTAGGATACATATTACAACTGAAGCCTGTTGAATGAAGCAAATATCTGGATAACCGATCTGCTGCCGAGATCTATGTCAATCCTTTATCGCGGTAGATTGGAAGTATATCAAATGGGGTATATTGAATGTTTTGCTCGTTACTCAATTGCCTAATATTGATATGTTCCCTTGAACGACGATTTTTCAAAAATGTCCGAAAAACCCATTGACATGTTCCCACGGACAGATACTATAAAAAATAGCCCTTAGACATCAAAGACAAAAGAGTGAGAGAGCCTAAAACCCTTATATATCAATGCTTTTAGCACACATGGGTATGAAACCCATCAGCCGAAAACGAGGTTTTTTCGCTCCGCGGAAACAAGTCTATAATGGCAGTATTTGATAGTTAAGTGGTCAGGTTAGATGTCAGCGTTGGCGAGTGGTCAGATTAGATGTTTTTTCGGAAGTTTTTGAGGTTGTGTGGTCAGGTTGGATGTAAAACAAAAAAGACCTCCTTAAATGGTTTTCTTAGGAGGTCTTGCTCTATTATCATAAGGTTTACACAGGGCTCAATTTAAGTAAATAAACCTTCCATTTTACACGAAGGGGTGAAATATATGAACAAGCCATATTTATTAGTGATAACAGGAAGACCGGGAGCGGGGAAAACAACGTTCGCCAAAGAGCTTAGCAATGAATTTTTTATGCCAGTAATCAGTCGGGATCAGATAAAGGAAGGGTATGTGCATACTTTCGGCAAAAGACATACTGAGCTTCCAGAAGAAGCCAATAAAATAGCTACTGAAATTTTCTTTGATACGCTCATGGGCTTGATATTAAATAATGTGTCTGTAATCGCTGAAGCAGCATTTCAACATAAGGTATGGTCGACTAGGCTTGAACGGTTCATGAGAAAGGCGCGGATATATCTATTGATCTGCAAGGTTGACGATAAAGTTGCGCTCGACAGGTTTATTAAGCGGGGGCTGGACAACACGCTTAGGGAGTACTTCCATGGTGACAAGGGAGTCGACATGGCTAGAAAGGGAATTGAGCTGAGTGTGAGTCCTTACGATGAACCCCGGCTTGACGTGCCAAAATTTTATATTGACACTACAGGCAAATATAGACCATCCATCAAGGAACTAAGAAGGAAAATTATTGGTGAATTGGAGTAAGCAATGAAAACTGAACAAGATGACCTAAAAAATGATATTAATGAAAAAGAGTTAGTTACCGGTAATGTCAATAATACTATAAGTAAATCCTACTATATTTACGTAGAACAAGCATAGATATGTTCCCGAGAACGGGCAAGATCAAATGACCTCAATTCCATCAACTCAACATCGAGTGTGTGTTATTGATGTCGAGATTAAAATAGCAAGGTTTACCAAATCCTTGTAACTCAAGGCTTTTTGCTTTATTATGGGAAATATTAACATGAGAGAAAAATGGCGCATAGACATCAATCCACCCCGCTCGTTGCACGTGGAGACGGTGGTATTGATAACAAGGGTAGAGAAGTAAGTGTGAAAAAGGGCTTGATATAAGGGCATTTCAAGGTTCTTACCATAAAAACCACCACTCAGAAATTGCTTGATTTTTGCTTCGAGGGAACAGGTCAAAACAAGCAAATTTCCTTGTGACAAAGCGATTTAGATGTAAGTGTCTGACGAGTGGTCAGGATAGATGTCGGGGGTTGATGAGTGGTCGATTTGGATGTTTTTTAATTTTACCGAGGTTGTGTGGTCAGGTTGGATGTTAGTATATTAAGTTGCAAAATAGGCTAATCATCATTACTGAAACATGCTTTAA
>JBMNUR010000375.1:0-3185 GCA_050946395.1 Peptococcales bacterium
GACATTTTATCGGAATAACTACGAGGTGACATTATCACAGAATAAACACAATTTTTAGTTATCCAAACTAGTACTATTATCCTATCTATGATATAATTGCCTTTAACTTCTGGGTACTAGGGGGAGGACATTGTTAGAGAAAATTAGACCTGATCTAATGGTAAGTTCTGTAACAGATATACCTTTTATATTTCTTGAAAATAAAGGTATTAAGGGAATTATTATTGATCTGGATAACACATTAACAAACTGGAATTGCCGTTTTATACCCCAGGAAATTGGTGAATGGCTAAAAACGCTAAACAAATCTGGTTTAAGGTTTTGTGTTGTTTCTAATAGTAGCTCTTATAGAATTGAGTCTACTATTAAAAGTTTAGAAATACCCTTTGTTGCTAATGCTCAAAAACCAAGAAAAAAAGCTTTTATTCAAGCAATGGAAATCTTAAATACCTTACCTCAAAATACAGTAGTCATCGGTGATCAACTATTTACTGATGTGCTTGGAGGGAAAAGGTTAGGGTTAACTACTATTTTAGTAACCCCACGAAGTAAACGAGAATTTATAGGGACAAAACTAGTCCGTATTTTAGAAAGACGGGTCTTAAAAAATTTAAAAAACTAGGTGGCAGTTTTCGAGTTAATATGACACACCCCATCTAGTATAATTTAGATATAGATAACTTTTCCATATTTAAAAATTCTTTGAAAAATAGTATTATCCTCTGGCTTAATGAAGCATTTTGTAAAAAAAACGCAAAAAAAATAGGAAAAAAAATAGAGGAAAATGCCTCCTTTTATGGAAAAATATAGCATATGTTGAAAGGAGGCTTTCTCATGTCAAGTCGATTAACTGTTAGAGAAGTAAGTAATATTTTGCAGGTGGAAGAAAGCACCTTGCGTTTTTGGGAAAAGGAGTTTGAAGAATATCTTAGTTTAGATGTTCAAAAAGGTCAAAGAAAAAGATATTCCCAACGACAGTTGGAGGTATTATCCAAAATAAAGGAATTACTTCATACAGAACAATATACCATAAAAGGTGCAAAAAGGCGTTTAGACTTGGATAATACTATTGCGGACCCCTTAGGAATTGAGCATAATTTTAAAACAACTGTCGTATATATGTTATCATCAATTATGAAAGAATTACAAAAGACACAGGAAGACAGTAGAAAACTTTCTCAACAAGTGGAATTATTACGTAGGGAAAAGAACCAAATTGCGGCTCAACTTGCAGAGGAACAGAGTAAGAGCATTGTCGATATTTTAAAACAACGTCTTAGCACCCGTCATTTAGCAGAAGAATAAAACTGCTGTAAACAGCAGTATTTTTTTAGGTTATCGTATTGGAAATAGGATTGACATAAAAATAGGCAGGTGGAAAATTTTGAAGAAAAACTCTAATATTATTTTAATTGGTTTTATGGGTACAGGAAAGACCGCAGTGGGTAAAAGATTAGCTGGAATTTTAAATATGGATTTTTTTGATAGCGATCAAGAGATAGAAAAAGTTACTGGAATGTCAATTTCAAGACTTTTTAAAAAACATGGTGAAATACGATTTAGATCTGAAGAAACACTAATGATTCAAAAATTAGCAAGTAAACGCAATGCCGTAATTGCAACAGGGGGAGGGATAGTATTAAACCCTGAAAATATTGAGCTTCTACGAAGTACAGGTTATCTAATTTGTTTGTCTGCCAAACCGGAAGTTATTTATGAAAGGGTAAAAAGGCGCAATAATAATCGACCTCTCTTGAAAAAAGGTGATACATATGAAACAATACTTGCACTTTTAGAAGAAAGAAGAGAACTTTACCAATGTGCGGATTTTACAGTGGATACTTCAAACATGGATTTTGAAGAGATTATTAATAAAATCTTGAAATTCTTAAACTCCCAAAAGCTGTAAAGAATAATAACGGATAAAAATACCGAAAAAATCGGTATTTTTTCTTTTTTAGATGAATTATTAAGATATATTTTCTAGTAAAGCAGGAATTTAGACAAATTAAGCGAAAAAGTGCATGAAAAGACTTAATGAAGTATTGTTTCAAATGGAGAGATTATATGAAAAAACATAAAAAACTTGGTGATATGCTAGTAGATAGTGGTGTAATTACCTTAGCTCAGCTTGAAGAAGCGTTAAAAAAACAAAAAGGAACAGATAAAAAATTAGGCCAAGTATTAATTGAACAGGGAATCGTTACCGAAGGAAAAATCCTAGAAACTTTAGAATCACAGCTTGGCATTTCTTCTGTAAACTTAAATAATTATTCTTTAAATCGGGAAATTGTTCAATCCATATCAGAAGAATTAATCCGCAGACACCAAATATTCCCCTATAAAATAGAGGGAAATAATATTTATTTGGCCATGGTGGATCCTCTTGATTTTATGGCTATTGATGATATAGTTTTATCTACTGGAAAAAATGTTATCCCTAGTATTGCAACAGAGACTGATATCGAAGCTGTCATTGGTAGATTTTTTGGTTTTTCCCAAGAAGTTTCCGCTGCCATCGATGACTTAGAATCCGAAAATGATTATTTTGATAATTTAACCTTTGAAACTGACATTCTAATTACTGATGATGATGCACCGGTTATCGCAGCAGTAAATGGTATTATTAATCAGGCCGTAAATTCCGGTGCCAGTGATATTCATATTGAACCATCTGAAGATAGCTTGAAAATTCGATTTAGAATTGATGGATTGCTCCAGGAAACACTTAATTTACCACGTAAAGTACAGCCACCTTTAATTTCACGAATTAAGCTGATGGCTGATATGGATATTGCCGAAAAACGCTTACCTCAAGATGGTAGATGCCAATTTAAAACAGGTACAAAAAAAATAGATTTACGGGTTTCATCATTACCTACTATATTTGGTGAAAAATTAGTACTACGAATCTTAGATAAAGAACAAAAACTAATCTATCTAAATCAATTGGGTTTTACACTGTGTCAATACGAAAAATTTAATAAACTCTTACGGTTTCCTCATGGTATGATTTTGGTTACCGGTCCTACCGGTAGTGGAAAAACTACTACTTTATATGCCGCACTTAATGAAATACAAAATATTAATAAAAATATTATTACAATCGAAGATCCGGTGGAGTATGTACTTCCCGGAATTAATCAAGTTCAAACTAATATTAAATCTGGAATGACCTTCGCAGC
>JBMNUR010000376.1:0-3169 GCA_050946395.1 Peptococcales bacterium
TACTCGTGGGAACATATACGGGTGAGGATTACAGCACGATGAGCCCGGATGCGCTGCTCACGCGCGCACAAATTGCAGCGATAGCCGTACGCCTGGTTAATTTCCTGACAACTACAAAATAAACGATTTTGCAGCCGGGCAAATGATATCTCCACGGCGGCACGACGGCCTGCTCCCTATCTTGAGGGGGCAGGCCGCTTTATAAGGTACGGTCTTCTTCCGTGTCATCCATCCGGCATGTTCATTATTTCCATGAATCTACCCCTTTACATTCCCGCCTATGGGATTTATAATAAAATAGAACATATGTTCGGCGCATGCGCATATACTATTTATGCGCATATCGGCTTTATGCGGCAAAAAACGGACACGCGAGGGTGAAATATTTATGGAAAGAGTTATCTTGCACAGTGATCTTAATAATTTTTATGCCAGCGTTGAATGCCTTTACAACCCGGAAATACGCGACCGTCCCGTGGCCGTATGCGGTTCGCAGTCAACCAGGCATGGGATCGTGCTTGCCAAGAACAATATTGCAAAGAAATTCGGCATATCGGCGGGGGACACCGTCCGGGAAGCCATGTCCAAGTGCCCGGGGCTCGTGGTGGTGAGGCCCAACTACATGCAGTACCTGAAGTTTTCGATAATGGCCCGGAAAATTTACGAAGACTATACCAACCTGGTAGAGGCTTTCGGCATAGACGAAAATTGGCTTGACGTTACGGAAAGCGTCAAATTGTTCGGTTCGGGGAAACAAATAGCTGATGAACTGCGTAAACGCATTAAATACGAACTTGGCCTCACCGCCTCGGTCGGCGTCAGCTTCAACAAGGTATTTGCAAAACTCGCCTCCGATTTGAAGAAGCCTGACGCCACCACGGTGATAAGCGTGGATAACTACAAGGAAATAGCGTGGAGTCTTCCGGCGGACGATATGATTTACGTGGGTCCCGCCACCCGCAGAAAGCTTATGGATATCGGGATATGCACGATAGGCGACCTGGCCAACACTCCGCCGAGATTTCTTGAAGAGCATTTCGGACAGTGGGGAAGGATTCTCTGGGTCTTTGCCAACGGGTACGACGAGTCGCCCGTGACAAGACTGGATTTTCAGCCTTGTATCAAGGGTGTCGGCAATTCGCTTACCACTCCCCGCGATTTATGCACCGATGAAGACGTCAAAATCCTTACCTACGTTCTCGCGGACAGCGTGGCGGAAAGGCTGCGGAGACATCGTCTCAAGGGAAAAACCGTCCAGGTGTACATCCGTTCGAGCGACCTTTCATTTATTGAACGCCAGGGCCAGCTTTCGCATTATACTTATACCTCATCGGTAATCGCGGAAAAGGCGCTTGAAATATTCGCAAAATCATGGGACTGGTCCAAAACGATAAGAACGCTTGGCGTCAGGGTAAGCAGCGTCATACCGGCGGACCGCCTGGGTCAATTGTCCTTCTTTGACAATCAAAAACTGCTCCGGAGAGAACGGCTCGAACACTGTATAGACGGGATCCGCACGCGCTTCGGGCATTACTCGGTACAGCGCGCCATGCTCTTAAAAAGCGGCGGGCTCAACGCAAACCCGGTTGAAGAAAATGTAATTCATCCCGTGTCCTTTTTTAAATAATCGAGGTGAAAAACATGGCAAAAGTTTATGTTGAAGTTATCGCCAGGTTTACCAGGGACGGCAAAAAGATTCCCCTGTCCATAAAATGGGAAGACGGAAGAAGCTTCGAAATCGACAAGGTTACGGATATAAGGCGCGCTGCATCGCTTAAGGCCGGCGGCCATGGAATAAGATACAGGTGCAGAATAAGAGGCAAATATACCTACCTGTGGCTGGAAGAAGACAAGTGGTTTGTTGACAGCAAATACTGATACCGGGGCTGCCGGTCATGCCGTCACCCGCCTTTTACGCGGGCATTCTTCCCAAGGAATGCTTCATGTGTGCTCAAATCCAGTTCATTTGCCGGTTTTGGCTTGCTGAACAGGTACCCTTGCACAATGTCGCATCCCTCTTTTATAAGGAAATCAAGCTGGGCAGTGTTTTCAACGCCTTCCGCCGTAACGGTAAGGTTCATGTTGTGGGCCAGCGATATCAGCGATTTTGCGATTTTTGCCTGCTTTGTATTGCTTGCGATACCGTGGATAAAGGTTTTATCGATCTTCAGATTGTTAATGGGCATGATTTTCAAATAGTTCAATGACGAATAGCCTTTTCCGAAATCGTCGAGAGAAATGCCGATACCCATTTCCCTAAACTTTTCCAGGACGCTTATGGTATGATCAAGGTCTTGCATCGCAAGGCTTTCGGTAACTTCCAGCTCCAGCCATTCGGGCTTTATTCCGGTTTCTTCCGCGATTTCCGTAACCAACTTTACCAGGTTTGGCTGCTGAAACTGTCTTACCGAGAGGTTTATGGATACTTTTAAATCGTTAAAACCTTTTGAATGCCAGTCTGACAGCTGCCTGCACGCCGTCCGGAGAACCCACTCCCCTATGTTGTTTATCAAGCCTATTTCCTCGGCAACATGGATGAAAGAATCGGGCAAGATCCAGCCCATTATAGGATTCGACCACCTGAGTAAAGCCTCGACGCTTACTACCTTCCCCGTCTTTAGCTCTATCTGGGGCTGGTAGTACAGTACAAATTCATTCTTTTCCGCCGCTTTTCTCAGTTGGTTTTCAATCTCCATCCGCCTCATTATATGCAAATTCAATTCCTGTGTATATACCTTGAAATTGTTTTTGCCCGTTTCTTTTGCGTGGTACATTGCCGCATCGGCATTTTTCATCAATTCCTGCAGATCCGTCCCGTCGTCGGGATATATGGATATCCCTATGCTTGATGTCACATAGAATTCGCGTTCATTTAAAGTCCATGGACGCCTGAAAGTTTCAAGCAGCCTGGCTGCAAAGCGGTATACCTCTTTCAAATCCCTGATATTAGTCTGCAATATTATAAACTCGTCGCCGCCGAGACGAGCTATTGTATCGCATCTCCTTAATTTAAGCCTGAGTTCCTCGGCCACTTTCATAAGCAGTTTATCACCTGAAGAGTGACCCATGGTATCATTTATTGTCTTAAAGTTGTCCAAATCAAGGAAAAATACGGCTACCATCAAGCCCTTCCGTTGCGCGGCCGCCGTAGCGACATTGAACCTGTCCA
>JBMNUR010000377.1:0-3163 GCA_050946395.1 Peptococcales bacterium
ATTTTTGCCAAGCTCATAATTGTGAGCGATTACTTGATAATTTATGGCAGCATTTTCAGTATGAATCCATGTTGCACAGGTTATTAATATCCATAATAAATAAGGTTCCGATTAAAGAGGATATATGTGATATAGAAGCTTTCATAAAAGAAAGATATGAGAGTTATCTTTTAGAAGAAGCTTCTCTGGTTGTTGATATATTTTATTCCTTGGAAATTTGTCATAGTGTAGCTTATAATATCTTGCTTAAAGGGAATAGAAATTTTGCAAAAGCTGCATAGTGAAATAAATTAATTTTTTCTCCACTCCAATTTATATAGAGGGGTGCCATAAAGGCACCCCTCACTGTTTCGCTAATTAAATGCAAAAAAAGTAAATGTTTGATAGTGGTTTTATATTAAATTGCCTTTCCATGGTATATAATCAAGAATAAGTTAAAGGTTTTTTAAATAAACAAAAACCTGGAAGAATGATAGCGGAATGAGTATGAAAGCAAAAGGGGTGCATATTTTTGACCAAAATCTTAGTTGTTGAGGATGACCCCAACATTAGGGAACTTTTGCAATATAACTTAAAAAAGGAAGGCTATGAGGTTAAGACCGCTGAAGATGGCCAAATTGGTTTGGAAATAATAGAAACAAAGTGGCCGGATTTAGTTATCTTGGATTTAATGCTTCCTTATAGAGATGGCTTAGAAATTTGTAGAATAATAAGAAGTAAAAAGGAGTTGGCCCACATTCCAATAATCATCTTAACGGCCAAAGGCGAAGAGTTAGACCGGGTTTTAGGGTTGGAAATGGGGGCTGATGATTATGTTACCAAGCCCTTTAGTACCCGGGAGATTATTGCCCGTGTAAAAGCATTGTTACGGAGAACCCGGAATACCCCAATGGATGAAGAGGAAATTTTGGCAAGAGGTAAATTAATGATTAATTCGGAAACTTATGAAGTACTATTAAACGGAGAAAAGGTTGCTCTTACCTATAAAGAATTTCAACTATTATTTCTTTTAGCCTCCCGGCCCGGAAAGGTTTTTACCAGAGATTATCTTTTAGAACAGATTTGGGGTTATGATTATTTAGGGGATAGCCGAACCGTCGATGTCCATATCAGACACATACGCCAAAAATTAGAGGAAGACTTAATTGAAACTGTTCGGGGAGTAGGATATAGGTTTGGGGAAAAATTTTAGGAAGGTTGGCAAGGTAAATGAAGGGTAGGAGGGATTTTTTTGCAAATTCGTATCAGAACAAAATTACTTTTAACCTACCTCTTGTTAATAGTTTTATCTCTAACTATTTTAGCTTTTGCTATATCGGGCCCATTACAAAATAATTATCTTCGGCAGGTAGAAAATGAACTGATTAAAAACGCCCGACTGGTTGTTCAAATTTTAGAAAAACCTATTTTAGAGGCTAATACCTCTGAAATAGATAGACTAATAAAAGAAATAGGTCAACAAATCGATTCCAGGATTACTGTGATAAAAAGGAATGGGGAGGTATTAGGAGAAACTCATGAGCCCATTGTTTCTATGGAGAACCATAGGGATAGGCCGGAGTTTAAAACTGCTTTGGCAGGAAAGATTGGAAAAACTACTCGGTATAGTACTACTTTAAATATTAGCCATCTTTATATTGCGCTGCCTTTGATTGACCAGGGAGAGGCAAAGGCTGTTATTAGGCTAGCCGTACCTATTTTAAGCATTCAGGAGACTTTGGCTATCTTTAGAGAAACCCTTTTTGTCGGCGGCTTGTTAGCTTCTTTCATTGCTCTTCTTTTAAGTATTTGGTTGGCAAGGACCTTTACCAGGCCTATTGAAGAAATAAGTAAAGCCGCCCATGAAATTGCCCAGGGGGATTTGGAACAAAAGGTACTAATTTCCTCTAATTATGAACTGGCCCTGTTAAGCAGAAGCATTAACGAGATGACTGCTTCTCTTAAAACCCAAATAAATGAAACTATTGCCGGTAAACAAAGGTTGGAGGCTGTTCTTAAGCACATGGCCAGCGGAGTAATGGTGGTTGACCGCAACAGGCTTATTCAGGTTATTAATCCCCATGCTGAAAGAATTTTTGCCATTAAGGAGGAAAAGGTCATCGGCAGGCCTTATTATCGGGTAATTAGGAACTTTAGTTTAGTAGAGCACATTGATCAGGTGTTGAACAAACTAGTTTATCAACCTATGACCTGCGAATTTTCTACGTTATATCCTATGGAGTTTACCCTTAAAGCTTATACCGCTCCAATTATTCGTGACGGGGATATTGAACAGATAGTAATAGTCTTCCATGATATTACCGCTTTACGTAGAATTGAAAAAATGAAATCCGATTTTGTTGCTAATGCCTCCCATGAATTACGGACACCTGTAGCATCTATTAAGGGTTTTTCGGAGACCCTTCTAGACGGAGCTTTGGAGGATGAACAGGTAGCCCGGAGGTTTATCGATATTATTGATAAAGAGGCAGGGCGGCTTACTGAGCTCCTTAAGGACCTTTTGGACCTTTCCCAAATTGAGTCGAAAAGCCGGGAGATAGAAAAAGTACCTACCGATATTTTAGAATTATTAAGAGTATGTGTTGCTTATTTTGATTTACCGGAAAAAGAGGAAAAAATAAAAATCTCGATAGAAGCAAGTGAACAACTTCCGAAAATTTCAGCCAATGTGGAGATGTTAAGCAGAGCCTTTTATAATCTTATAGATAATGCTATTAAGTATACGCCCCGGGAGGGCACGGTCAAGATAACTGTTGCTAAGGGCGGAGATAATAATGTTGTTATTAGTATTACGGATACGGGTATAGGAATTTCCCAAGAGGATTTACTCAGGATTTTCGAGAGGTTCTACCGGGTTGATAAAGCCAGAACTAGAGAAATAAGGGGAACGGGTTTGGGTCTTAGTATTGTCAAACATATCATTGAGGCTCACCAAGGCCAAATTGATGTCCACAGTGAATTAGGCAAAGGCACGACATTTATTATCACTTTACCTCTTTTTAAATGTATTAATAGTGGGTATATAGTTATTTGAATGGGAAAATGCGATAAAAGGAGAATCTGTGTTATGAGTAATGAACAAAAGTTATGGCAATGTCAAATGCAAAACTGCGGCTATATTTATAACCCGGAGAAGGGCTGCAAAAAAGGTAAAATAGCTCCG
>JBMNUR010000378.1:0-3156 GCA_050946395.1 Peptococcales bacterium
GCCTAAACTAAGAAAACTGGAAACTATAGATAAAGCGTACAAAGCCTGGTCTTGAGGCACCAGACTTGCAACCCTGGTCATAATCCAGGGCATAGTGGTCCCAAAACCTATTCCAATAATAAGAGATTCTAAAAGAATGGCATTATACCCCATAGGATAACTCATTAAAAGAAAACCTGCTCCTGTCAAGCCAACTCCCAAAACAACGGTGAAATCCTTAAGAAAATCATTTACTTTTCCGAAAATTAGACCTGCAATAAGGCCTCCCACAGTCATTATTGTCAAAGCAACTCCTGCAGCTGCAGCGTCACCTAAATTTTCACCAGTTATGACCATAGCTATATCAGTAAAAAACGTAAAGTTAAGTAAAACATAGCATAAGGCTAAAAGAGAAATAACATACACAGGTAAGCCCAACTTTTGATTTTCTTTTTTAATTTCCGTCTTTTGAATTTGTGGTTCAGGAAGTTTAAAAAAGGTTAGCAAAAGTACGAAAAGAGTCATGAAATATACTAAAAATGAATAATTCCAGTTAATTGTACATAAGAATCCTGCAATTAAACTAGAAACAATGGCACCGATATTAATCACCGCGCTCTGCCAACCCATCATTAAAGCTCTTTCGCTACCCTCATAAAAATCTGCGATCAAACCCGAAGCAATGGGCATAATAAATCCCATGGCTATACCTAGAATACCTCTAAAAATAAGAATACTAGTTAAATCATTCACGAAAGCCGGACCAACTCCACCGACAAAAAATAAAAATAAAGACATAAAAAGAAGACTTCGCCTGCTCATTTTATTTGAAATCTTTCCACACAATAAAGCAAAGGGAATCATTAATAAGGAGGGTAAAGAAATTATTAGGGTGATTGTATTTTGACTTGCATCTGGAAAAGCCATACTAATGTCTGCAAGTGCT
Organism: Peptococcales bacterium; assembly: GCA_050946395.1. Lineage (GTDB taxonomy): Bacteria > Bacillota > Peptococcia > Peptococcales > BICA1-8 > JBMNUR01. The sequence goes on from JBMNUR010000378.1 coordinate 926, forward strand.
GAGGATACTGCCATAACGGACATAGGAATTAAAGATACGGAAAGCACAACTATTTTGAGAAGAGCTTTGTTCAATTAACTCAACCAACCTTCCTTTTTATATAATTTCATAACATTAACATAACTTATAATCACTATAAAGAATGTAGCAAAGATTACATTTAATGTTTTTTATAATAAAAAAGAGTAAAGGGGCAAATTTCCCTTTACTCACAATTTTGGTATATTCAATTCTATAATAATCCAATGAAGATCCAGTAGGGTACTCCGATAGCCATTAGATATACACCACAAATTAACATCTTCCAAGCAAATACTTTCATAAAATCCTTTAGGTGAATTAAGCCAAAGGAAAAGAAAATCAGGTAAAGGGCATATTCATATGGCAATATAAGTTGATCTAATCCCTGGAAGAATGCGTACATCAACGGATATGGACTAATCCCTAAATCCAAGGCAATTTGTGCCATGGGAGCACCAAGTGTAGCCATAGCAGCAAGTGGTGTTAATAAAAAGTTTACTGATACCGCTAATAACCAAACAATGCCGATTAATGTGAAGGAATTTGCATTTTCCATAATGGGAAGTACCGCGTTTGAAATTAGTTGACCTAAGCCTAGTTTAGTTGCTACTGCCCCAATACTCATACAACTAGCTATAAAAATCATAAAAGCATAATTGACCCTTTGAATATCTTCTTTTTTACCAACTTTTAAGCCCGGGAAAAATAACAAAGCCGGGAGAATGACGAAACCATAGGCCATATCCATTTTGTGTATATTAGTGGTCAGAAGATAAGTAACTAACACTACCAGAATAAAACAGGTTTTCTTCTCGTCATTAGACATTTTACCCAATGATTTTTGTTGTTCCACAAAATAATCTTTCCCATCAATATTTACTTCCGGTTTCATTACCTTAGTAATCATAAAGCCAAGAATAAAAATGAGTGGAATAAAAACAACATTCTGCATAAAATACTCAACAAAAGAAATTGGTAATGGTTGTACAGAAGAAGCTGTTCCTAGCATTACTCCTAAGTTACCTGGTGTATAGATGAAAAAGCCTGGTACCAGTGTCCCAACAGCACCGGCAATCATAATACCGCAGGCAGCCTTGGATTTTCCCAAATTAAAAGCTTTACAAATTCCGTAGGTTAATGCCGCTATTGCTACAGGAGAACTACCCGGTTTAGCAAAATTTATCAGGATTCCCGCAAATATTAAACCATAAATGATTCCGTTATAGGTACCACCTGTTTTTACGATACACCAATAAGCCATTCTTTTGAGAAGTCCTATTCTTTCAAGAATATTGGCTAATAATAAACCACCTAGTACCATCCAGGGAATAGTTTGAGTCCAAGGCGAAAAAACTACATTCATTGGAGCAAGTTTAAAAATTACATAAGTAAAAGGTAATACCAATGCGGTAATGGTATTATCTAATACCTCAAAAGCAAACATTAACACACCCCAAAGGGTGGATGCTAAAAATATCCGAATCTCTGGCGTAAATGACTCATTTGTAGGAATAAGCATAATCATAAGTGGAAGAATGACGGCAATAGCCCACATTATTTTAGTTTTGTTGTCCATAGCCGCGGTAGTTGTCTGAAGATTAGTCTGCATGTTAAAAATCCTCCTTTTGATTAGGAATGTTAATTAGTAAAGTCAATAAACTAATTTGTTTTTCTTTTCACACTTTACCCGGGTAATTACCAAAAGTAATATATTTAGTAATCTCATTGTAGTACTTTTTGTTTATATAATTTGTAACATAGGTTACATTGTATAAATTTTATTTATGGGGCTCTTAGGTTACTCAGTGTATTAATTTGATAAACTTTAATTATATTAAAAAGGTGTTTCAGGCTAGAAACACCTTTTTTCTCAATTCTTTACCCGCCCCCAACAGGTGGGAAGATTCCTATTCGGTCACCATCTTTTAATTCCACATCCTCTAGCTGCCGTCTGCCATTAACCATAATAATTAATGGTGTATCTTGAGGAATTTTTATATGATTAATAAGATCACTAATTGTACTACCTTTCTCTAACTGAATAATGTCTATGCCTCGCTTTTCTGGAGGGAACAGGTCCCGTAGAGTAGCAAAAAGTCTTACTTCTACATGCATAGGTATCACCTATTAAAAGTTATATAGTTGATCTAATTCCTGATCGGGAATATCAAAAACTGCCCCGTGGGGATCGACTTGTTCTTGAAAAAATT
>JBMNUR010000379.1:0-3153 GCA_050946395.1 Peptococcales bacterium
AAAATCAGGTTTAACCATTTGAGTAATTTCCTGCATATCTAAATTAACAGGATTCTCATCCAATGACCCACAGCCAATATGTTCTCCTTCCTGTAGTTTTAGGGCCAAACCATGGTTTTCCTGAATGGTCTGATACCCGCTGACTCCAGGTGCAATACTCTTTCGCCCACCGCCAAAACCGGCTAATAAATGATAACATATACCACCGGTAACAATTACTTTATCAGCCTCCATAACCATCCGATTCATAAGAACACGAGTTCCCCGGGAAGTAGTACCTAGGTCAACTAAATCTTCCGCCAGACAATCATGGTCATATACCTTAACCCTATTTAATACTGCCTCACCTAAAACTAAAAGATGTTGTTCTCGGGTCTGGGCTCGGTGGTCACCGGTAGACATGATAATAATAATGTTCTGATCGGAAATACCCTGCTTATTTAATTCATCAAGAAGAATGGGAATGAATTTATAAAAATTATAGGATGCTCTTGTATAATCACTGACAATAATGACTACCTTTTCACCTTTGTTAAATAGTTCATAAAAAGAAGGAGAGTTTATGGGATTTTTTAAAGCCTCCAAAATTTCTTCCTGGTAATCAACTAAAGGTTGGGTAGATTTCGCCTGAATAAAATTCACATTACAACTAGCGGACAATTGGAATTGTTCTTCTCTTTTACCATACAATACAGAATATTTATTCACCTTTAAAATCCTTCCTTTCAAGGATAACGACACAAAGGTCGTTCCCTACTATTTGCGAAACCTTGATAAACTCTACTTCACGTTAATTGCTACCAAAGATTCCCCATCGGGTCATTGCGAGAAGCGATAGCGACGAAGCAATCTAGATTGCCACGCCTAACGGCTCGCAATGACAAAAATGCTAGTACCGACCGTTTACCTCCCTCAGGTTGACCCTCAAAGCAGACTGTTTTAAACTAATCGTCATCGACTATAGACTATAGACTAGAATATCATACTGACTAGTTCTCGTAGGCCTGGGCCAGTAATTCTGCGGTATGCATTACTTTAATCTGACCCTTGTTATTTTGATTAAGTCCATCTTTAATATGCATCATGCAGACACCACAACCTGTAATTAAAGCATCTGCACCAGTTGCAACGATATCATCGGTCTTATGTTTGTTTATTTTCATGGATAAATCGTAATGACTTAAACTAAAGCTCCCTGCTGCTCCACAGCAGCGACCCGGATCTTTCATTTCTCTTAATTGGACACCAGGAACACTTTGCATAAGTTCCCGGGGCTGTTTTCTAACCTTGAGGCCACGACCTAAGTGACAAGATTCATGGTAAGTAACCACTTTATCAACTTTCTTAAGATTACCTTGTAGTCCCTTTTGCATTAAAAATTCAGTAATATCTAAAGTTTTAGCGGCAACTTTTTCAGCCTTTTCTAAATATCGAGGTTCATTTTTAAGAATTTCCAAGTTTTCTTGCCGTAAAGCCAAACCACAAGAACCACAAGCAGTAATAATATAATCTACTTCTAATTTTGCAAAAGTATTAACCACTGCTTTGGCTAGTTCTTTTGCTGTTTCAATATCACCATTTACATAAGCAGGCGTTCCACAACAATGTTGATTTTTAGGAACTATGATATTAGCCCCATTGTTTTTTAATAGTTTTACTACCGCATCACCGATTTCCGTGTTGACATAATTAATCATACATCCGGTGAAAAAAGCTACTGTTTGTTTTGCATCAGGTACCATAATTTTTTCCGGAGAACGATTAGTAAAATTTTTACTAGCCAAAGGTGTTATGATTCGTCTCTTATCTAATCCCATAGGTAACCGAGGCAACATCCCTTGACCGTTAGGGGCAGTTCTAAATAATATTTTTTGAAAAACTGAACCCATATTTAAACCAAGGTCAAACAAACGACGATTTTTTAAACCAAAGCGAAAAATTAATTTCTTTATAAGGGGTAACCCATTATCCTCTACTAGCTTTTGTCGGGCATTTATTACTAGATGATCCACTTTTACACCACTTGGGCAGTTTTCTACACAGGCTTTACAAGCAAGACACCAGGACATTCTTTCACTGAAGTTTTCACCGGGCTCAACATCTCCATTGATAACAGCTTTAATTAAGTTTACTTTACCTCTGGCAACGGTAGATTCCGACTCCAATTCTTTAAAAATAGGGCAAACGGTCTGACAGGCACCACATTTGATACAACGAACCACTTCTTTTTCTAATTGTTGCCATTGCAAGTTAATCACTCTCCTAACAGTGGACCAGGATTTAGGATATTATTAGGATCAATTGCCCTTTTTATGGTCCGCATCAACTCTAAACCCTCTTGGCCTACTTCTAAATGAAGGTATTTACTTTTTACCCTCCCAATACCGTGTTCTCCAGTTAAAGTGCCTTTGGCTTCGATTGTGGCTTTAAAGATTTCTTCTGCGGCTTTGTCCACTCGTTCCATTTCTTCCTTATCTCTTTCATCAGCCAAAAGGGTAGCATGGAGATTTCCGTCTCCCGCATGACCTAAAATGGCGATAATTACATCATACTTTTTGGAGATATCTCTAATTTTTTGTACCACCTCAGGAATTTTATCCCGGGGAACAGTACAGTCTTCACCAATAATTGTAGGTTTTACTCTGGATACAGAAGCAAAAGCTGCTCTTCTTGCTACCCACAGATCATCTGCTTCTTTCTCGTTTTGAGCTACTTTAACCTCTTGAGCCCCTTGTTCTTTGCAAATTTTAGAGATTGTATTAATTTGTTTATCTAAAACCAGAGCATCACCATCAACTTCAATTAAAAGTACAGCTTCCGCATCAACAGGCAAGCCTACCTTGGCGTATTCTTCAATATTTCTAATGTAGATATTATCAAGAAGCTCTAAAGTGGTAGGCACGATTCCTGCCATAAAAACTTGAGCCACCGTTTCTGAGGCTTTATATAAATCATCGAAAACAGCTAGCATAGTTTTTTTCGCTTCCGGTAGGGGGATTAGTTTGACAATAATTTTGGTAATAACCCCCAAAGTTCCCTCTGACCCCACAAAAAGCCGAGTCAAATCATATCCGGCCACACTCTTCATAGTCCGAGCACCAATATCTAAAATTTGCCCATTAGGTAGTACTACTTCTAAGCCTAACACATAAT
>JBMNUR010000380.1:0-3152 GCA_050946395.1 Peptococcales bacterium
AATACCAATGGCACCTTGAATCCATCCTTTGAATTTGACAGGGATCAGATCATCAGCATCATCAATACCATCTACTTCTATGACCAATGGATTGACAGGTTTAATAAGGATAAGACCGCCGTTGATGTTTTCCATCTTTCAAACGGTGATGAGGTAAAGACCGGATTTATGAATCAGACCTTCGGCTCCGCTGGCTTTGCACGTGGGGACGGTTTTACCAGGTCATCTTTGGGGCTTAAGAATGCAGGAAGGATGATCTTTATACTGCCCGACGAGGGCATTACCCCCTATGACCTCCTTTCATCGCCGGAGCAGATGCGGGAAGCCTTCGAAGGCGGGGAGGAGTTTTACGGAGAGGTGGTATGGAAGGTACCCAAGTTCAAATTCGGTACCAGCCTTAAGCTTCTAGACGTGATCAGGGACCTTGGTGTTAACTCGGCTTTTGAGAGGGATGCTGATTTTTCAGGTATCGCAGATCACATGGCCTTTATAACCGATATAAGGCAGGATACCCATATATCCATAGATGAGGACGGGGTTGAGGCTTCCGCCTTTACCCAGATAGACTACTGTGGAGCTGCTCTCCCGGAGGACCGGGCCGAAATGATTCTGGACCGACCCTTTATCTACGGCATCACGTCACAAAACGGAGCCCTCCTGTTCGTGGGGGTCTGCGAGAACCCTGCCAAGTAGACGGATACAACCCGTTAAATAGCTTGGTACGGGAAATAGATAATCTCAAGAAAAAATGAGTAAACTTTTCAACAGGTCAATTGGCTGCAAGCCCTTTTGCAGCCAATTTTTTATGCAATTTTCGTTTATTGGCAGCCCTTCGATTTTCCATGTAGTTGACAACAGGAATATTAAATGTAAGAATATATCGAGTCGAAATGATATCCTACATACAACTAAACTTACTTATCAACAGCGTGGGGTGACGAATTGGCAAAGATAAAGAGCAAGAAGATAATAATTGCAGATCTGGGTTTGGCCCTGGTGGCTGTTTTATGGGGCGGCGGCTTTGTAGCGGTGAAAGACGCTGTAAATGACGTGGCTCCCTTTTATTTGATTGCTGCCAGGTTTGTTATTTCCGGCCTGGTGCTATCCCTCTTTTATTTTAAGAGACTAAAGGGTGCAAAGATCCAGGATATAAAGGGAGGGATCCTGGTAGGCATATTCCTGTTTTTGGGCTTTACCACTCAAACCATTGGGGCTCTTTATACGACGGCGGGTAAACAGGCTTTCCTGACGGGGGTTAATGTGGTAATCGTACCCTTTATGGCCTGGATAATGTATAGGAACAGGCTGGATATATATTCGGTTATAGCCTCCATACTATGCCTTATCGGAATCGGTTTTCTTACCCTAAAGGGAGGCAACGGAATAAACCTGGGGGATCTTCTGACCCTGGCCTGCGCATTCTTCTTTGCCGGGCATATAACAATGCTGGGGCATTGGTCGAAGCGGGCGGATCTTGCGGTTTTAACCGTAACCCAAATGCTTACCACCGGTTTTTTGGCCCTGGTTTGTGCCCTCTTGTTTGAATCGTTTCCTAGTCAAATATCCAGGGAGACATATGGGTCCATGCTGTATATCATAGCGGTTTGTACCCTCTTTTGCTTTTCCATTCAGACCATTGCCCAAAAATACACCACGGCAAGCCATACCTCTATAATTCTCTGCCTGGAAGCCGTTTTTGGTTCAATATTCGCCATTATATTTCATGGGGATGTATTTACCCCTACCATGCTGGTTGGCTGCCTCCTAATATTGATTGGAATAATAATAGCAGAAACAAAATTAGAATTTTTACACGGCAGGTTGGTAGCTGGAAAAACCTTAAGCAATTGAAGAAATAATTGGTGTTTTATGCTATAATTAAGCTGCACAAGAGTAAACTAAGATCACCAGTATATGTAGTATTTGGTTAAGACTAGTTGTGATAATTTAAGATTACCGAAAGGGGAGGAAAGATATGTTAAAGGTTGCTATGCTCAGCTATTGGCATGTTCATGCCTGGGACTATACCAAGCAGCTAATGGCTCGGGATGATGTAAAAATTACGGCGGTTTGGGATGAAATCCCCGAAAGAGGCGAAAAGAACGCCAAGGAGATCGGTGCCGCATTTGAAGCGGATTTGGATGCCCTGCTTGGCAGGAACGATGTTGACGCGGTGGTCATCAATACCCCTACCAACATGCATAGGGAGGTAATGGTAGCCGCTGCCAAGGCAGGAAAGCACATATTTACGGAGAAGGTAATGGCCCTTACTGTAAGGGAATGCGAAGAGATTGCCCAGGCGGTCCGTGAGGCAGGAGTAAAGTTCTGCATATCCTTCCCTCATCGCACCATGCCCCACAACCTGTTTGCCAAGAAGGTAGTGGACGAGGGCTTGATAGGTGATATCACCCTGCTGCGAATCAGGAATGCTCACAACGGTTCCGTGGCCGGCTGGCTCCCTGACCATTTTTATGATCCGGTTGAATGCGGCGGCGGTGCCATGATAGATCTGGGTGCCCATGGTATGTACCTGTCCAGGTGGCTATTGGGCGAACCTGTCCGTATAACCTCCATGTTCAACAACTACATAGACAAGCCTGTAGAGGATAACGCCGTTAGCGTCATAGAGTTTAAGAACAAGGCCATAGCCATAAATGAAACCGGCTTTGTAACCTCCGACAGCCCCTTTTCCCTGGAGCTCTATGGAACTCATGGAAGCCTGTTTATAGGCGGGGCCGATAATCAGATCAGGCTTGTATCCAGCAAGATGGAAAGCCAGGTGCCTGGTTGGATAACTCCTACCCAACTTCCGGATCCACTACCCAGCGCTATCGACCAGTGGGTCGAAGGAATCCTACGGGACGGAGAGATACTCTTTGGTCTGGAAGATGGAATAGAGCTTACCCGCCTTATGGAGGGAGCCTATAAGTCCCATAGGGAGAAGAGTATAGTGGAAGTTTGATTTCGCTTATCAACAGCTTATTATCATTGTTCTTACGCAAACTAATTCAGTCAGCTATATGATATACAATTTGGTATAGCAATATCGTTACTAGGGAGGATGGATTTGTGGAGGCAGATTCCAATCAATGTTTTATAGCCAAAATCCACATATAGCTGATCAGTACATCGCATTAAGCCAATACAGTGCA
>JBMNUR010000381.1:0-3143 GCA_050946395.1 Peptococcales bacterium
GTAAAAACAAATACAAGGTTAAAAAGCATGAAGTGATTAGAAAACACTAAATATAAACTTATAGTTGCAAGCAGTTGTGAAAAAATTCACTTCTGAGTTAGTTTTTATTTTTTGTTTAATTCATTTTATATCTAATGAATAAAAGGGGGGCAAACCAAAAAAGTAAGGTGTCTGTTCTAAAGAAGTAATTTTAAAAAAGTAAAAAAGGGGAGAGGAAATTATGTCGCAACCAGCAAAAAATGTTGCAGCTCAAACTGCAGCAAAGAAGCAAAATAATTTAATGACTACTTATATTCATTGTGCTATTGGTATTGGTTTTATGTTATTGTTTCCTATGTTGCCTCCTATCGAACCTATGACAGAGATAGGTATGGTAGTTTTGGCCACATTTATAGGTATGATTTACCTATGGTCCACGGTAAATAGTACCTGGCCAAGCCTTTTGGGTCTTATGCTTATTGCTTTATCGGGTTATGCAGGACCTGGCTACGGGGGAATGAAAAGTGTTATCATGAATTCATTCGGTATGGATACTGTTATTATTGCTCTCTTTTCCATGGTCTTATTTGGAGCTGTTGAATATGTAGGTTGTAGTGCTTATATTGCTCGATGGTTTTTAACTAGACCTATCATTAACGGCCGTCCTTATGTATTTATTTTAGTTTTCTTGTTATGTTGTTATGTATTATCAGCCCTTACTTCACCAATTACCAGCTTGTTCATCCTTTGGGCTATTGCAGTTGATATCTTAGCTATCTTAAATATCTCTAAAACTGATAAGTTTTACCCCATATTTATCGTTGGTACATTCTTTGCCGCTACTATTGGACAACCCATGTTACCTTTTAAAGGAGCTCAATTAATAGTAGTTAGTGCTTATGAACAAATGAGTGGTCAAGTAGTAAACCATTTAAGCTATATTACCTTTAACTTTATTATGTCCATGCTTTTAATGGCTGTGTTTTTACTCTTTATTAAATTTGTCTTTAGACCTGACATTAGTAACTTAAAAAATATTAATATCGACCAATTTAATGCTAATCCCTTACCACCAATGAATCAACGCCAAAAGTTATTCCTCTGGATGATCGTAGTTTATATCTCCATGTTGTTAGCACCAAGCTTTTTGCCGGCAACTGTTCCGGGAATTCAACTATTAAAAGACCTAGGCGTACTAGGTGTAACAATTATCTGTGTGGTTGTAATGTGTATTATCCATGTTGATGACGGAAGACCGGCTTTACAATTTAGAGAAGTAGCAGCAAAACAACTTTCCTGGGATGTGTTCTTCTTAATAGCAGCTGCTGTTTATGCGGCTAATGCAGTATCTAATGATATTACAGGTATTAAAGAATGGATGATTCAAGTATTAAACCCCATATTAGGTGGGCGTCCGGAATTTATATTTGCAGTTTTATTGTTCCTAGTAGCTTTAATTTTAACTAACTTTGCGAATAATGCTGCCATGGCGGTAGTATTAATGCCAATTATTATAGCTTTCTGTGACCAAGGTGGTATGCCTTCCATGCCATTTGCTATGGGAGTGGCTATGATGGTATTCGTAGCAATGCTTACTCCTTCTGCATCTCCTCATGCTGGTATGATGCACGGACGTAAAGACTTAGTGAGTACCGGTGATATTATGCGTATTGGTTTTCCATTGGTTCTTGCAGCACTTGTAGTTTATGTAATAATTGGTTTCCCAATTGCCAAGATTCTTTTTGCATAATCAAATATTAACTAAGTTTTAGGGGGCATTTTATGTCCCCTTTATTTATTTTTGATTAGTGCCTAAATAATTCACTAAGGTTTCTTTAATAAATGTAATCCCTGTTACACTATTTTTTTGATATAAATGATATAATAATTATTAATCATAAATATGAAAGGGTGAATTATTAGTGAGTGACAAAAAACAAATAGAAGAATTAAATTTTATCGAGGCAATTTCATACCATGAGGAACATACTTGGGCTAAAGTGGATGGGAATAAGGTAATAGTTGGTATTTCCGATTATGCGCAAGATCAACTTGGTGAAATAATCTTCATTGAATTGCCGGAACTTGATGCAGAATTTGAGCAAGGTGAAGTATTTGGACAAGCCGAATCAGCCAAAACTGTATCCGCATTATATATGCCTGTAAGCGGTAAAATAGTTGCTGTTAATGAAGAACTGGAAAGTGATCCTGAAATTGTCAATAATGATCCATACGAAGCTGGTTGGATGATAGCGGTAGAACCGAAAGACCTGAAGGAAATTGACAGTTTATTGACGAAGGAAGGATATATTAGTTTGTTAAAGGGATAATTTCTTGGGTATAGAACCTACAGGGTCTACGGTATCTACAGAAGCTATAGAAAAGATTAAGAATTAAGATTAAGATTTCGCTTCGCTAGATTAAAAAAGCATAGTGGAAAAGTGGAAGAATGAAAAAGTATGAAAAATTGTTTTTATCCGTGTTCATCTGTGTGCTCCGAAGGGGCCCGTGGTTAAAATTAATCGTTCTTGAAAGGAGAAATAGAAATGGAAATTACAATTTATACTGCAACAGGTTGTGCTCGGTGCAAAATTGTTAAAGCTGTTATGGAAGAACGTGGTATCAGCTATATCGAGAAAGATATGAAAGCCGAAGGGAAAGAAGAATTCCAGGCCTTTTACAAGGCAAATCGGAGTGCGATTTTTCGGGGGCCTGATGGCATTGAATTTCCCATAATTTATGATGGTGAAAATATTCGCCAAAGTATTGGTGCTTCAATTGCCTTTTTATACTCCGGAAAAAAATTAGATGGATTCTTTACCCCAGGTATTTTACATAAAGAATGGGTAGACGGAATTCATGTTTCCGGTGGGAATCCTGAATATGCAGAAGAGTTTCTTACTGTCTTGAGGTATTTAAAAGACCATAATATGAAACTTCAAATGGATACCAATGGCAAGAATAGTGCAATTTTGCAAAAAATTCTTGATGAAAATTTAGCTGATGTAATGATTATGAATGTTCTTGGGCCTCAAGAATTGTATAGTCAAATAGCCGGCGAAGAAATTGACATTGATGATGTCAAAGCAAGCTTGGCAATAATTGCTAATTTCCCCAAGTTTAAAGTAGAAACTGTTGTTACACCGGTTGTTCGGCAAGATGGC
>JBMNUR010000382.1:0-3128 GCA_050946395.1 Peptococcales bacterium
GGCATCTGAAAGGCGCGTCAATCTCCGGCTCGCACATCCAGGACAGCGCCATCACCAACAGCCACTTCATGAACGGGACCATCAGCGGGTCGATTTTTGAGGACGGCACGATTACCGGCAGTAAAATCACCGATAGCACGATTGAAAACAGCCATTTTGTGGCTGGTACCATCGAAGGCTCGTCCATCAAGGGCGGCACGATTGACGGGACGCACATCTATAACGGCACCGCCGACAATCTGAGGATACAGAGCGCGAGCATTGCTGACGCAGCCATCACAAACGCCAAGATTGCCAACGCCACCATCGAAACAGCGAAAATCAAGGACGCGGCGATTACCACGGCGAAGATAGCTGATGCGCAAGTCACAAACGCCAAGATTGCAAATGCCACCATTGAGACAGCGAAAATAAAAGACGCAGCGATTACCACAGCGAAAATACGGGACGCGCAAATCACCAACGCCAAGATAGCGGCGGCGGGCATTGACTTCGCCAACATCAAGGACGTGGTGGCGGGCACGAGCATCTTTCGTCAAGGCGTGGGCGATGCGCTGTACCTCGACCGCCTTGTGGTGAATGACGCGAACTTCGCCAGCGCTATTGCGGGCAAACTGATGATACGCGACACGGATGGGAAACTGTACCGCATCAGCGTAAACTCATCAGGCGCGGTCACGGCGACCCAGGTGCAGGTCAACGGCGACAGCCTGACGGACAATGCGGTGATGAGCGTGAGCCAGCGGCTTTTGTGGCGGCAGGCGACACAGCCCTCCGCGCCATGGGTCGGGATGCTGTGGCTTGATACCACAACCGAGAAACTCAAGCGATGCACCGCCATCACGCCCTCCGTTGCGTGGGAGGTTGTCCCGGCGGGCGAAGTCCATACGGCGGTCATCGATGTGGACGACAACGGCATGAATGTCCTGTCTGGCGGCAACCTCAACCTGTTGGCGGGCGGCAACCTCAACATCAAAAACCTCGGCAACACGGCGAACATCATCAACATGGACAACACCGGCATGACCATTTCCTCAACCGGACAACTCAAACTGACATCGGCAGATAGCATCATCATCGGGGGCAGCCCTTTTGGCGTGGGCGGGACGAACCTTATTCCGCACAGCGATACATCAGCGGCGGATACACTGTCCTACTGGTCAAAATGGGGGAGCATACCCAACCTTGTAAAATGGGGTAGTTACATTGAATTTCAGGAAATTGCCGGGAGTGCTTCTGGCATCCTTTCTCCCCCGTTTTACCTGAGCGCGAGAAGCGGCGACACGTTGACGCTATCCTTCAAAGCGGCGCACCGGGACGCGGCTGCTATTCTTGATTATTGTCATATTATTGACCCGGTAAATGGCAATAGAAGCCTGTCTGCGTTAGGTGCGTTATCAGTCACAACGGTTGGTAGCGGTGGGTCATTTTATCCTCGTTATACCATGACATTTACTTTAAACGCGACATATAACCACAACATCAAAATCCTGATTGGCACCAACGACAGAAATGCCGGGCACAGGATTGTCATCGGGTGGCCGCAACTCGAAAAAGGCACGATGGCCACCGACTGGTCGCCCTCGCCGCAGGACACTGTGGACGTACTGGACGCACTTGACGGGCGGTTGGGCGATGTTGAAACGCGTGTGCAAGTGTTCTACCAAACCACAAAGCCAACCTACACGGCGGTTGGCGACCTATGGTATGACACTGATTCAAACCCGCTTGAGGTGTGGAAATGCACCAATGTGTCTACACAGGCGCACACAGCGTTTACTGACCCAGTTTTGACAAGGGCACTCTCGGCGCAGACAACGGCCAACAGCAAAATCAACACCTTTGTCGGCAGTTCAACACCCACGGCATTAGCGGCGGGCGACCTGTGGATTGACACCGGGGACAAAAACGTCTGGAAACGAGCAACGGCGGCTGGAACTGGCGGATGGGTGCAGTATCTCACGGCGGCGGGCTACGTCAACAGCACAGGCATCAAGATTGACGGCACAGACCTGACGGTCAAAGCAACGGGCAACCTGAACCTTGCGGCGGGCGGCAACCTCAATGTCCAAAACGGCGGCAATTTGAATGTGCTCAATGGCGGCGATATTGAGGTAAACAATGGTGGCGACATCAATGTTGCATCTGGCGGGAAAATTAACCTGACAACAGCCAACGACCTTATGCTCGGCGCGCAGAACATCACAGCGTTTGCCGACGGAAGAATTGACGCGAAGGCGAGTACGATAGACTTATCCGCCAATAACAGCATAAAACTGGCGGTCACCAGCCAGTCGGCAAACCTTTTCCCGTCCGACCCAAGTAATTGGGAACAGGGGACTATTAACGAGGCGAACGGGTCACTCTTGTCTTCCTCAGCCCGCATTAGGAGTAAGAACTATATCACACTGAATGCCGGGACATTGTACACTGTGTCGAGGGTAAAATCGCTTACGAGTCAAATTTTCCTGGTCTACTACAACAACTCTAATGCCGTAATCGGGCACAGCGGGACGTGGGTCGCAACATATCCCTATTCATTCAGTCTCCCGTCCGGTGCGACAAAAATGCGAGTCATTGTCCGCACGGCTGATAACGACGCGATTGTCCCAACCGATGTCCCCGGCATCCTGTTCAGCATCGTGCCAGCGGGCGTTTCGGGCGGCGTGAAGACCTCCTCGGTTGAGGTCAACAGCAACGGCATCTACATGGACACCACCGGCACATTCAACGTCAATGCCGGGGTAGGCGTGAACATCAAGGGCGGAAGCGGTGCGTCATCAATCGGCATCAGCAACAATGACGCTAACAACTACTTCCTGTGGGCAGGGCACGGCACCCCCGCGTCTGCGCCGTTCTCGGTAAAAAGAGACGGCTCGGTCAAGGCGACCAAGATACAGCATGAGATGCCGTACACATTCTGGGACATGGCGGACAGTTTAACCCCCGCGGAGTTCCCGGTGTACATCCCAAGCGGCTACACGATTGACAGTGTAGCGTTCACATTCCAGACGAAAAGAGCGAGGACTTTTGCCAAAAGCGCGGCAAGCGGGGGCGGCAGCACCTCTGGAGCTCCAAGCACTTCTACAACTGGGCCTTCAAGCGCGAATTCAACTAACAGTGCTGAT
>JBMNUR010000383.1:0-3126 GCA_050946395.1 Peptococcales bacterium
ACTATACCATCTTTATGTTGGGACATAGTCAAAAATGGTATAATAGGACATTATCATAAAAGGATCACTTTATAGAAATTCTTGCAAAAAATTTAATGCTAATTTCACTTCTTTGTGTTATAATCATACCTAAAAATTAATAGGGGGATTTTTTATGGAAAGTAAGTTTTCAAAACTTGGACTAACTTTTGACGACGTATTATTAGTACCTGCAAAATCTAATGTATTACCTAGGGATGTTGAAATATCGACTAAATTAACAAACAAAATCCGCTTAAATATTCCTTTAATAAGTGCTGGTATGGATACTGTTACTGATTCGCGTTTGGCAAGAGCAATTGCTCGTGAAGGTGGTTTAGGCATTATTCATAAAAATATGTCTATTGAACAGCAAGCTAGTGAAGTAGATAAGGTTAAACGTTCGGAACATGGTGTTATTACAGACCCCATTTCTTTAAGTCCTGAACATTTTATTAGTGATGCTTTAGAGATTATGGCTAAATATCATATTTCCGGTGTACCTATTACGGAAAACGGTAAATTAGTCGGAATTATTACCAATAGGGATTTACGTTTTGAAACAAGTTATCATAAACCTATTAAAGATGCAATGACTAAGGATGGTCTCGTTACTGGTTCTATTGGCACTACTTTGGACGAGGCGAAGAAGCTCCTGCAGCAGCATAAAGTTGAAAAGCTTCCTTTAGTTGATGAAAATTTTAATCTTAAGGGCCTAATTACAATCAAGGATATTGAAAAAGCCAAACAATATCCTAATTCTGCTAAAGATGAGCAGGGGAGACTGCTAGTAGGTGCCGCTGTCGGTATAAGTAATGATACAATGCAAAGAATTAAGGCACTGGTAAATGCGAAAGTTGATGTTATTGTAGTTGATACCGCCCATGGTCATTCTCAAGGTGTTTTAGATACTGTACGAAAAATTAGAAACGATTATCCTGATTTGCAAATTATCGCTGGTAATGTAGCTACCAAGGAGGCTACTAGGGATTTAATCGAGGCAGGTGCAGATGCTATTAAGGTTGGTATTGGACCTGGTTCAATTTGTACCACCAGAATAGTGGCTGGTGTAGGTGTACCACAGCTAACTGCTATTTATGATTGTGCTCAGGAAGCCATGAAACATAATATACCAATCATAGCTGATGGTGGTATTAAATATTCCGGTGATGTGGCCAAGGCTATAGCCGCAGGTGCTGATGTAGTAATGATTGGCAGTCTTTTAGCAGGAACGGAAGAAAGCCCAGGGGAAATAGAAATTTATCAAGGTAGGAGCTATAAAGTATATCGAGGTATGGGTTCGTTAGCAGCCATGAAAGAAGGAAGTTGTGACCGCTATTTCCAAGAAAATGTTCCCAAATTAGTTCCTGAAGGTGTAGAAGGTAGGGTACCTTATAAAGGTCCTTTGGCTGAGACTGTTTACCAATTGGTAGGTGGATTAAGGGCCGCTATGGGTTATTGTGGTGCAAAAGATATAAAAGCTATGCAAAATGCTTCATTTATTCAGCAAACTGGCGCAGGTCTCAAAGAGAGCCACCCCCATGATATTTATATTACTAAAGAAGCACCCAATTATCGGGTTTAAGAAGGCTAAGTTAGCCTTCTTTTTTTTAATTTCTGGAATAAATATATAATCAAGTGATTCAAATTCAGATGGAGTTAACCTAAGAGAATATTTAATCCAACTGAATCAGAATTACTTATCTAGGGACGTACGGCCGTTAACTCCTATCCGTTGGGGCATTCCTTTGTCCAGAATATAAGATGGAAGTTATACGGTGGTAGTCAGCGGAAATAATAAAAGGATGGTGATTATTATTTCGAAAGTATTATTTCTTTCTAGAAGGCGGATAGCAAAAATATTTCTTGTTGCTATAATAATACTATGTTCAGCAGGTGTTTTTAAGGAGCCAATTTTTAACCAAGCTAACCAGGCCTTAGGGGTTTTAGTCCCCGGTTCACAACTTAAGCCAATTTATTATGTAGACACAAAAGACAAAAAAATAGCTATTAGTTTTGATGCTACCTGGGGTGCGGAATATACCCCTAAAATCCTTGGTATTTTAGAACAATACAATCTTAAAACTACGTTTTTCCTAACAAATATTTGGCTCAAGGAATATCCTGATATTGCAAAAAAAATCAGGATGGCTGGTCATGAGATTGGTATGCATAGTGTAAGTCACCCTCATTTTAATCGGCTTTCAGAGGAACAAATTGCCTATGAGCTAAAAGGTAATCATGATTTAATAGAGGAAGTTACTGGTTTCCAAGCAAAACTATTTCGGCCCCCTTTTGGAGAATACAGTAATAAAGTGATTCAAGTTACCGAAAGTATGGGTTATATTCCAATTCAATGGAGTATCGATTCTTTAGATTGGAAAGAAAACATAACAAAAGAGGATATAATAAATAGAATCATTAAAAATTTGCACCCAGGAGCAATTGTTCTTTTCCATAATAATGGAAGGTATACTGCGGATGCTCTTGAAGAAATAATTGTATATACTATGGAACAAGGTTATGAAATTATTCCAATTTCCCACTTAATATATAAAGAAAATTATTTTGTAGATCATCAAGGTGCTCAAAAGTTAAAACCAACAAATTAAAGGGCCGTTTTTTCGGCCCTTTTCAATATTTCACTTTGTGAGATTAAAATTTGTCACTAACGTTCAGAATGACAGGAGTGCTTTCTTTCCCTGTCCTTTTATTTATTATTTTTATCCGTGTTTATCTTTGTTAATCTGTGGTTTTATAATGGTGTTTTTAATAGCTAATAGCAATTCTTTTTAACAGATTAATTTTATCCAAAGCCTTACCAGTTCCTTTAGCTACACAGTTTAAGGGTTCTTCAGCAATATGTACAGGCATATTAGTGGTCTTACCAATTAAAATGTCAATATTTTTTAACAATGCGCCACCACCTGCTAACATCATACCGGTTTCGATAATATCGGCGGCTATCTCAGGTGGCGCTTTTTCTAGAGTGGACCTAATTGCTTCAATAATACTCCCTAGAGGATCTTCTAAGGCTTTTGTTATTTCCTGGGCTTCTACTTCAATACTATTTGGTAATCCTGTAGCTAAATTTCTACCTTTGATTGT
>JBMNUR010000384.1:0-3112 GCA_050946395.1 Peptococcales bacterium
GTAGTTCCACCCTCATCTAAATTTCCTTTTACTTCACTTAGAACAAAATCAACTATAGATCTTTGCCTTGATAAGAAGCGAACAGATTTAGATAAGATATTTAATGTTTCAGGGTGAAGAGGATATATTTGCTGAAACGTCTTTTTTTCTACTTTATCAAAAGCATTGTATTTATTTTTCAGCAACACAAATGCTTCTTCAATTTTTTCCGGTTTTTTCTTCATTATAAGCCTTTGGTCAATAATCTCCTCTATATCATCTACTTTTAAAGTAAATTGATTTTCCGTTGGAAATCTATCCTTCATCAAGTCATAAACATCAGGGACTTTCACATCGTTTAAAGAAGATAGAAATGCCCCGACAATCCATGCTGGAATAACACTCCCATTCCTTTCTTGTTCGGCATTTTCTAAGAATACTTTTAAAAACAATGCATCATCTCTCGCTTTGGTCCCTCTGTCATTTAAGTACTCTGAAAGTTCGTCAATTAGTACTAGTATTCCGTCATAGTTTTCCTCATCTAACCATTTATAAAGATAGTCCAACCTATCTTTCCTACCTCTGTTAGGATTGAAAAAAACAATCTCATGTTTGTCAATGAATGCTTGTATCAATGTTGTTATTGTTCTGTTGTTTTTCATTTTTGACTTAAAATCAGCCCAAGTCAAAAATTTATTGTTTGAACTTGTTCTCACAAATTGATCAACTTTTTTTTCATAATTACTGTTAGCAACGATAGCCTCTTCAAATTGCTTAATATAATAACTTTCATCAGTAAAAGGAAAACCTGTTATCTCTTCCGCTGCATCAAAAAACATGTCCTGCAGTGAAACCTCAGGGCCACCTTCTTCTGCAATAATAGGCACAACAAAAATTTTTTTATCTTTGAAGAATACTTTCGCTTTGTCTATAGACTCACTTTTCCCTTCCATGATGTTAAAGGCGTCATTATGTTTAATAAGTAGTCCTAAAACGGACAAAAAGTGTGATTTACCACATCCAGGGAGGCCTGATATAAGGAAACCATGACCTTTATCCTTAAAGTTAGTTATTTTATAGAAGAAATTACTTAAGTTTTTTTCTACACTATCAGTTATTACATAACCTTTTAGTAGGTCGCTAAGTTTATCCTTGTCTGCTTTATCAGATAGGTTGTCCGTCAGTCTGACAATCTTGTCAATTTGAGGTACCTCAATAATTTCTTTAATCTTCATCTTCCTATCCCCCCTAATCAACCTTTAAATATTTATACGCAAAAAGAGGTAGACTCTTTTCATATTCACTTGGCACGACAATAATAGCAGTTTTATTCTTCACGGTAATCTTATCTAATATTTTTATCCAACCAACATATTTTTCTGAAAGCAAGAATTCCATATGATCAAGGACAATTAGATCTTTATCTTGATATTTTTCTTTAATTAACTGCTTAAAAAAAACATCAGCATCCCCAACGAATTCTGTAGGATAAATTCTGTATAAATCTACATGCTCATCGGTAATTTTACTTTTAATAAATAAACCCACATCTACATAATAGGAATCTGCATCTTGTCCAAATCTATGAAATAGATAATCCTTGACTAACCTTGTTTTACCACTTAGGTGATCTCCAATAATGAATAGTATCCTTCTTTGCCCCATACTTTCCAATGCATTATCAATCTGCTCAATCATTAGCAATCACCTTCTTTACAAGATGCTCCAAGGAATCATAAGAAAATTGGTATTTAGAGTTTCCTCCCATTACATAATGCTCAATATATCCATAGTCTAGCATCCATTTTAAATGCCTTTTTTTCATTAAGTCACTCATTATAAAATATTTAAAAGTATCGCAGTTTAAAATTAGTTCTTCCTCGGGCATTTTATTGCCCCTTAATTTTAAAAATTCATAATATAGGTTAAATAAAATCCCTTCATTTGAGGATCTTATATTATTGTTTAGTACAAAGAATTTTTTCTTTTTAATTCCATCCTTTTTCTGATGCAGTATACCGAAATCTTCAAGTATAGTAGTTGCTACGTTGAAAGTTTTCTTTATTGAACTTTCTTTTACATGTGGCATCGCTGCTTTAAATATTTCATACAATTTATCTGCTTTAATCTTTTCCGATATTAAACCATCATGAAATCCTTTTGCTATTTCCCCTACCGCACTAGATGTATAACAGACGATGAAATAAATAACTTCCTTTTTTGTTTGATAACTACTCATTTTATTAATAAACTGTATAAGAGGGGTATAAATAATTTGCTCCCCTTCAGTTTCAACAAACCTTTGTATAAATTTATTTCTATATTTTACAACTGTTTGCTCACCAAAAGGCATTAGAGCATCCATATACGATTTTAATTTGCTTAAATTTCTTTCATGCTCAATAAACTCTAATCCCTTTATTGTTTCATCAATTGGTATCTTCTCCGATATAGTTTGTATAAGCAAATTAACACCCCCTAACAAAAGCAGTTTTTATCTTTTCTTGAATAACTTCAATATAATCCTTTTTATCTTCAATGTCTAAATCCTTAAATAGTTTAAGTATATCTCTTGCTTTCTTTTCATTTGGATTATTTACTGTATATTCCTCTATAGCATCTAGGAAATAGTTTTTATGAATTTCGTCTGACCATTCGGCAAGGCCATAGTAATTGCTATCGTAATATTTGATAAAAGTTTTATTTATTTTGTCGGTCAGTTTTGCTTTTCTATATGCGTTCCAAGTGTAAACATCTCCACTAAGACAATCTTTAAGCATATCTAATTTTCTCTTAAGTTTACCAGTCCTGTTTCTTAAAATATCTATATATTCATTAAAATTTAATATTCTTTGCTCTAACAAAGCCAAACATTTACTGATTTCAATATATCTTTTGTTACTGTATAGAATATCCCTAGTTACCCTTACAAAATATCCATCAATAGATCTGTAGAGATTTGAATAATTGTAAAGACTTAACGCTAGGGATTTTCCCTTATACTTATACTTTTGTCTAAATTCAATAACCTCTCCGTAATCAACATTAAATTTTTCCGCAATTTCCTTTAAATTTAAACCGTTATTTATATGCTCATTAATAAATCTTTCAACATTTAATACCGTATTATTAG
>JBMNUR010000385.1:0-3105 GCA_050946395.1 Peptococcales bacterium
CCAGAGCTTTGCAAAACCTGCCCGGATCGCTTCGGAACGAAAGACTTTCAGCTTGCCTTTTGAAGCCTGATACTCTTGGAACTCCTTCAGCAGATTCTTCTCACGTAACTTAGCAATGTCGCCACTCTTAGTGAGGTCTGGAATGTACCAGCGGCCTTCCTCGTCCTTCAGGAAGTTCTCTTCCAGGATGACGGAAAGCTCGGGCATCTTTTCACGTTTGTCTACTGCTTTTAGCTCCTGCATAAACTTTGGCATAATCACCTGATATGTTTGCGGACCTTCGCCGGAATTTTCATCCAACTGCTGATACAGCCAGCCGATAGCAGATTTTTCATCTGAAACAAATAAAGAAAACTGAATCGGCTCAATATCGCAGGTGGCTCGTACCATGTCATACTCATTTACCTGATTCGGTAAGAAATACATACCATCTCTTTTAAGAAAGTGTTCATCAAGGCCTTTATAGAAATCAGTAGCATCTATTGGAACAGCAAGTCCTTGCATGATATGGTAAGCGACCATCCTGTCGAAAAGGAGAAATGCCTGTCTCTCTGCTATGACCTCAAGTTTCTCATTATTGTCAGAAACAACTACAACCGGGACATTCTCCAGATGCTGGCGCACAAATGCCCATGCTGTTTCCTCAGTCCCAGCTTTTAAATGAAACTCTCTCGTAAACTTATCCCTGGGCTTATATGCTGAAATAACCAGGTCCTGTTTTACGGCTGCTGAATTTTTTATCTGAGTGTATGAACTCTGCTTCTTATCGAGAGTCCTTACATCTGCAATAATAAACCCCGCACGACTAAGACTCTCTTGTATTGCATTCCATACTGCATTTTTTGAATTATGAAATTCTACCGTCATCCAATGACCTGGCTTCAAGACACGATAGTATTCCATGAAACAGCCAGTCATTAAAGCCTGATATTCAACTAATCCTTTATGCTGAGCACTGTTTATTATAGCTTCGGAAGCATTGTTTGTTGTCGCTTTAAGCCATGCTTCCCACATGAAGCTAAGTTCGGAATACATCAAATTATCACCAAACGGCGGATCGGTAAAAATATAGTCTATGGAATCAGTGGGAACACTCGTCTGAGTAAGAGAATTTGTGCTAATTATACAATTTTCTGTTGAGAACTCTGAAATCGTAGCCTTCAGCTTTGCTATCGCACGATATTTCCCCTGAATCCAATCGAGAACATTCCATTCCCGTATCATTGATCCAACATAAAGAGTTCCAGATAAAATCATGTTTGGGAACCCAGAATTCAACCTGAATCTTTGAAGCTTGCTTACTCCTTGCATAACACCAGTCACTATAGACATCAGCGCAGTCCGAATTCCTTGATCTTCAACGGAGTTCATTATAGCGTCCCAAAGCATAGATAAAACGTACAGGTTCCTTCGCGTAAAAAAGTGATGAATTCTTGTCATACCTTGGTGATAGCCTGCTCTCCAACTATCTCCCCATTTTTCACCGACTCCCATCATCAAATCCGTAGGGTACCAGTACGGAATTTCCATCTCTTGTATTTTTGCTATTAGTGCAAGATCGTTTTCATCGGGTGCTTTTGTGTGTTCACCATCAAAATCTTGATACGCAATCAATACAGGAACCTGCTTTGTGGTGCTTACTACCTCATTAACAGCAGAATCGTAATATGAATAAATAGACCTCTCACAGTCCTTTTTTGCGAGTTCCGCCATACAAGAAGGACACTGGAATTTTGTCTTGACGCTTCCGCTATCTTTATCTACAGCACAATCCCAAAAAATAATCTCTTTACCGCACTGTGGGCAGACAAAAACATCAGAATATACAGTGTAATTAACATGGCACTTCTTGCCGCTACTATTATATGTTTCATACATCCATGAGCATTCTTTGATAGCTTTCTCATAAATCCTATCAAACGCCTCTTTAAATTTTTGAACATCAACTGGAGTATTATAAACCGCAGAAATAAAGGTCGCAGCTGGCGCAAGGTCACTAATAATAGCCCGCCTTTTTCCCCAGTTTTTGCTCGTGAATTCCCCTGTAAGCTCAAACTCAAGTGAATGATTGCTACTTCCACACATTTGAGCAGCTACACCTGTCATGCCAGTTCCACAAAAACCATCAAATATGACATCATCTGGCTTTGTATAATGAAGGATATACCTCATAATCGCTTTATAAGGTACTTTGGTGTGATAGCTGTGTGCATTGTAAACGGGGTCTTTCTTTCCTTCGCTGACATCTGCTGCAAAAGGCTCTTTATGGTAATCATCCGTTGCCTCATCATACGACGTCCCATTCACCTTTATAAACTCTTCTATGAATGGATTTGGGCAGGCTGTATAAAATGGCGCATCGGAGAGGGCTATGATATCCTCATCGCTACCAATAGGAAAGCCTTCTATATTGCGTACCTTGTCAATATCGGTTTTTGTTAATTTTCTACGTTCCATTGCTTATTCCCCACTTTCTCGTCTTTTAACAACTATGCGGAGTGTTGATGAATCCTTGCCTTTGGTATAGGCCGAAATGACCTCATTCAGCTTTGCTCTAAAGGATGCTTCATCCATTGGTGGCAGCTGCTCCAGCTTTTGCATCAAGTCCTCGACTTCAATGACTACCGGCTCATAATTCTTAAGCAGTGCTTGAATACTGGTGACAAAGAAATCGTCTACACGTTTTGGTAGCTCACCAGATGTAACAAAGTCATCAATCACCTTTGCCTGTTTTGCATTCAGGTATTCCTTCTGGTTGAGCACCAGCGGATCGGAGATGGTATCAAGGAGCATTTTAGTCCACTCGGTGACCAAAGCATTGATGCGATCTTCCAGATTATCCAGCTGACCATAAACATTTTTAGCCTTATCTTCAAGGCTATAACGGCAGTGCGGACAAATAGAGCTCTGTTTAAGTTCAGTTGGTATTAAGTCGTAGCAAACTTTCAGAGACGCCAAATCCTGCTCAACCTCTGTCAATTTAGCACCGGACAGAATGTCGATCCCGCGAAGTTTACGTAAGTTGGACAGTGCTAAGCTCTCCTGTATATTACCTCTGCGTTTTGCATCATCAATACCGAGACGTTTTTTCTTATGAGCCTCAAA
>JBMNUR010000386.1:0-3102 GCA_050946395.1 Peptococcales bacterium
AATTATTCCATCAACATTAGCGCCCATTATTGCAACAGAAAAACCAATTCCAAAAACTAATAATATTAATGGTATGTATTTATCCTTTATTTTTTCAATTCCTTTTATCATTTCGCCAATTATATACAAAACTGGAATTATTATCAAACCGTCTTGTAACAAATAATCTTGTATCATTTTTTCAACCCTTTCCAATTTGGAAACACTTCATCTTAAAATTAAAGCAATAATTGCACCGACAAGTCCAGTTGCTAATGCACCAATAGCACCACCAATAAATTTTTCATATCTTTTTATTGGGATTTCTGTAATTTTACTTACACTGTCTTTTATCTCTGAAACATCGTGACCTACTCGCTTTACTTTTTCATCAACAACAGCAATTGAAGTCGCAAGCAAATTTATATCTTCAACTTTTGCCTCGAGTTTATCAATCCTCTTATGTGCCGATTTAACGACTTCACAAGGTCTGTTATCTACCATCAGAAAACCACCACCAAGTCATTAATATTCACAGGTGTGCAAATCCCTTTTCTGTCAAGCACTGCCCTGTTACCTTTTAGTTCATCAACTATGTATGTGCCGTTATAGACGAATTTAGCTATATTCTTGCCGTCATAAGTTTTTGCCCCCTGTTTTACCTTGACTTTACTGCCAACCTTAACTACGGGCGGTGTAGGCTCTTTTTGAGCGGTTACGGTCTTGTCGCTTGATGGAATATTTATAACTTGTCCTACCCTAATTAAATTAGGATTTGTTATTTGTGGATTTGCAAGCAATAAAAACGATAATAATATGTTATGTTTTTTTGCTATCCCGCTCAACGTGTCACCCTTAACAACTGTGTATTTAGTTGGCTCGTCTTTTTTTGGTTGCAATTCGGCATTTACACGATTAATAAATTCCTGCCAACTATACGGATTTCCTTTTCTAATTTCAGCAGGGCAGTTTTTCCCGTTCCAATTGTTATGCTGAAAAACATATCCGTTTGCATTTTTGATGCCGTGCCGATTTAAAATATCGGCAGTTAGCTTGACGGCTCTGTCTGTTGCAATTAACAAATTACTGTCAGGATTTACACATATTTCAATTGCTATTGTTGTTGTATTCCCTTTTCCATTTGCACCGTCTCCTGCGTGCCAAGCAATTTCATTCTCTGGTAAATGTTGTACTGTTTCTTTATCGTCAACAGTATAATGCCAACTAACAAGATTGTTAGCACCATTTCCTTGCATATACTTGCCGTGGTTTAACGCTCCCGCTCCGTTGCTATAATTCCCCGTGTTATGTATTGTAACACCACTAAAATTTAAAGGTCCTGCGGGTCTTGCTTTTTTTCCTTTTGGTATAAACATTTGCTTCATTGTCAATTCTCCTTTTTTTATTTCCAAGATCCAACAACATTAAAAGATAGATTGTAAGACTCTTGATTGTTTATTGTGCTTCCTCCGAAAATTCGAACTCCTATTTCTGTTGAGTTTTCTCTATGTACGCCAATCCATTCTGTTGCATACCAGTTTATACTGCCCGTAGCGACATAATTCCCTATAAATTCAAAAGGTAACGTAACGTTTGCGTATCGAATATATAACTCTGAAATTCCTGTTGCCGGCGGAACTATGTTTGTAAGGCTTGAAATAGTAAAACTCCCCCAACAAGTAGCCTTACCACTTGCCCATTTTTCCCAAGTCCACCCGTCAGTTAGTCCTTTTTCAATAATATAATCATTGTTTGTTTTTTCCCATTTTGCATTGTTTTGAATATTTGACAAACAATAATAAATTCCCGACTTTTCATAGTGATTTGTTTTAAAAGTTTTACCAAAAAAATAACTGTCACATTGAGATAAATCAAGAGCGTCTAAATCTGTCATATCTTCTGTTAAATCAATAAGAGTTATCTCTTCTATATATGTAATGCCTCCTATCGGATGAGGATCTTCACCAATGACATAATTTCCAAATCCAAACTCATACGATAATTTTCCGCTTGCATTTTGAGGGGCGACAAATGTTCCAAAAACCTTTAGTGCGTTTAGGTCGCTTGTATTTTCAACTGTTTTTTTAAAAATCTCTGTGTTTCCTGCTTTTATTGTTAATTCTAGGTATTCACCGTGTAGTGACATTTTTCTGTTAAATTTTGCAAAGTATGTATGTCCTGCGATAACATCTATATTTGTATTTTGTATTGCGCCCGCATAACTCCCCATTGATCCGTTTATAGTTAATTTAAAACCTTTATTCCATTTTTCAAGGCTCGCGGTAGGTTCAACAACCCAATCAGAAACACGAACATCATCACCATTTTTTATTAAATTGTTAAATGTTATATTTGGAACAACCCAACTATCGCCAACAATAAAATTTTTATTAATATCATCAGTAGTTTTTGGCTCTGAATTTTTTACAACTTGAATGTTGTTTTTCCTTGCATCTAAAATTCTGTCACAAACAACGGTTAAATCACTAATTGTTAACGCAGTAGCAGTATATGTTGCTAACAATAATTGATTTTCTGTAAATGATGTTTTTCCAATTTCGCTAATTAATTCAATCGGTTTTGTATGATTTTCAATATCAAGGTTTAAATATAATGCACCTTGTTTTGTTCCGCTTGTTGCTAAAGTTGCAAGATGACTTTCTGAAACAACTTGTATATTTCTACCACGAAAACAAATATATCCATCTGATATATTTATTTGATTATCTCCACTTTTTGTAAAATTGCAACCTTCGATTATTCCATTTTCAATAGCTTTTTTATATAGCGTGCTGTCATCTTCTGCCGTATTTTCTGCACCAACAAAAGTTTTTAAAGTAATCATTTAATCGCCCCTTTTCTCTAAAATTAATATTTTTGACAATTCCAATCTAACCGCACCTAAAATTAATTTACACACTTTACCTTTTATATTAATTCCAGTTATAACACTGTTATAGCTATTTCCGTTTTCTTTTACACTAACATTAGTTCCAATTTTACAATTAATTAGATTATTATCTGTTGTTGTAGTTATTTCAATTAAATTTTGAAATTGTTGTGGTGTAAATAACTCATCAGCACGCAATTGTGCCTCATCAAAAAAAGTTGTTTCGTTTTCTT
>JBMNUR010000387.1:0-3072 GCA_050946395.1 Peptococcales bacterium
GCCTTCAGGTATTCCGGGATTGTCCGGGTAAATTTTAGAGTTGAATCAATGATATGGATGTGTTAAAATAAACTTTGTCCAAAAGAATTCGTGTCGGAGTGGCGGAACTGGCAGACGCGCACGTTTGCGGTGATGACACTTCATGGTCACAATTTAAGGCAAGAAAGATTTTTAAAAAAGTTAATAAAGTTTGTGTCGGAGTGGCGGAACTGGCAGACGCGCACGTTTGAGGGGCGTGTGGGCAACCGTACGGGTTCAAGTCCCGTCTCCGACACCATAATTTTAGATAGGGAACCATGGCTGAAAAGCTGTGGCTCTTTTGTTTTATATAGATCAAACCAAACGAAGATATAATGCTGATTAGGGTAATTATTAACTAAAGGGATTTTACTAAGGGTTTGTTTCTCCTCGTCTCCACCAAAAAACAGAAGCAGACCTTTTAGCAGGTCTGCTTTTTTACAGAATATGACGAGACTCTTTGGTATGCGGTAATCGATAATGTAACGGTTTACGCCGTTAATAATGTTCAATTTACCTTTAGGGATGGAACGATGATTACAGCTTAATATTGAAGAAATTTAACCCGCAGGGCAGAAAACGCTGACCTTGCGGGCTTTTTTAATTTGTCTAGTTAATTAATTTGATTGCTATTAATCTGTAGAAAGTACAAACACATTGACACTTCTCTATGTGTGGGGATATAATACATATAGATAAATATCTATATAATAAAGATAATATGGTGGTGAATACAATGAGTGGAAGTTATGGAAAATATGCCATGTTGATGAAAGCGCTCGCAGATGAAACAAGAGTGAAAATCTTTGATATGCTTTCTGACGGCGAGCTTTGTGCTTGTAAAATACTTGATGAGTTCAATATAACACAGCCGACACTTTCTTATCATATGAAAATATTATGTGATTGTGGACTTGTTAATGGCAGACGTGATGGAATATGGATGAAATATTCAGTTAATAAGGATTGCTTGAATTTGGTAAAAAATTTATTTGACAATATTTCTTCCAAAATAGATGGACGTGAGGAATGAAGCTAGACATATAGATGGGATGGTCTTTCGCTAATTTTTGAATGGCTTATTAAAGATGGAATGGTTAAATAATTTAGTAACGATGCTAATTTATCTGAAAAATGCCGGTCTTGTAAAAGACCGAAAGCATGCTCAATGGGTATATTATTCACTTTCCAGGGCTGACCAGATGAAGTTCCTAGACAGCCTGGTATATGATAACTTGATTTGGAAAACCTGTATGAATGGTTAAAGCGAAAGAATATTGATTGTGATTAATTAAATTTTTTATGGGGGTTTGTAGAAATGGAAAACAGTGCAAAATTGTCTTTTTTTGATAGATTTTTAACCCTTTGGATTTTTATTGCCATGGCTATAGGTGTTGTCGGTGGATATTTATTCCCGGATATGGCTAAAACCCTGGGGACTTTCAGTACAGGAACCATTTCTTGGCCAATTGCCATTGGGCTGATAGTGATGATGTATCCACCCCTGGCCAAGGTAAAATATGAGGAAATAGGAAAGGTGTTACAAAATAAAAAAGTATTTACCTTTTCTTTAATTCAGAACTGGATCATAGGGCCGGTATTAATGTTGGTGTTGGCTATACTGCTCCTTGGAGATAAACCGGGATTTGCTATAGGATTGATCATCATCGGCTTGGCGAGATGTATTGCCATGGTTATTGTTTGGAATACCCTAGCTAAAGGTGACAATGAATACTGTGCTGCTTTGGTAGCTCTTAATTCTATCTTCCAGATCCTTTTATATACTGTGTACATTTATTTCTTTGTGACTCTTGTGCCGAAATGGCTGGGATTATCCTGGGGAGGGCAGGTTGTCGACGTTTCCATGTGGGAAGTAGCAAAGAGTGTACTGATTTACTTGGGTATTCCTTTTGCAGCAGGTCTTATAACCAGGTTTGGATTAATAAGTACTAAAAGCAAAGAATGGTATGAAAAAGAATTCATTCCAAAGATTTCTCCCTTAGCATTGATCGCGCTCCTTTACACAATAGTAATTATGTTCATCACTAAAGGAGAGCAGATTATTAATAATCCGGGAGATGTAGTTAGAATTGCTATACCCCTGTTAATATACTTTGGTATTATGTTCTTTGTTAGCTTTTATATGTCGTTCAGGGGTGGCTTCAGATATGATCAGACTGTAACCTTGGCTTTCACCGCGGCAAGTAATAATTTTGAGCTTGCTATAGCAGTTGCAGTAGCGGTATTTGGAATAGCATCAGATGTTGCTTTCACGGCAGTAATCGGTCCTTTAGTCGAAGTGCCTGTGATGATTGCATTGGTTAATTCAGCGCTATTCTTCAAACGCAAATATTTTACAGAATCAGGTTTGCCAAAACTTAGTTTATAGAATTGGAGTTTAAATATATGCCGGAAAAAATAAAAGTTGCATTTGTTTGCGTTCATAACTCTTGCCGGTCACAGATGGCAGAAGCTATATCAAAGATAATTGCTTCGGAAGACTTTGAAGCTCATTCAGCTGGTGCGGAAACTAAACCACAGATTAATCAGGATGCTGTTACGGTAATAAAGGAGATTTATGGGGTTGATATGAACAAAACCCAAAAATCAAAATTGATCCCAGATATTCCATCTGTGGATGTAGTTATTACCATGGGCTGTAATGTCAATTGTCCATACCTTCCCTGTAAGTATAAAGAAGATTGGGGATTAGAAGATCCAACAGGCAAGGATAAACGTGAATTTATAAAGACCGCTCAAATTATTGAACAGAAGGTTATTGATTTAAAGAATAGACTCCCGGGATTATTCAGTTAAAGTAGATTTGCACCCCCTCCATTTTTGCACCCCCAAAAAAGCAAATGCACCCCCCTCGGAAAACTATCAAAAGAGAAATTAAATTGTATCAATATTTGAGTCATTAGACAAATTTAAACTTAATAATTGATACAATGAAAGCCCCTTAATACAAGGGACTTTCGGCGTTTTAAGGTAAATTAGGCATCACTTTTAGTGGTGCTTTCTTTGATTTTTGCACCCTTTTGTTGAAAGATG
>JBMNUR010000388.1:0-3047 GCA_050946395.1 Peptococcales bacterium
TCAGGAAGAGCTCATCAGGCTCTCCGCTAAATACTTGTGATGAGGTGTGCTGCATGAATGCCGACTATCAAGAAATCATGGAATTGACCGAAGATCCAAAGATTATTGAATACTCCCAAACATTGAATCTTAACTTCCTGAAAAAGTATTACTCAAATGCTCTGACACGATGTAATAGGGTGAGTAAATCCATATAATAATTGTAAAAGAAGTCTTTTTCCTGTTGAAAATGTTGAGATGATCTGCTATAGTTTGAGTTAGATAGTATAACTCAATTTAGGCGGATCCGATGTATTTGAAAGCACTTGTCGACATCCCTGATGTAAGCGGGAAGATTGTAAGGCAGAGGAAGAAGAATTCTACCTATATCTTCTATGAGTATGACCGTGTCTATGATCCGGTAAGGAAGTACAATGTTCCCAAGAGAGCTGTTATCGGGAAGCTTTCCCCTGATGATGAAGGGAAGATGTATCCCAATGGAAACTTTCTCAAGTTCTTCCCTACTGCAGAGTTGGCACATATCAACCGAGATGTTTCCAGAAGCAGCTGTCTGAGAATCGGATCCTGGCTGGTGATCAGAGACATTGTCAGGCACTACGGGCTGTTTGATCTGATTGAGGATATCATAGGAAAGGATCCCGGACTGCTGCTTGATCTAGCGTCCTTTTCCATCATCAGTGAGAACAATGCGGGTCAGTATTATCCTGATTATGCCTATCATCATCCTTTGTTCACCCGGGATATGAGAATCCACAGTGATTCAAAGGTTTCCGAGTTCCTTTCCACCATGCCTGAGTGGTGCAGTGTGGAGTTTCTCAACAGATGGAATGCAAAACGGGATCACAGAGAGAAGATCTATATCTCCTATGACTCGACCAACAAGGACTGCCAAGCAGGCGATATTGAGATGGTCGAGTATGGGCACTCAAAAAGCGACAAAGGCCTTCCAGTATTCAACTTCTCTGTCGCCTACGACAAGAACAACAGGGTTCCGCTCTTTTATGAAGCATATCCCGGCAGTATTGTTGACATCTCACAGCTTCAATATATGCTCCAGAAGGCCAAGAGCTATGGCTACCGACACTGCGGCTTCATTCTTGACCGTGGGTACTTCTGCAAGCCGAATATCCGGTATATGGATTCCTGTGGCTATGAGTTCATCATCATGGTCAAAGGCAAGAAACAGCGTATCTCAGAGCTTGTGCTGCAGCACAAAGGAAGCTTCGAGACTGACCGAAGCTGTTTCATCAGAAGACATAGAATCTACGGCAAGACCGTACAGGCAAAGCTCTATGCCGATGATGAGAAAGATCGGTATTTCCATCTGTTTCACTCTACAGCCCTCGAACATTTACAGAGAAGCTCCCTGGAACTCGAACTGGAACGGATGGGAAAGCTTCTTGAGAAGTGCCGAATGAAACCTGTAAGCCTTTCTGACACGTACGAGCATTACTTTGAGCTCTATTACAACGAGCAGAGCAAAGCTCTTATTCACTGGAAAGAAAGAGCCGACGTGATTCGACAGGAGCTTTCGCTCTGTGGATACTTCTCCATTGTAACCAGCGAAAAGATGTCAGCCCGAGAGGCTATGGATCTGTACAGGAGCAGAGACGTATCGGAGAAACTCTTCAGAAGCGACAAGACGTTCCTCGGTAGCAGAAGCCTCAGAATCCATTCACAGCAGTTAGCTGAAGCAAAGATCTTCATCGAGTTCGTTGCACTCATCATCCGTAGCCGTCTCTACACCCTTCTCAAGGATGAGATGGAACGTATGGACAAGAGGCCAAACTACATGACGGTTCCTGCCGCATTGAAAGAATTGGACAAAATCGAGATGGTGAGACAATATGATGGAGTGTACCGACTCGATCATGCGGCAACAAAGACTCAGAAGACGATTCTGAAGGCGTTTGGGCTGGACAGTGATGATGTTCACTCCATAGCTGTATCCATCAGCGAAACGCTTGCTGCACAATCCGGAGGCAAGAAGTATGGCAAGAACTAAGACGATGGCTTCCATTGATGCAAAGATTGAGAAGGCCCAGACGACTGTTGAAAAGACGAAAGCCAGATATGATGCTGCAATAGCAGAACTAGAGGCACTCTATGCTGAGAAGAGAGATCTTCAGGCGAAGGAGCTGATAACTGAAATCGAAAAGAGCGGAAAGACCTACGAGGATGTTCTGGATTTTGTTAAGAACGGGAAGCGTTGACCAGTCGTTTTCATTTTGAGTAATAAAATTTCAGGAAGTTAAGGTTGAACAAACTTCGTGAAAACGGAGTGAACAAAATCAAAAAACTGCGTCAGGATATCGTCGCCCTGCGCAAGAGCAAGATGGTTCATCCTCAGGAGAAACGAAAACAGATCAAAGCGTGGAAAGAGGAAATTCGTCTTGCCAAGAAGGACGCTGCACAGAACAAAGCGGCGATTGATGAGCTGGTGAAGGAAAGTGTCGCGTATGCCAACAAGGCGGCCAAGACCTTTATTGAACAGGTAACGATCCGTGAAGACGAGACGATCGCAAAAGCGAAACAGGCGTATCTGGAAGAGGTCCGGACAATCAAAGAGGAGGCCAAACGCGCAGAGACCGCAATCCGGTCGGAATACAAAGGCCGCAGTCGAAAAGAGCTCAAAGCTGAACTTGAAGCGCACCGGTATAAGACGAAAACCGCCCTCTTCGATGCGAGGAGTCATCGCCAGCAGGCGATTGATCAGGCGCTGGCGGCAAAAAACCAAGCGTTTGTCGACCATGTTCAAACAAACCGAAACCTTAGAAACGGAAAAACGAAGTTCAGCGAAGACCGTCAGCTCAAACGCCGCGAATATCGCTACAACTTCAAGCTCTCACAGTTCCTTCTTGCCAACGGCCTTTATATAGCAATCGGGATCTTCTTCATCGTCGTCATCATTCTCGCTCCCCTCTCCGGTGCCGGCAACCTTCTCACACTGCCCAATATTCTGACGATTCTCGAACAGGCTTCAACAAGAATGTTCTTCGCCCTCGGTGTAGCGGGTTTGATCCTCTTGGCGGGAACCGACCTCAGTG
>JBMNUR010000389.1:0-3046 GCA_050946395.1 Peptococcales bacterium
ACCTAAAATTGTATAAGGAATAAAGCTCAAAAAGCGTTGCAACTTTTTAGGTAGTTTTAGGTTTTGTAAAAAAATGATCGGTAAAACACGAGGTAGATAAGTAACTAATGCCATGCCAATAACAATTAAATATATCTCTTCCAAAATTTACACCTCTTTAAAAATTAAAGTTGCCAAAAATGCACCGAGTATGGCACCAAAAACGAGAGACCAGCCGGAAGTCAAAAACATTGATAAAAGCAGATTAAATAATGCACCCAGAAGGGCAATTACACCAACAGTCCAGGATTTTTTAATAGAAGGTATTAATAACCCAATAAACATAACATATAGAGCAATACCCATGCCTGATTGCACAACTTGGGGTAGTGAGCCCGATATAATAAAACCTAGGGAGGTGCCTAGTACCCAAGAAATATAGGTGGAAAAATTAAGACCCATTAGGTAAAAAGGGCTAATTTTATCTTTGTCCTGTAAAGTAGCCATAGCAAAACTTTCATCTGTAATGCCAAAGGCAGCGACCCAGAGTAGGGAAGGTTTACTTTTCTCAAGTTTTTGGGAGAGAGCTGTACTCATTAAAAAATGGCGAAAGTTTAGAATAAAGGTAGTAATAATAATTTGTACCCAACCCATATTTAAAGCTAACATATTAACAGCTACAAATTGACTAGCCCCAGCATAAACTAGTGCTGACATTAACGTCCCGCTAAATATTGAAAGTCCGGCATTTTTAGCTAAAAGTCCAAAAGTCATGGCAATGGGAATATAGCCAAGGCAAATGGGTAAAGCGGCTTTCATTCCCAAAGATAATTCTTTTGCATTAGTATTAGTTTTAAGAATTGTAGAATTGCTCACACTCATAAAATTGCTCCTGTTCAAAAAATATATATCAGTTATTATAACATATTTTAGATTGGAAGGTTGGAATGTTGGAAAGTGGAAAATTGGAATGTAGGGGAGACCTTTGGACTCCCGCGGCATCTGACTATGACTATCCAAAATTAGGCTAATTTATGATAAAATGAAAAATATGACCCATGAGTGGAGGAAATGTTTTTGAATAAAAAGGGAGTAATTATCTTCTTATTAATTATCGGTATATTTGGGTATAAATTAGTTTTCCAAGGGAGTTCTTATCACGGTGAATTAGTTCCCGTGAAAGATGCCGTATCAGCCTTAGAAGAGGCTTTAAAAAATGATAAACCAACATTTTTAGAGTTTACCTCTGACAACTGCCCGGCTTGCCGAAAGGCTAAGCCTTGGATTGAAGAATTCTATCAGACTTATGGAAGAGATATGAATTTTATTTTAGTTGATGTAGAAAAAGGTGGCCGTGCTTTAGGCCAGAAACTAGGAATAAGAGCAGTACCCACATTTTTCTATTTTAATAGGTCAGGAAAAATAGTAAATATTTTGGAAGGTTATCCACCAACAAATTCGAAAGAATATTTAGAAGAGCCAATTAGAACCTTATTAGAATAAGGGCAGCCTGTTGACAAAGTTATTCAAAACAAAATCCATATAAATTTATCATTAGTGAAGCATTTGGCGAGTTTAGTAAAAAGAAAGTAGACGGCTGAAGACCAGAATTAGCAACTGTTTGACCCGACACTTAATTGCAATAACTAACTCTGCATCTTGAATAAAGAATCATGAGTTTCCAATTAAGTGTCGGGGAGTTTTGCTAATTCCTGAA
Source organism: Peptococcales bacterium (assembly GCA_050946395.1). GTDB lineage: Bacteria > Bacillota > Peptococcia > Peptococcales > BICA1-8 > JBMNUR01. Next base: position 1,697 of record JBMNUR010000389.1, read on the forward strand.
GCCGTTGAGTTCATTCACAATAAATTGTCTGAGCCAGCGTAACGTTGATAAATATGGAGCTTGTCTACATTCGGACCTTATAAGAATAAGGGATTCTTAAATACCCGGGGTGAATATAGGTGAACTTTAACTTCATAGATTTTATAATAATAATTTTATTATTCTGTGGTGGGTTTTATGGCTATCGCAAGGGGTTTATAGGGAGTATTGTGGGTTTTATAGGCAGTATTTTGGCTTTAGTCTTAGCTGTGAAATTCTATAAACCTTTTGCAGATTTTTTAAATAGTAAATTTGGCCTATTGCAAGGAATCCATGGTTTTTTGGTGGAACACTTACCTCTCCCGGTTGAAGTAAGTACTGCCCCCCTAAGTAAATCAGGATTTCATCTTTTGGCTTATAAAGTTTACAGTATGGCTTTACCAGATTTTATAAAAGAACAGATTGTTAATGAAGCGGAAAAATTAATTTTAAGTGCTAACCAGTTAGGGTTGACTACTATTGGTGAAGTTTTAATCTATATTATTGCAATGACGCTACTAAATGGATTAGCTCTGATATTATTATGGGTTCTATTGACTAACCTCTTAAGGATTTTGGCTAAAATATTATCAAAAACTCTAGATAATACTTTTTTAGGTAGTATTAATCGATTTGGTGGACTAATAGTAGGAACTGCTTTAAATATTTTGGGATTGACTATTTTCTTGGGCATGTTTACTTTATTTCTAGAGGTAGTTGGACAAGCCAATGCTAGTGTCCTTGTGGCCGTTGGAAAAACAGTTAATCAGTCTGTTTTAGTTCCATATTTTATACAAGGCTATCAGTTATTATTGAGTAAATTAATAAGTTTAATATAACCGAGGTGTTACAGATGTCAACACGATATCGGGTATATTCCGATCATTTACGTCAAAAATTTGGAACAAAGGTGTATAAATTACCAATAAACCTACCAGGCACCTGCCCTAATCGGGATGGTGGGGTAGGCACAGGTGGTTGCATTTTCTGTGATGAAGCCGGGGCAGGTTTTGAGTGTTTACCTAACACCCTTTCCATTAGCAAACAAATCAAAGAAAATAAAGAGTTTTTTCAAAGAAGGTTTAATGCTGAAAAATTTATTGCATATTTTCAAGCTTTTACAAACACATATTTAGGATTAGTTGAATTTAAAGAAAATATGTTAGAGGCGATAAAAGACCCCTCAATTGTGGGAATATCGATTTCTACCCGACCAGATTGCATTAATGATGATTATTTGAGTTTTCTAGAAGAACTAAAACGGGAAAAAGGGTTGGATATTAATATTGAACTTGGTTTACAAACGGTAAATTATCATACTCTAGAGTTTTT
>JBMNUR010000390.1:0-3043 GCA_050946395.1 Peptococcales bacterium
AATTTAAAAGAGTAGACGATGACTTGCCCCGGTTTTATGCCAGGTGGGAGGAACTTTGTATTTTATTGGAGGAAAGTTGAATAATTCTTCACTTCGTGGATTGATTCCTCTTCGCTCAGATTAATAATCTTAACTAAAAAAGTCTCGCTTCGCATCATTTCTTGAAAGAGTCGCTAATCTGTCATCGCAAGGAGTGATAGCGACGTGGCGATCCGATTATGAGATAGCAGAGGCGAGATTGCTTCGCTAACGCTCGCAAAAACAAAACATAATGGGTAGAGAAAATAATCTCTACTCAGAATGTAGACAAACTCCATATTTATCAACGTTACGCTGGCTCAGACAATTTTATTGTGAATGAACTCAACGGCTTCAGGAATTAGCAAAACTCACCTTCGTTTCAAACAGTTGCTAATTCTGGTCTTCAGCCGTCTGCGTTCTTTTTATCTAAACTCGCCAAATGCTTCACTTAGCCTAAATGAAAGAAAAAGTCTTAGGTGGCATAAGTGCAACTATGGCTTTCGCTTAAAGCCAAGTTTTACTAATGATAAAATTATATGGATTTTGCTTTGAATAACTTTGTCAACAGGCTGGGTAGAGAAATAATCTCTACTTTTTTTATTTCTAAAAAAGTAATGAGAAAAATGAAAGTAAAGCAGGATTATTTAGCTTATTGGAGAATTAAAATTATTAAACAGTATACAAAACACTAGTTCAGCTCACTGAACAAAAGGAGGGGTATTTTTGACAGGGAAATTTTTTGATGAATGGGCTGTGGGAGAAGAATTTGCTACTCCTACTCGAACTATTACCGAAACCGATGTGGTTATGTTTGCAGCCTTGAGTGGTGATTATAATGAGCTACATACCAGTGAGGAGTTTGGTAAAAGTACACCTTTTGGTAAAAGGATCGTCCATGGACTTTTAGGTTTATCAATTTCCCACGGACTACTTTTTAGGTTAGGTATCTTAGAAGGAACAGCAATTGCTTTTCTAAATGTTGAATCTTGGCAATTCAAAGCGCCTATTTTCTTTGGTGATACTATTTACGTCAAAGTGAAAGTTGAGGACAAAAAAGCTAGTAAGTCCAAACCGGATCGGGGTGTAATTAAACTTTTGGTCCAGGTAGTCAAACAAGATGGTACAGTTTGTCAAGAAGGTATTAAAACCTTGATGATGAAAAGAAAAGTCGAATAACAATTATTTAAATGTGGTGAAATTTTATGGCAGAAAAAAAAAGTTATTCAGTCCCCGCAGTAGAAAAAGCCTTGGATGTTTTAGAATATCTAAAAAATAATTCCCAGGCTGCCTTAACCCAAATCCATCAGGATTTACAGCTTCCTAAAAGTACTACTTACGGAATTTTACAAACTCTCGAAAGTAGAGGTTATATTCGCAAGGATGAATCTAATGGTTATTGTTTAGGTTTAAAGCTTTATGAGTTGGGTGTGATTTCGGTAGAAGGTACTGATCTAATTAAAGAGGCGTTACCAATTATGGAAGATTTAGCTAGAAATACGGGTTTTGTATGTAATTTAGGGGTTATGGAGGGTGACATGGGAGTATATATCGAGAAAGTTGAGCCACCTAGTCCCGTTCGGTTAAATTCCTGGAAAGGCAAAACCATCCCCCTTCATTGCACGTCATTAGGTAAGGTATTACTGGCCTATAAAGGATTGGATCAGATTCTAGAAGTACTAAATCGCATTAAACTTACCAAAAACACAGAGAAAAGTATCATAGATAAAGAATTGCTTTTAAGTGAAATTTTGCAAGTCAAACAAAAGGGTTATGCCATAGATGATGAAGAAAACGAGCCTGATATTACTTGTTTTGCTGCACCTATTTTCGATCATAAAGGAGAGGTTGTAGCTGCTGTTAGTTTATCCGGCCTTACCACGTGGTCAAATGGTAAAAGAGAATATCTCATTGAACAATTAATCGCAGGTGTCAAGGCAATATCAAAGAAGCTTGGATATAATTAGGTGCTTCGCCCCGTACCTACAGTACCTACGGAGGCTACAGCTGTGGGGGCGACCCTTGGTCACCCGCTATCCTTGTAACCGTCTCGTTGTGTCATCGCGAGCGTAGTGGGGCGATCTTCGATCCAAGAAGGTTACACGCCCTAACGGGCTCGCACTATTATACATTGACCTGACCCCAAAATTGCCTCAAATACTGGTCACTGGCATTGATTCTAGCCACTAAAATCCGGGAGTGTGAAAAAAATGGAAGAACTCATAAGTGTTGCCATCATGAACTCGAAAGACAATGTAGCAACCGCCGTTCGGGATTTAATGGCGGGGGAAAAAGTTAAAACAGAGGACAACAATGAAATTGTACTTTTAGACAATATACCTTTTGGTCACAAAGTAGCTATCGAGGATATTCCTTTGGGTGTAGAAGTTATTAAATATGGTGAACCAATCGGCCTCACTGTAAAGCCTATTAAAAAAGGTGAGCACACACATGTTCATAATGTTGATGGAGCTAGAGGTCGTGGTGACAAAAAGGGGGTGTAGAGGATGAAACAATTAATGGGCTTTTGGCGGCCTGATGGAAGAGTGGGTATTAGAAATCATCTTTTAATCTTATCCTCTGTTGTTTGTGCCAATCGGGCAACGGAAATAATTGCAGCCAGTGTACCTAATGCAGTTGGGGTTACTCACCAACATGGTTGTGCTTTAATTGGTGCTGACAAGGATATGGTTTACCGTACCTTAGAAGGCACGGCAACAAACCCTAATGTAGGTGCGGTTTTAGTTGTAGGTTTAGGTTGCGAGAGTATTCCTGCCAAAGAACTAGCTGAGAGTATTGCTAAGTCTGGAAAAATGGTTGATTATGTTTCTATTCAACAGGCAGGGGGAACTATGGCGGCGGCTCAAGCAGGTGTAAAAAAAGCCAGTCAGATGTTGGCCCGTTTGGGTGAGATGAAAAGGGAGCCTTTTGGTTGGGAGCATTTGGTTTTTGCCACCGAATGTGGTGGGTCTGATACTACTTCCGGACTGGCAGCCAATCCAGTTACCGGTGGTGTGGCGGACCG
>JBMNUR010000391.1:0-3041 GCA_050946395.1 Peptococcales bacterium
AGCCATTTACAACAGATAGCTTTATCAATGCCCATTTTAAGGCATTTGATTTCTTTGGCGGTCGTACTAAAGTGTTTTTGCTCTCGTGAAATGACATAAATATGACGGAGTTGTTTGTCCGTTAATAGACGGATATACTGTCCTTAAGAATACTTAAGGAGAAATAGAAAGAGACCCTTCCACCTCATGTTTTGCCAGAGTGTTTGGAAGGGTCCCTTACTAACTTAATAGCATGGTAATTATAACAAACTTTGAATTGGAATGGAATAGTGAAAAGAGTGTTTTTGGTTAGGAGTATGGAGAAAAGTGTATGTCCAATCTGTATGGGAGAACTTGAAATAATAGGGTCTAGAAGGCGGTACGTGATAGAAGCTACTGGAAGTAGACAAACCCTTGTTGTTCGAAGAATGAGATGTCTTAACAGCGCTTGCAGGAAGATCCACCACGAATTACCTGATATCCTAGTTCCTTATAAAATACATGCAGCTGAGATCTTGGAGAAGATCATCGAGAAGGATACTCAAGAGGTTCCCCTAGAAGAATCCACCATCCAGAGAATTAGAAGCTGGTTCTATCACAGAGCGGACGCTCTGGTAGGTGGTTTGATTAGTGTGTATACCGTGCTCAATAAGGGTTCTGGTGTTGATCTGTCCACTCTTCCCAGATCCATACTCTCAAGGATATATTTCTTTGTGGATAAGTCTTCAGGTTGGCTGAAGAGGCTTGTCCGAATATTGGTAAATAATAATCTGTGGATACATACCCAGTTCGTGTAGGTGTCCAGAAAGATCTCTCATAAAATCATGTCATAACCAATAAAAAATGGAGGTATGACATGAAAGACAAAGAAAAAGCTCAAGATATCGCTACCCAGAGGGCTATGTTGATTGCACCTCTTCTTTCCCACGGTCTAGATCGTGGAGAGGCTAAGCTCATCAAGGAAAGAATCTGTCGTGAGACAGGACTTTCCGAACGGACAATACGTCGCTATCTCTCTGATTATCAGAAAAAGGGATTCAGCGGTCTGATCCCTAAATCCAAATCCAGTGAATCCTCCAGAGTGATTTCTCCTGAAATTCTTGATGAAGCGATAAGACTACGGAAAGAAGTCCCCAGCCGCAGCGTGTCCGAGATTATTAGAATTCTTGAATGGGATGGATTGGTATCACCAGGAAGTATCAAAAGAAGTACTCTGCAGGAGAATCTCCAGGAAAAAGGCTTTAGCGGTAAGCATATGGCAATCTATCATAATTCGGGTCAACTGGCTACAAGAAGGTTCCAGAAACGCTCTAGAAATAAGCTGTGGCACTCCGATATCAAGTACGGTTGTTACTTACCGATTGGTCCGAATAAGAAATTGCAGCAGGTCTATCTCGTAGCCTTTCTGGATGATGCTACTCGGATGATTCTGCATGCTGAGTTTTATCCGAACCTCACACAAGCGATTGTTGAAGACTGTTTCCGAAAATCCATCTTGAAGCACGGAATTCCAGAAGCTGTCTATTTTGACAATGGTAAGCAATATAAGACCAAATGGATGGGGCGTACTTGCGCGAAGCTAGGCGTGCGCCTGCTGTTCGCGAAGCCATACTCTCCAGAAGGAACTGGGAAAATCGAGCGGTTCAACCAGAACATCGATCGTTTCCTGGATGAATACAAAGTGGATAAGATGCCAAAAACCTTGGAACAGATGAATGAGCGATTTTGGGTTTGGCTAGAAGAATGTTATCAGAACAAGCCCCACTCTGCATTGGGAAACAAAACACCGGTAGAAGCTTATCATCTTGATCCAAAGCCACTCAAGTATCTTCCGGTGGATCTGGTAGCCAATGCCTTTCTCCATTCTGAAAGTAGAAGAGTCGATAAAAGTGGCTGCATCAGTTTTGGTAGCGTAAAATACGAAGTCGGTCTTGCTTATGTAGGTAGGATGGTTGATGTAATCTTTGATCCGAACAATACTGAAACCCTTACAGTCGAGTATCAGGATGATCCACCACTCATTGCAACCAAACTTCTGATTGGTGAAAAAGTAAGTGAGAGGCCACCACTACCAGAATATCTCACAGCCATAAAACCTTCTGAATCCAGACTTTTGGAAGCAGCAAAACGTGAGAACGATAAGCGAAAAGAGAAAACCTCTGCTACTGCCATCTCCTTCCGTAACATGAGAAATGGAGGTGGAGGAAATGTTTGAAGAATACTATGGGTTTATCCGAACGCCTTTTTCTCGAAACATTCCGCCCCAATCTCTATACCTGTCACATGAACTGTCAGAGACCTTAGGAAGGCTCTTCTATGTTGCCGAACGGCAACTGTTCTGTGTACTCACAGGAGAATGTGGAACGGGCAAAACCACCGCCGTAAGGCGGTTTAAGGAAGAACTGGATCCGAGTAAATACACGATGATGTATGTTGCAGACTCCAAGCTTACTCCTCGTAATTTCTACAAAGGCATCTTGGATCAGCTGGGTGCAGAGTCAAAATTCTATCGCGGAGATGCCAAGAGACAGTTACACAAAGAAATTGAACTCATGAAGGGACTCCACAAGAAACAACCTGTGGTAGTCGTTGATGAGGCACACCTATTGGATAGAGAGATGCTAGAAGAAGTCCGCTTCCTACTGAACTTCAAGATGGATGCCATCAGCCCTATGGCATTGATTTTGGTAGGTCAAGTGGAACTCTGGGATAAATTGCAGATGCAGTCCTACACTGCTATAAGACAAAGAATTGATATTCAGTGCAAGATACAGCCTATGGATCATTCCCAAGTACGCGAGTACTTGAGATGTCACCTAAATTACGCAGGAACCGACAGAGATATCTTTACGGATGAGGCGATTGAGATGATTTACCGGTTCTCAGGTGGCTCTTCCAGACTCGTGAACAAGGTATGTACCAGTTCTCTCATCTATGGATACCAGAATGGCAAAAGAATTATCGATGACCATATGGTAAAAATCGTAATCAATGGAGAATTAAGCTAAAACAAATGGCAAGCCCATCAAGCTTGCCATTTCTACCAGCAACTTATGGACAGT
>JBMNUR010000392.1:0-3040 GCA_050946395.1 Peptococcales bacterium
AGATGGTGGGAGAATTGGATAAAGAATTAGTAAAAATCTCTCCCCAGTATACTGTTTTCGTTAATGCTTTAAATGGGAGCGCTATGCTGATAAATCTAGACAAAGTTGATAATACTTGGGTAGACACGGTAGAAAAAATAGCTGGTAAATTCCAAACCAATATTTTAGGTAGTAAAGACTTTAAATATCCGGGACTAAATGTAATTCGTGATCGACTTTTTAAAGCTTTTGACCCAAATAATATTTCCTTTTTTGGGGGTGAAAGAGTATGAACTCAAATCAGATAAATTATCTTCGTGATATAGTTGGTCCTAAAAACAGTTGTACCACAAAAGAAGAATTATTAGTTTATGAATATGATGCCACTCTCTTAAAAGGGGCTCCAGAATTAATACTTTTCCCTGAGACAACGGAGCAAGTTTCCAAAATTTTGGCTTATGCCCACCAAGAGGGAGCTGGGACCAATCTTAGTGGTGGTACTATTCCTGATAAGGGTGGAATAGTCCTAGTCATGACCAAGATGAATAAAGTATTAGAAATTGACTATGCCAACCATGTAGCAGTAGTTGAGCCAGGTGTGATCAATCAGGAGTTTCAGGATATACTCATGCCTAATGGGTACTATTATTTACCTGACCCGGCTAGTATGAAGGCCTGTACTATGGGTGGTAATGTAGGTGAATGTTCCGGTGGGCCCCGTTGTTTAAAATATGGTGTGACCAGGGATTATATTTTAGGTATGGAAATGGTTTTAAGTAATGGCGAGGTAGTTATTCTGGGTAGTAAACACCAAATCAACCCAGATCCTTTAGACCTAACGAAATTTATGGTTGGTTCCGAGGGTGTAATGGGTGTATTTACTAAGTTATTCTTAAAAATTAGCAAAATCACTGAAGCCAAGAAAACAATGCTTTCTACCTTTAATAGTGTAAAAGATGCAAGTCGTGCAGTGGCTAATATTATTAGTGCAGGAGTCGTGCCTACTACTCTCGAGCTTATGGATAATCTTTTAATTAATTGTGCCGAGGATTTTACTGGACTAGGATTAGATAGAACTGCAGATGCTCTGCTCTTAATTGAAGTGGATGGCCTAAAAGAAGAACTAGATGGACAGGTAGATGTAATTAAAAAGGTTTGCGAGAAAAATAAAGTTAAAGAGTTTAAAATTGCCCAATCGGCAAAAGAGGTGGATTTACTTTGGACTGCTCGGCGAACAGTTATCGGGGCAGTAGCAAGAAAACGCCCATCTTATTCTATGCAGGATGTTACAGTACCACGGAATAAGTTACCGGATATAGTCGAAGAAATTGTCAATATTTCTGCTGAATATAGTCTTCCCATCGGAGTATTAGCTCATGCCGGAGATGGTAACCTCCACCCCTTAGTACTATTTGATGAACGGGATAAAGAAGAGGTGCAAAAAGTTCATGATGCTGAAGTAAGAATTTGTAAAAAGGCTTTAGCCTTAGGAGGAACTTTAAGTGGTGAACACGGGATTGGCCTTTTAAAGAAACCTTATCTAAATCTCCAGTTCCCACCGGAAACTCTGAATATTAAAAAACAACTGATGTTGGCTTTTGATCCTAAGAACATCCTCAATCCAGACAAAATTATGGAGGTGGGGAACTAATGAGTATTTTAAGAGAAGAAAAAAATTATGAACTCCTAAATACTTGTAACAAATGTGGTTTTTGTGTACAAGGGTGTAGTGTTTATAAGGAACACCTTAATGAAGCCTTTGGTACCCGGGGTAGAATCAGATTAATTAAGGCTGTTGCCGATGGAGAATTGGAGCGAACCCCCCTCTATGAAAAAATTATTAACAGTTGTTTAATGTGTGAGGAATGTTCTAAAAATTGTCCTAGTGGTGTTCCAGGTCATTTATTAGTCCAATTAGCTCGGGAAGATTTAGCGAAAATCAAGGGTTTACCCTTTACTAAGAAATTCCCGGTGGAAAAGGTACTTCCCAATAACAGTTTGCGTAAACTCTCCTTTAAATCTTTCCGAATAGGAAAAGGTGTTATTCCCCAGACAGTTAAGGGTATTAATATTAAATCCTTAAATATCGATAAAGAAGACTTTCTTACTGGATTCAAACCAGTTAAACCACCTGAAAATCCTAAGTTCAAGGTTGGGTTCTTTGTAGGGTGTATGATGAACCATACTATGGCTGAGGCAGCTCATGCTTTAGTTAGAGTTCTCACTAAAGAAGGCTGTGAAGTAATAGTACCTAAGGATCAGCGTTGCTGTGGTACACCTGCCTTTGTTTATGGGCGATCTGAGGTAACAAAAAGTGCTGCTCTTAATAACGTGAAAGCTTTTAAAGGTGTAGATGTTATTGTGACTGGTTGTGCTTCCTGTGGTAATATGCTCAAAAGTTATGCTACCAAACTTTTCCCAGAACATAATCAAGATCAAAAGCTTGTCACTAACTTCTCAAATAAAGTAAAAGATATTACTCAGTTTTTAGTTGATGATTTAAATATTTCTTTGGATAAAATGCAAAGTACTATTAAAGGTAAAGTTACCTACCATGACCCTTGCCATTTAGTTAGAGGACAAAATATCAGTGCTCAGCCTAGAAAGATCCTTCAGGAACTTCAAGGAATAGAGTATGTAGAAATGCCCGGCGCTAGTAAATGTTGTGGAGCAAGTGGTATGTTTCAGTATTTTTATCCGGAAGAAGCAACGTCCATTAGTAGGAAAAAGGTAGAAAACATTAAGAAAACTAATGCTGATTATTTAGTAACAAACTGCCCGGCTTGTTACCAACGTATCAAAGGAAGTCTTGAACAAAATAACATGCCTCAAAAAGTAATGCATATAATTGAATTGTTAGATAGCAAATAAAAGCATTTAAGAATGCATATAAGGAAACTTTTTGTTATTGTTATTACGAAAATTAAATAAAAAAGGCTCTATGTCAATAGTTGGGGTGGGTATTTCTCGGAATACCTACCCTTTACTTATGTTATTGGCATTTTTGTCATAGTAATCAGTAGTGATTGATGTATCAACTTTTTAGGCAAGACAAAAAGAG
>JBMNUR010000393.1:0-3003 GCA_050946395.1 Peptococcales bacterium
CGATAATTCAATTTTACCATAACCAGGTGAGGAGTTATATTTTTTTATGTAAGGAAAAACCCCGTATTTATACGGGTTGGGGCGTTTTGCAAACGCCTATATTATCTTTATAATAGGGAGGTGATCTATAAATAAGGTAAAATATATACTTTTTTAAAAATTTTAATAAAGGAGGTCTTATTTATGAACAACCAGGAAAAAAAGCTTGAAATGTATGGTGGTTTATTTGGTGGACTTGTACCTTTATTTGTCTTAATCGCTATTCTTGTATGGCTTTCCGTTGCCGAGAAAGGTGGCACTAATGCTTTCTGGGCCGGGGGTTGGTTAGCTATTGTTGCCGGTCTGTTTTTTGCTAAAAACAAAAAGGATTATTGTGAATCAGTTATGCGAGGCTTAGGTGATAAAAACGGAATTGTTATAGTTACAGCTTGGATTTTCGCCGGTGTTTTTGGTAAGTTAATGGTTGCTGGTGGACTGGTAGATGGTCTATTATGGTTTGGTTTGACAACCGGTGCTACTGGCGCTTTGTTTTCGATTTTATCTTTTATTGCAGCTATGTTATTTTCTCTTGGTACAGGCACAAGTACTGGCACAGTTCTTTCCCTTATCCCAGTTTTATACCCGGCAGGAGTTTTCCTAGGTGCTAATCCGGTTATGTTGGCAGTTGGTATCTTAGGTGGGGCTGCTTTTGGTGATAACTTAGCACCAGTATCTGATACAACTATTGTCTCTGCTTTTACTCAAGAAGCTGAAATGCGTGATGTAGTAAAAAGCAGGGCTCCGCTAGCTTTATCCGCTGCGGCTATTTGTGTAGTGATATTAGCTATTACCGGTGGAGGAGGAAGTGTCGATCAGCTCCCACAAATAGAGGCTACTACAAACCCGGCGGGCTTATTAATGTTATTAAGTTTCGCTATTGTGGTTATTTCTGCTTTATTAGGTAGACATATTGTGGAATCTTTAATATATGGTAACATTTCTGCAATTATTTTTGGCCTTTTAAATGGTAAATTAGCACTATCCCAAGTTTTTTCTATTCCTGCAAAACGGGGTGAAAGCACAGGGATAATTGAAGCCGGAATCTCCGGCGTTACGGGAGCAATTATTTTTGCTTTATTAGTTTTGGCTGTGACCCAAGTTTTAGTCGAATGTGGTGTAATGGCGGCCATTCTGCGTTGGGCAGAAAATACTATTGCAAAAACTGTTCGTCAGGCGGAATCTTCGATTATTTTAGTTACTATTTTAGCTTCTATTCCTATAGCAGCTAATGCTCCGGCACTATTATTAGTTGGACCAAGTTTTGTTAAACCTTTAGGCGAAAGATTTAATCTTGCTCCTGCAAGAAGGGCCAATCTAATGGACTGTGCAGTATGTACCATTTTCTTTATTTTACCTTGGCATATTGCTGTTATCGTTTGGTATAGTACCCTAACAGCCGCGGCTGAAGCCTGGAATTTACCATTGCCTTCCATATGGAGCGCAGTATATAATCCATACACTTGGGCACTTCTAGGGGTTCTTTTCTTCTCCGTTTTAACTGGCTGGAACCGTAAGTTTGCTAATGATGCTGCTAAATAAGTAGATGTTTTATATATTATATACTTTGCAATTTTGCAAAGCGTCAAGAATTATAATAAATGAATCCCTAGATGGAGGTGTGTCCCCTTTTCCATAAAAGATGGGAGTCTTACAGTTGGTATTCATTGGATAAATATATTTAATAAGAATCCGGTCGTTTTTGACCGGATTTTTGATTCTATGCCCAATTTGTCACTAGTATTATTTAGAAATTTCAATATAATTGTTATAATCGGGTATATTGTAGATGGGAGTATTACTGGTGGTAGTCATCGGATAAATTAAAAAACAAGGAGGGGTTAGCTTGACAAGTATTTCAAAAAGGGATTCCTACAAATGGGTGGTTTTAAGTATTTCATTTCTGGTTATGTTGGGTTTTGCTATATCTTTACAAGCTTTACCACCAATCTTTAGTTACATTACTAAAGATATACCATTTACCGATTCTCAAGCTGGGATGTTAATGGGTGCATATGCGATTCCGGGGATATTTCTTCCTTTTTTAGTAGCTTTTTTTGCCAGTCGAATTGATTTAAAAAAGATGATTATTTCCGCTTTACTAATTATGATTATAGGTTTATCAGCTTTTGCATTAGCAAAATCTTTTACTTCACTATTAGTTTATAGATTAGTTGCTGGCCTTGGAGCTACGGTATTGATTGTCTTGGCGCCCCTTTTAATTAATATGTTTTTCGACGAGAGAAACATTGGTATCGCTATGGGAATTTTCAATATCGCCGTGCCTTTCGGAACTGTTTTAGCGGCAAATCTCTTTGGATATTTGGGAAAATTAGTTAGCTGGCGATCGATATTATTTGGGATTGCAATTTTTGTAGCAATAGTTTTAGTTGTGGTTTTCTTTGGTCTTTTATTACCTAAAAAAGAACCTGAGAAAATTGCCAATACTTCTCATGGTAAGCCACGCCAAAAATTTCAGATGAGCTTAAGTCTTTGGATATTAGCAGCTATTTGGGCTTTAGCTAATGCCCAACTTTTAGCTTTTATGACTTTTGGTTCACGGTTTTTCCAATCGGTGGGAATATCAGTTGAAAGTGCAGGCTTTTTAACAAGTTTGATTATGTTAATGTCCATCTTTTTAGCCCCGATTGTTGGAATTCTCTTTGATAAGACAGGTCGCAAAAAAGAGTTGTTGTTAACGGGAACCATCCTAATGTTGATCGGTTTTGTTTTTATTACTAAATTTTTGACAATCCTACCATTATGGACTGTTGCCTTAGGAATTGGTTTTGCTCCTATTCCTGTTTTCGTTTTTGCTGTTTTGCCGGAACTAGTCAAACCCCAACAGGTTGGTATGGGTTTAGGTATCCTTACCGCAGCCGGTAATATAGGAATTACTTTAGGTCCTTCTGCTTTTGGGTCAATACTTGACATGACAGCTGGCAATTTCTCTATCGGATTTATGAC
>JBMNUR010000394.1:0-3002 GCA_050946395.1 Peptococcales bacterium
AGAAATCTTGGATGGCTTTCTTAGCAATTAATTTAATTACCCAAGGTAGCTTTAATATTTGGTTAAACGGATTTTCACCCATGGCAAGCTATATAATTCTTTCCCTAATATTTGCAGAAATATTTATATTAATTGCCGAGATTATTGCCTTTTTAACTATTATTCAAGAGCAGCCTCGTTTAAAAATTTTCTTTTATGTAATAGCGGCAAATTTTTTAAGCTTATTTGCCGGTGGTTACATAATTACATATTTGCCGATTTAAAATAATAAATCATGGAACAAAAAAAGTATATTTGACGTCTACTAATAAGAAAAAAGACATCTGGAGGTTGTATCATGAAAAAAATACTTATTTTTATCGGTATTTTGTTACTTTGTTTTTCTTTAGCCGGTTGTGTAAATGCAGGAAACAGCACTGAGTTGAAGCAAGAAGGACAGGAGGAAGTTCAAAAAAATGATGAGGAAGTTATAAAAAATGTAGTGGAAAACTTCGGCAGCAGACTGCAATTAGTCTCCCTCTTAGGACCGAAGGATGCAGTAGAAAAAAGTATTATTGAAAATTACAGTGATTTTATTACTCCTGCTCTTTTAGAGCTTTGGGTTAACAACCCTTTAAATGCTGCTTTGGGAAGAGTACTTTCAAGTCCCTGGCCGGATCGGATAGAAATCCAAAGCATTGATAAAATATCCCAAGACGTATATGAAGTTAAAGGAGAAATAATAGAAATAACAAGTGTGGAAAAAGAAAAGGGCGGCTATAATGTCAAAAGGCCAATTGCCTTAATAGTAAAGAAAGTTCATGATCGATGGCTTATAGATGGCACTACATTGGGTGAGTACGATGGGGAAAACTTGTATAAGAATAATGAATATGGCTTTATCTTTCGTTTATTACCAAGTTGGCAAGGCTATACAATAATAAATGATACCTGGGAAGGTTTTGCCCTAGGTGATGTACAAAACAATAAAATTAGTGAAGCAGGCCCAATGATTATTATAAGGCATCCTGAATGGACCACAGATAACCCACGGCAAGATATTCCCCTTATGGTTTTTACCCATGAACAATGGGAAGGACTACAAAAAGAGGAATTTCATATTGGTGCGGCTCCTATAGGCCCCAAAGAACTAGGTCGTAATAGTAAGTATGTTATAGCTCTGCCTGCTCGTTATAACTTCGCATTTCCTACCGGATTCGAAGAAGTGGAGGAAATGTTAGAAAGTAATTCTTTGCAAGTAAATGAAATATTCTTTGAATAAATTAACCATCTTAGATGACCTATCTGTTTTCAGATAGGCCATTTTTTAATTTCACGATGTTTTTTTAAAAAGGAAAAGAGGAATACACCTCGAAATAATAATTTAGTTAAATCCTATTATCTATTAGGAGCTGATACAATTGAAACTTGGTCTAATAAGATGTCTGCAAACCGAAGATATGTGTCCAGGAACAACTTGCTTTAAAGTAATCAAAGACAAAAATCTTGCTTTTGCCGGAATTGAAGAAGATATTGAAATTATTGGTTTTAATACCTGTGGAGGATGTCCAGGTAAGAAGGCAGTATCAAGGGCCGCTGAAATGGTTAAAAAAGGAGCAGATACTATTGCCTTAGCCTCTTGCATAACTAAAGGAAACCCTATTTCTTTTCCATGTCCTAATGCCGATAAAATTAAAGAAGCAATAGTTAAAAAGTTAGGTAATGAGATAAAAATAATTGATTATACTCACTAGTTTGCTTAACTTGTATTAAGGTGATATAAATGGATAAAAAAATAAATTGTTTTAAATGTAAGTTCTATTATGTAACATGGGACAAAAATTTCCCTAGAGGCTGCAAGGCATATGGCTTTAAAACCAGAAACCTTCCTTCTATAGTTGTATACCAATCATCGGGGCAGCCTTGCCTTAATTTTAAAGAGAAAGACTAAGGTTGTTTCCTTGTCTTGTTAAAAATTATCTGCTATCCTAAATAGTGTCTGGAAAATGCACAAAGCACATGGAAAAAGGAAGATGAGAAATGAATAATTCCTTTAGAAATTTTATGTTGGGTAGATATGGCATGGACCAGCTTTCCATGGTTTTACTTATGGTTTCCGTGTTTCTGGCATTGCTGGCACAATTAGTCGGTTTTCCTTTATTTGCCTTTATTAGCTATATTCCTTTAGGGATAAGTATTTTTAGAATACTATCAAAAAACATAGCAAAGCGTCGAATGGAAAACTATAAATTTGTCATGCTCGCTAGCCCGGTTTATTCCTGGTTAAATAAAACACGAAGCCGTGTAAAGGACATAAAGACACATAGATTTTTTAAATGTCCAAATTGCCGAGTGACATTACGACTTCCCAAAGGTAAAGGGAAAGTAAATATTACTTGTCCAAAATGTAAAGCAAAGTTCTCTGGAAAAACATGAAAATTACTATGAATAAAATCTAGGTATTAAAACAGCTTTCTATGATAATCTCGTATCCTTAGAAAGCTGTTTTGTTTTGTGGAATATGGATGTCACTTTGACTACCGGTAGTCGTGGTGTTCTTCTGCAGCCAAAGCGTCTGCTTTAGTTTTATGAATTGTACCATGGGGATGCTCTGGGGGTGCATAAATAGAGTATAATTTAAGAGGCTGATTACCTGTGTTGATTAAATTATGCCATTTACCTGCAGGTATCAGGATCACATAATCATCATAGACTCTTCTTTGGAAATCTAGGTTATTTCTACTGTTACCCATTTGAACAAGCCCTTGCCCCCGTTCGATACGGATGAATTGGTCAACATCGGGATGCATCTCTAAACCAATATCTTCACCCACTCTTAGACTCATTAAGGTAAGCTGCAAATGATTTCCCGTCCATAAAGCTGTACGAAAATTAGCATTTTGTGTAGTAGCCTCTTCAATATTAATCACAAAGGGCTCTGATCCATAATCCTTTAATAATAGTCCACATTCATTTGGAAATTGGGGAAAACAATTCGGAGTATATTGTGGGTAGTGGGGGTA
>JBMNUR010000395.1:0-2987 GCA_050946395.1 Peptococcales bacterium
TTTAACCGGGTACCTACTCCTTACATTAAAAGTGTGGATGATCCGGGAATTAATATAACTGTGGACGAAAATAAGCATTGGCAGGCGGCTTTTCCCATTGATGCCGTTTCGAAGGCAGTTCAAGAAGTCACCGGAAAAGCGCCGACTAGTATTAATGGTGTTGCTATAGTTGAAAAAGGTCCCTCAGGTCGGGCTACAAAAATAAAAATTGGTGATGTAATAGTTAGTGGACCTGGTCTTAGACTGGCCTTGGATAATGAAAAAATGCGCTCTACCCTCTTGACCGGAATTAGCTTGCAAGGTGGGCAAGTTGTGATGCAAGGTAAAGGTTATGGTCATGGAGTCGGTATGAGCCAGTGGGGAGCAAGAGCTTTAGCCGAACAAGGTAAAAACCCGGAAGATATCGTTCGGTACTTTTTTAAAGATGTAGAGATTGTAAAAGAATATCGCTAGCTTTTAGGGCGTAGCCCGTAGCTACAGTATCTACAGTTCCTACAGTAACTACAGTGGTAAAAAAATAGGTTAAGATTAAGATTCCGCTTCGTTAGATTGTAATGCCAATAAAAAGGATATTTAGGGTAGGCCTCCTTATGCCTACCCTTTCGTTGTGTCATTGCGAGCGTTAGCAAAGCAATCCCGCCTTTACGTGACTATCTTCATAACGGGGATCGTCAGTCGCTATCGGTTCTCGCGATGACAGAATAAAGGCCTCTTTCGTCAATGACAAAATTGGGCCTTTCCCCATTCCAACCTTCCTTTCTTCCAATTTTTTGTACTGAATCTTCTACATACTGCATATATGTTATCAAGGAATATTTTAGGGAGGCACAGACCTATGGATGATAGAAGAGGCGAGTATATTTTAAATTTGGTAAATAGAGAAAAAATGCAGATTAATGGCGTAAATAATGTTGCTTCTTATGATGAAGCTGAAATTATAATTCAAACAGTATTGGGGGTCCTAGTGGTCAAAGGAGAAGGATTACACATTACTAATCTTAATCTGGAGGATGGAAAGCTCACAGTTGATGGTTTTATTAATAAACTTGAGTACCCGGAGGATAAAGGTGCTAAATTGAAAGATAGAAGTAAGGGTATTATTTCTAGATTAATAAGGTAAGGTGGGCTAATGCAATCTATCTATGATCAATTATTTGCATTTCTTGTTACTATTAGTATCGGCTTTCTAGCCGGTATTCTTTTTGATATTTACCGTGTTTTCCGGGGTTTATGGCAGCCAAGAAAACTGGGAACTTTTTTGGGGGATTTATTATTTTGGATCTCTATGACAGTCATTGTCTTTACTTTACTACTAATCGGAAATTGGGGTGAAATACGTATTTATGTGTTTATTGGCATGGGGTTGGGGTCTTATTTTTATATAAAATTTTTAAGTAAAAGGTGGCAAAGGATAAGCCGCAAAGTTTTTATTTTTTTAATTAAGATTTTTGGGGTAGCTTGGAAAATTATTAGCTGGCCATTCAAGATGATTTTCAAAGCATTAGCTGTTCCTGTGGGTTTCACTTTTTCAGGCTTAGCTATTTGTTGGAATTTTTGCGGAAAGTCTTTAAAAAGGATTAAGGAAAGGGTAAGAGCTTTAGTACCTAAAAAGAGACCTCCAGATGAAGAGTAATAATCCGTTACATCCTGTCCCGGGTCATCGCGACATAGCTAGAAATCTGTGTACTCACGGGTCCGTAGTTAAACTATAAAAAAGGTTTGGAAAAAAGAAGGAGTTTTACTATTAAGGGAGAAAATAGGAAAATACAAATATTGTACTAATTTTGTCCACAAGATGTGGATAAGCCTGGGGATAATTACCAGAAACTGGTGAAACAAATGAAGATGGAACTAAGAGGCATGGAGAAATTAAGTTTTCGTGAAAGACAAGTTGTAACTTTAAAGGAATCTGGCTACTCAAACGAAGCAGTCGCCAAAAAATTAGGACTTACTAGTAGTACTGTTGCAACTTTGTACAATAGGGCGCGAAATAAGGGTTATGAAGTGGTAATAATCTTACCTGGCTCGGTCTTAGGGTTACCGGAGGATGATGAATAATGGCACTCTCAAAGAAAAAGGCAAAAAGAAAATTTACTAACCGTAAATTTACCTGGCTTATTTGTGGGGGAGTTTTAGCTTATATGATATTCTCTTTTTCTCAAGGCTTTTATGAGGCTTATCTTTTGCAACAAGAGATAGAGATTCTAGAAGTGCAACTTACTGAAGTTCGTAAAGAAAATACAAAGTTGCAGCAAGAATTAGATCATGTTCAAACTCCAGAGGCTATTGAAAAAACCGCTCGGGAGAAGTTAGGCTTAATAAAGCCTGGGGAAGTTGTTATTATGAAGGCTAGATCAGCTCAATAAAAACTACTATAATATTTTGGTGTCTTGACTTTTTTCCGTTTAGATGGATATAATAGATTATCGAAATTATAGGGGAGGATTCTATTTCAGTATGTCCATAGCAAAAGGGCAAATTGTGGAAGGTACCGTTACAGGTATTACGAAATTTGGTGCATTTGTTGAGTTAGCCGGAGGAGTTACTGGTTTAGTCCATATTTCCGAGGTCGCCGACAGTTATGTCAAGGATGTTAATGACTTTTTAAAGGAACAGGACAAAATTAAAGTTAAAATTATTAATATCGACGAAAATGGTAAAATTGGTTTATCCATTCGTCAAGCTAAAGTTAAACCTGATATTTCATTTGAAGAAAAGCTTTCCAAGTTTCTTAAGGATAGTGATGAAAAAATTGCTTCCTTAAACAAAAATATTAATTCCAAAAGAAAAAGTGGCAGTAAATATTAATTATTAGAGTATAGGCACCCTCAGGGTGCTTTTTTACATATAAGAACATAATGGAGGGATTTTGATGCTTGTTGCAGCCATGGATATCGGTACTAATAGTACACGTCTTTTAATTGCTAAATGTTTAGAAGGGCAAATAAACCCCGTTTTTGCTGACTTGGAAATTACCAGGATTGGGG
>JBMNUR010000396.1:0-2984 GCA_050946395.1 Peptococcales bacterium
GCTGAATGCCTTTTCCTTCTTTGTCTGTCCTGATATCCTAATGGAATCTTCATCAATGAATAATTTCAAGTCTTCTTTTGAAACGCCTGGTATTTCGGCTTGTACCACTACATCATTTTCTACCTGGTAAACATCCACCCTGGGTGAATTGTATCCCCCGAACAATCTTGACGGAAAATCAAAAAAACCGCTTATTTCCCTGCCTATATTATCGACTTCCCTGAAAGGGTTCCACGGCACAAGAGCCATAAAGATTCCTCCTTTGTTTTTTTGTCGATAATAGTTTGTCCTTCCGTATAATTTTTATATCCGGCTTTTTAAGTATTTGCCTCCAAGGCAGGAAAATATTATTTCACTATATTTGTAAGCGTTCCGATTTTTTCGATTGTACAGGTAACCACGTCCCCGGGCTTCAGGTACCGCGGCGGATCAAAACCCATCCCCACTCCTTGCGGTGTACCCGTGGCAATAATGTCCCCGGCTTTCAGTTCGATACCCCTCGACAGCTGGCTGATAATGTACCCAATATCAAAAGTCATGTCCCCCGTATTTGAAAATTGACGCAACTCACCGTTAACGCTGCAGGAAATATCAAGCTTCACGGGAAACGGCGCCTCGGACTTGTGCAATATGCAGGGTCCCATGGGACAGAAAGTATCCAGGCTTTTTCCCCTAAACCACTGCCCGTGCGCCATTTGCAGGTCCCTTGCCGTCACGTCGTTTATAATGGTATAACCAAAAATATATTTTTCCGCCTCGTCCCTTTCAATATTCCTGCCGTTTCTGCCTATGACGACTGCAAGCTCCACCTCATAATCGAGACAGGAAGTTATGCCTTCATGGGCCATGATATAGTCGCCCGGGCCGATTGCAGGGGAGGCAAGCTTGGAAAAATAAACCGGTTCGCTGGGGAAATCGCCGCCTCCTTTTATCGTCCCGGCAATTTCTTTCGCGTGCTTGATGTAATTTTTGCCCAGGCAAATTATATTACGCAGGGGGTTTGGAATGGGAGCCATAATTTTTACACTCTCAAGGGGTATTGCCGATAGCTTTGTGCTATTAAGTTTTTCTTTCATGGCATGTATAGCGCGGTCATCCGACTCCTTGATAAAATCAGCAAGCGTAGCCGGTATTTCATCCGTTTCGTTATCCAGCAGTTCATAAATGGGAATCAATGTTTTTTCATCCCTCAATACACCGTATTTAACCTTGTTTCCCGACATGTAAGTCACAAACCGCATGAGACTCCTCTCTCCCCCCTGTATAATATTTAACAACCTCAATAGCCCAGTTCCTCTCCCACGATAATTACCTTTATCCGGTCTTTCTTCCGCTGGTACGCGGATACCACGTAGCTGCAGCAAATTCGCGAAGCACTGAAGCAGCCGCTTGCCATGCCGGCGTCACTTGACAATAGCGACATGCATTCGCCTTTTTCGCTGCAATACGTTTCTAAAGACAGTCTTGCGGTATTAGCCGGCGCGGCTATTATTTTTACCCTCCTTACGGCTTCATCAATATCCTTGACGATTTTGTTATACCCGGCGATAATGACTACCGACTTGGGACCGTAACAGATGGCAGCCACCCTGTTTCCATTGCCGTCTACATTATACAGTTCCCCATTTTCTGTTATTGCATTTGTGCTTGAGATGTACGCATCCGCAAAAAAAGATTCCCTGTGTAATTTATCATTGTCCTCACCGGACAAGCCCTTTTCATACCTGTCCAGAAACCGGTATTTCCCTGATCGCAGAAGGTCTATCACGCCGCACTCAATCAGGCTCACCGAACCGCCCACTGCGACCGTGTCCCCTTCCGTCAATAATTCGCTTACCTTTTGCGCCACCAGGGCTTTTGATTCAACATATAAAGCCAGCATGCTGTTCTTTTTAAGATTTTCAATTGTCCTGAATATGCGTTTCTCTATGACAGATTTTAAATTTACGTCCATGCCTTACCCGCTCCTATCTTGAATCCAAATGTAAATTTATTCTTTGAACCTGTACAGCCGATCCTTGTCAAACTGCCATTCCGGGGTGTCAAGCACATCTTCGAACCCGGCGGAATACCAGGGACATAAATCGACATCCCGCAGATTCTTGAGTATATGTATATCCTGGGCAGGCATGTAGCTTTGCGCCAGGATGAATATCTTTTCCCCGGTATCCTTATTTTCCGCCATATCCAACACTATGGAGGCATGGCCGGGCAGGCCGCCTTCGATAAACACGTCGCCCGCTTGCATATCCTTAAGTGGTATATTATCCATTTCCTTTGATAGTGAAAGCGAGCCTGCATAGGCAAATACCATGTCCAGGTATTTCCTGAAACTCCCGTAATCGTCCGAATAGCCCGTTTTCTTCACCCACCAGGCCTTATTGCCCTCCACTGCTATCCTGTTTCCCTGCATCCAGGTCGCATAATCAGCCCTAAAGCCATTTGTGAAATTAAAGTGTATCTTGTCATAAAGGCCTTTGCCGTAAAGGTATTCCGCCCTCAGCCTCATAACGGCGTCCGCGCACTGCTGCAGGTCCCTTATGCCCACATCGATATCCAGCACGGCCACATGAACGTCCACGGGCTTCGTGCCGCCATTGTAGTAACGGACTTTCGAACCGTCGGGCTTTAATGGAAGCGTTCTCAAATAATGCCCGAACGAACCCTCTTCCACCGTCACCCTTTCAAATCCAACGGGAGTTGCAAGCCTTTCTTCCACGGTTTTGCCGTCCTTGTTAATATGGGCTGCATAATTTTTTTCAACCTTACTCTGTTTTTTCGGGTTTACAGCCGTTTTTTCCCCGGTCGAGGCGGATTCTTTCACGGTGGGAGCCGTATCTTCCACGGTTTCGGTAATCCCATGCAAATCCTGTACGCCTGTTTTATATATACTCCCCGGCATTTGGCTGCCGGTTGCGGAACATGAAACCAGAAGAACCGGCAAAAGCAGCATCCACGCTTTTTTCATTCTTCGCTCTCCGTTA
>JBMNUR010000397.1:0-2979 GCA_050946395.1 Peptococcales bacterium
AAACGCCTTATGTTTTTCAAGGTGCAAAAAATATCGTTTTAAAGAATTTCAAAATATTTTACTACCGAGGCATTTTACACACTATTTTGGACTTGACTTTTTCTATGTTTAACTTTGTCTTTTTTTTACTTAACCTTGCGCTATTATAATTTACTGAGTCAGTTAATTTGAAAAGTTATTAGTTAATAGTCCTTTTTCTACCACATTAGGTAACTCCAATATCAATGAAATATTTATTATCCCTTTTATTATTTCTATATTTTCTGGCCATAGATCTTGTACATATAAATAACACGGTATTTGCATCTTTTTAGCATACCATATACCAGGTAAAGCTTGTGTCATTGAAGAAACTTCAAATATAAAAACATAATCTGCCTTAATTCTAGTGAATAAATTCCAGAAGAATCCCGAAATAACAAAAGACAGATAGTTAAAGGCTAACATAAATGCGTTATTTCCTCTTGGTACAAGTGGGATACTTATAATATCAATACCATTATAAGTTTCTCTTCTTCTTTTAAAAAGACCATAGCCTTTATAATATTTACCTTGAGGATAATTGGGAATTCCTGTTACAACTGTTACTCTGTAGTTTCTTTTGATCCATTCAGTACAAATATCATTTATTCGAAATTGCTCAGGATAAAAATATTGTGCAATAACTAAGATATGTTTTTGCAACTTATCCCCCGCCATTCTTTACTACTTTTCAGTTGCCTTGATTGTTCCTTTTAAATCCTTTATTTGATAATTTATATTATCGTAATTGCTCACTGATTTCTCATAAACCAAATTTCCAAATACTTTATTAACAATTTCTACCCTACTAATCATTAACTTAAGTATGGGATTGAATATTTTAACTAGTTTAATCCTCTTGCCATGCACCTCTGCAATCAATCTAACCATCTCACTCGTTTTAACATACTCTTTATTCTGCGGGAAAAATAATCCACTTTCTTCATTGTCAACCATAAGTCTAATAAACTCACAAAGATTATCTATATGTAACATACTGCGCTTATTGTCATAATTGGGAAATATGGGTAGTATTCTAGCTACCTTTGCTAGTTTTTGATAATTACCTTCTTGAAATCATAGACCGTCAGCTATCAGATTTTTCCAAACTAATAACCTCGGTCCTTGGCCAAATATTTTTTATGGAAAAGCTACGCCAATAAACATATAAACTGCAATATGAATTATACCAAGTTTACAATCGGCTTATAAATATACTATTATTATACCTATGATTAATGATAAGACAGTCAAGCCATAAATGACAAGAATGGATTCTGTTGGATTTAATCCTATATCTAATAATCTAGGACGAACATGGCCCCGATCAGGCTCTAATTTATTCTTCTTTTACATTGTACGTTTCAGTGTAGAATAGTTGTTTCCGTTTCAAAAATTGACACCCCTAAAATCAAAAAGTCATCGGGATAAAAACATTGAAACGCGACAAAACATATTCATTTAGTATCCCGTGTTATCATTTATTATTGTTAGTGTTACTATCCATTTTCCGAATATTATCTTTCTTTGCTATGGCTATTTGTGCTATTGTTTCTCCAAAATAAACTTCCTTTACACTAATAGCCACCCCATAGAACACATATATAACAATAAATAGAATACCTAACCTTTCTTGCTGAGAATTATATACTATTAGCCCTACACCAGTGGAAATTAAAGCTAACAGGTACATAATCCCAACGGTCCACCTCTGATTAAAGCCCATATGCAATAATTTATGGTGTATATGCTCTTCATCTGCTGTGAAAATACCATTTTTCATAAATGCCCGTCTTAATATTGAAACTCCGGTATCTAGAATTGGAATACCAAGTATCAATACCGGAGCATATAACGACGATTTGCTCACTGAGTATTCAGGAACAAGTAGTGAAATAATAGCTAAACAAAAGCCTAATAATGTACTTCCTGCGTCTCCCATAAAAATTCTGGCCGGATGAAAATTGTAAAACAAGAATCCTAATACAGATCCCGCCAGTAGGGATGATAGAACTACGACTAGATTGTTTTCAGCTATTACGCCGATTATTAAAAACCCGATAGCAGATATAAATGAAACCCCGCCCGCGAGGCCATCAATCCCGTCTATCAGGTTAATCGCATTAATAATTCCTATACACCACAGAATACTAATGAAAACATCAAAGGTTATAGCTAAAAATGAATTAGTAATAAAAAATTCTCCTATGTTTAGCCTCACTCCTACACCTACCACTAGGCAGGTGCAAATGAGCTGCACTATAAGCTTCTTACTAGCTCTTATATCGTATATATCATCTAAGATGCCAAGCACAGTGATTAGTATTAGACTTATTGCAATCATTATTGCTCTCATGTTAATAGCAGTAAAAAAGAATAATGGCAATATAAACGCAATTAATATGCCTAGGCCACCCATTAATGGTATGGGTTTTTTATGAACCTTTCGTTCATTCGGCTTATCTACGATACCATATCTTTTTGCATACTTTATGATTGCAGGCATTAAAGCAACTGATAGTATAAAAGAAGCAATAAAAGGTGGAATGAAGATCTTCATTAATCATTCGCCTACTTTCCTGAAAACATCAATCTAATTAAAATAACTTGTATTTGTCCATTTTGTTTTTTGTAAGCCATATAACTTAAAAAAATAGTACAAAATTTCCGGTAAATCGTGACTTTTTTCCTATTTACCGGCAATTATTCTTTTATGTAAAATCTTTATTAGCAAGAATTATAATTAGACATCAATATTTTTTCATACTGTTTTGAGCACAGCTTCGCCCTCGCACCTGTTAAGGAGGGCTGGTAATTCTGCTCTTTTTTAATCCTCAGTCAGTCCGTCACGCCGAAACAGTGCCGGCTTCCTTTGGATTTTTTGTAAGTTACAAGGCTGTTTGTTTACCGCCTTTTACCAAACAACCCCAAAAATCTTCTCTTTCGTCCATACTCCCT
>JBMNUR010000398.1:0-2971 GCA_050946395.1 Peptococcales bacterium
CGCAATATACATAGCTGTCTTCATTCTCTTCACCTTCCTTGGGAATACGAACATGATATACTCCTGTTTCCTCCGGAAATTTATGTGATGTTTTTAAATCTGACAGCCCCTTTATTGGATTGTCTTCATCACCGTCACCCTCTAAGGTCATCATTTGCTTCATATTTGCAGCCGGCATTTCATTTTTACCTTTAACGTCCAGATCATCTAAAGAAATATTGTCACCAATCCCCTTATCTATATCATTACCCTGTTCGGCATATACGGCTTCAGATACTGAGATCTTCTGTCCATTATCTTCTGCAATAAAATGATCACTTTGTGCCACTGTGCTAGAAGGAAATAATGACACGACAAAAGCCAAACATAAAATTACACTTAAAAACTTTTTTATTTTCACCTTTTTCTCCCCTTAATTTGAATTTTTCATGCCCTTACCAACCAATTACCTTTGCAGTTACGCCGGTTTCTTGCCATAACCTTTCCTTTACTGCAAATATTTCTTGCTCATCCACCATACCATGGAGTAGGCGCACCCCCATGGTCTTAGTATCATCGCCGAAATTTAGCCGAATATGGGCCTTCTCAATGACAACGGAAGAAAGCCTTATTCCATGCACGCCCTCACTACCCCATTTGTAAATTTTGTTGCCCATTAGAATGCCAAAGACGGATACCACCGTTTGTTCGGCAACACTCCTTTCTTTACCGTTTTTTGAGAAAATAACCGCAGGAGATACTGCTAGAATGCAATTATCCCAGATTAGTTCGGCGTCTTTTAATAATTGATTTTGTTTTATGAGGAGGATGAGTAATACTATATTTACACATCCAAAAACAATGGCCATTCCAAGCATAAACCTTCTAAAAACCCACACTGTAAAAAATACACAAATTATTAACAGTATGATATAAATTTTGTGCCATTTTCGGATTGCTTCCACGGACATCCCTCCCCCTTGTCTCTTAATTTAAAACATGGGAGAATATATATCATCAACCTAAAGTATGAAATCACAAAAAATGCCTCTCATACTTTAGGATGAGAGGCCAGATTTACCAGTATCTACATGGCTATAAGATGACGACGAACGATTTGATTTATAAATAGGATACTATTCAGTACTGCACGGCTACAATCTCGTAGGCAAGTTCCTAATAAATAATAGTGTGATAATATAATGATCTTTCAAGCACTCTATACATACAAAAAGCATACCCTCATAGGTATGCCTTTAATAGTATTGTTTGGTTATCTTAGATGCGGTTAAATAACATTATTTATATTAACAAGAAAAGTATAAAAAAAAGGCTACTGTTTTCAGTAAGCCTTTTCATCTGGTGGAGCTAGGGGGATTCGAACCCACTAACCTAAGGCTTCCAGCCTTTTCCCAGGGAACCAACGGTTCCCTAGGACGCTTCGCTGTGACCCTCCCTATTTATAATGGGGGAGCCTCTCCCCCATTCCCCTTCGAGGTCAGGGGTTTTTTCATACAAAAAAGCACATCCAAAGATGTGCTTCTCGTGGTGGAGCTAAGGGGGTTCGAACCCCTGACCTCTTGACTGCCAGTCAAGCGCGCTCCCGATTAACTTAGCACGTTATTACATTAATTAACTATTATTAAATAATTTTCTATCATTTTTAAATATTATTTAACCTCAATCACTCCTTGAGTTTTTATCCTCCAAAAATTGTTTTGATAATATTTCTATTATTCTATTATCAACATCATTATTGTTTTCTTTAATAGGAAATTGGCAACATACATGCATTAGATATTTCTTATTATAGTATTCAATAGTACCAGTATTATCATCGTAAACAGTTGCAATTTTTCTAACTCCATTTTCAGTATACTTTTTCAGTTTTAGAGCTCTTCTGCTAATAATAACCCCTCCCTCGAATTACCTTTATAATAACATAGTTTCACTATAGGTGAAACTATGTTATTTAGCATTACCTTATAATTTGGGGTGAGGTGAAATTTCATGACAACGAAATATAGTAAAAACTACAAAGAAATTGGTAAAAAGATATCATATTATCGTAAGCAAAGCGGTCTAACACAACAAGATCTAGCAGATTTAGTCGGTATAAGTAAAAGTTATTTGAGCAAAATTGAAGCACCTAATACTAATAAATCTTATTCTTTAGATGTCTTATTTGGTATAGCTGAAGCACTTAAAATTAATATTAAAGATCTATTTTGACTATTTTTCCTGGTATTCTTATTTAATCAGCTATGATTCCGGCAAAATAGGAGCCAATATGAATTTGCTTAATAATTTATTTCTGGAAACATATACATACATATATCGATTATTTAAAATTACAAATGCTAATAGTTTGGGTAATTTTTGGTACTTTAGAAGGATTTTCCTCCTTTTTGTCTAATAATGTAAGATGGATTGGAGGAAGATAATTAATGGCATATAATAAATATGAGAATTTATTAAGATGGTCGTCACATAAAATAAAATTGCATGAAAAATTTATTAATAATAATCTAACGAAATGGAAAGTTCCGAGAAAAGCCATTTACGGATGTTATCTTGGTGAAAATATTGGATTTGAAAAAAGTGGTTTAGATAGTAGACCAGTATTAGTTGTCTCCAATGAGTTAGTTAACAATGGTAGTGGAAATGTTGTCGTTGTTCCATTAAGCAAAAATATAAAATGGAAAGATAATGTGAAAAATAGTAAACTTAGATATTATTCTCATTATGTTTTATATAAAAGTAAATATAATAAATTAAATGAAGATTCAGCAATACAATGTGAGGATATAAGAGTTATTAGTAAATCTAGGCTTGGAAATTTAATCTGTTTTGTGGAAGATGATGATATGAAGGAAATTAATAAAAGAATAAAATATACTTTACAGGTTTAAACTAGAGATATATAATTATATTAAGATAATTATATCGTTCACCTTCATTATTGAATATTTGTTACGAGTAATATCGAAAT
>JBMNUR010000399.1:0-2967 GCA_050946395.1 Peptococcales bacterium
AATGAAACCATCATTTGAAGATTTGAAGAAAAAATTAAAACAAAAAAATATTAATCTTTCCTATCAGAGGTTGAAGGTTTTAGAATATCTTACCGAAAATCGATGTCATCCAACGGTGGATCAGATTTTCACTGACCTTCAAAAGGATATATCTACATTGTCTAAAACAACAGTCTATAATACCTTGCGGGTTTTAACAGAAGCAGGTTTGGTCAGGGTTATCACAATAGAAGATAATGAATCTAGGTATGACATTGTAACTGAAAACCATGGACATTTTAAATGTGAATCCTGTGGCACAATATATGATTTTAGTATCGATATAAATTCGTTGCCACTCAATGACTTGATTAATTTCAAAATTAGCGATAAGAACGTATATTTCAAAGGTATCTGTCCGAGATGCCTTTGAGATACAAAATGCCGATACTGTGGTATCGCAAGGTTTTCCTAAGAGGTTGTGGAAAAATAATATAAAATTATTAATAAAATGAGGAGGACAAAAAGATGAGTGAAAACAAAACCCTTGCAAATCTAATGGAGGCATTTGCCGGAGAAGCCCAGGCAAACAGAAAGTATTTGGCTTACGCCAAGAAAGCTGAAAAAGAAGGGAAAATGAATGCAGCAAAACTGTTTAGAGCAGCATCTGACGCTGAAACCTTACATGCTTTAAAACACTTTGAAGTAGCAGGACAAATCGGTTCCACAGCTGATAACCTAAAAGATGCCGTTGCAGGGGAAACCCATGAGTTTAAGGAAATGTACCCTGACTTTGTTAAGGAAGCTGAAGCGGAAGGAAACAAAGCTGCACTTATGTCCTTTACCTTTGCGATGAAAGCGGAAGAGGTTCATGCGAAGCTTTATCAGGAAGCATTAGATAACCTTGATCAGACAGAGGAAGTCTTTTATTACCTTTGCCCCGTCTGTGGAAACATAGAAAAATCTATCCCGGAAAAATGCAGTATCTGTGGAGTATCAGGGGCGAAATTTATTAAATACTAATATTGTCGGCAATAAATATAAACAAGCTTAAATGAAAATGTAACAAGGCATCCTGCGCCCGAATGAATTTGCGTAGAATGCCTTAATTTTTGGATTTCGTAGGCCACAATAAGTAACACTCTTCAAAATATCGCTGTTAGCATAGAGATAAAATAAAACCATTGCAGCATCAATGGCGATTTATTATAAGAAGCACATGAGGACGGTAGAATAACAAGAAGAGTGAATATTATAGATGAGGGTATTTAGAGGCGGTTAGTCATCATATAGACATAATTTAGGTAAAGAAGGAGTTTTTCCGTGGAAAATAAAAAGGAAGTAAAGTTATATGAGCCTTATGAAGTAGGTGATCTTGTAGTATATTTAACCAGTGAAACTAGTGCAAAGGTTATCGATATAGATTGCCGTTGGGAACTTGAGGCTACAACTACAGGGTGTGAATGCTGTACATATCGTTGGCGGTCGAGAATGAATAAGAATTTTAAATGTAGACATATGCAAGCATTAATAGAGTTAATACAAAAAGGGGAAGGATAAATGGAACTTTACCCTTAAATAATACGTCTATAATAATATCCAACTAAATATGAAAGTGATGGGGGGTAAAACGTGGTCATTTCGTTAATTTTGATACCCGTGGTAGTTCTCGTGATAATAGCTGTTATAATCGCGGGCACTAAACTTAGTCCTGAAGGGGGAGAAGATATGATAAAAAATGTTTACATTTATTTAGTATTATTTGCCACATTAATGATGGCTATCGGGGGTAGTGTGGGAATTTTTATGGCTCTTGCGGACATTATTGCTCCTGCACCTTACTATCAGTCTTTTGAAGATTTTAAACGTTGGGGTGGCCCAGATAAGCCCTATCCGGAGAAAGAAGTAGTAGAAAAAGAAAAACCTTCGGAAGAAGAATTAAGAGAACAATATGATGCTATGGTATTAGCGGAAAAAGAACGACAAGTTAGTAGAGCCAAAAATAGTCTTATTAAAAGTTTTGGTTGGATAGTAATTCCCTTACCGGTTTTTAGAAGTTTTCAACGACGCTTAGCTAAAAAAGAAGAGTCCTAATTTATTTTATAGGGATAATCCGTTTATTCTAAAAAATAGCAACAAGCTACAAACAACAAACTCCAGCGGTATAAACTACCGTTGGAGTTTGTTTCCTTTCAGCATTGTTAAATATTTTTTTGTTACTGAAACAACTTAAAGAAACCTAAACCATTTAAGAGAATAATTGTTACAGCAAGTGGTGCTAAATATTTAACAATATAGTAATAAATTGTTAAAAGGGTATTGTTTTGCAAAGTACCTTTATTGGTACCTTCATTGAGTATGTTTTTAAATCCCCATTTCCAGGCAATATAAACACAAATAAAAATTCCACCTACCGGCAGCATAATGTTTGAAGTTAGTTTATCAAATACATCGAATGGGGTGTTACCAAAAATTTCAAAATGGGCTAATAAGCCAAAAGACATAGTAGCAGTACTTCCTAACAAAGCAATACCAAAAAGAGTAGTTAAAGCTGCCTTTTTCCTGCTAAGATGCTTTTCCTCTACTAAATATGCTACTGGAACTTCAAAAAGGGAAAGCATGGCACCTGTAGCAGCAATTGAAACTAAAACAAAGAATAAAACCATCATTATATTTCCTAGGGGCATGGAACTAAAAACTGTAGGAATAGTGATAAATAATAACGATGGTCCTGCATCAGGTTGAAAACCATAAGCAAAAACGGCAGGAAAGATGGCCATTCCGGCTAAAATAGAGACAACGGTGTCGGAAAGCATTACCTTAAATGCAGTCATAGGAATGTTTTGATCATCTCTAAAATAACTTCCATAGGTGGTCATAGTACCCATTCCTACAGAAAGTTTAAAAAAAGATAGCCCCATAGCAGCTAAAATGGCCGTACCTGTTATTTTTGATAGATCGGGCTTAAAAAGAAACTTTAACCCTTCA
>JBMNUR010000400.1:0-2962 GCA_050946395.1 Peptococcales bacterium
CTTGATGTCTTATTGCCACAGTTGGGGCATTTTTGAAGCTTCTTCTTAGTAGCAACATTAATTTCAATAAAGCCCTCTGAGTAATTAATATTTTTTACATATACACCTTTTAAATTAAGTAAAGAATATTATTAATACGCACTTATATCGTCACTCCTTTTGATGTTTTTCTCATCAATTAACATTTTAAAGGGAAATCGGTATAAGTGCATTTATTTTTAGCAAAAAAAATGCTGAGATGTTTTCACACCCCAACATTTATTGTAGAACCAAAAACGTAATACGACTGACCTATTACTAACAAACGAATAGACGAGCAGGCGAATAGACGAATACTCTCGTATTGTGTTATTATAAAAGCAACTAACATACTTATCTAAGAGGTGCTTTATGATAAAGATTATGGTTATTGGTGATATAGTTGGTAATACTGGAAGGCTAGTTATCAAAAAGCTTTTACCCCAGTTATTGCGGAAACATAGTATTGATATGGTTATTGCAAATGGAGAAAATGCTGCTGGAGGGAATGGTATTACCAAAGAAGTTGCTGATGAATTATTTAATAATCATATTGATGTAATAACAATGGGTAATCACGTATGGGATAAAAGGGAGATTATTAAATTTATTGATTCCCAGCCAAATATTGTTCGTCCAGCCAATTATCCACCAGGTACCCCAGGAAAAGGCTATACTATTTATAAACTAAAGGATTTAAAGGTTGGAATAATAAATCTTTCCGGTGTTATTTTTTTGCCACCTCTTATTCCTCCTTTTTTAGTTATTGATAAATTAATAGAGGAATTGAAAAACCAGTGTCAAGTTATTATTGTAGATTTTCATGCTGAAGCTACCTCAGAAAAAATTGCCATGGGCTGGTATCTTGACGGAAAAGTTACGGCAGTTTTAGGCACTCATACCCACGTCCAAACTGCGGATGAGCGGATATTACCCCAGGGTACGGCTTATATTACTGATCTAGGTATGACGGGTCCAAGAGACTCAGTATTAGGTGTAAAAAAGGAAATAGCCATCAATAAGTTTTTAACTCAAATGCCGGTTAAATTTGAAACTGCTGATGGTACGGGTCAATTAAATGGAGTAATACTAACGATCAATCAAGACAACAAAATGGTTACATCTATTATTAGAATTCAAGAGTTCCTCTAGGTAGTACAAGCAATTTAAAGAGTTTTCGAACTTTTTCTTGTTTGAAAAAGGAATTCTTTTTTTTGTGTAGAATAGATAAAATATTAAATATCATTTCCATATCATTCTAATTATGAGGAGGTAGCTATTTCATGGAAGTATTAAAAGTTTCAGCAAAATCTAGTCCAAATTCTGTTGCAGGTGCTTTAGCAGGAGTTATCCGGGAAAGAGGTTGCGCTGAGATACAAGCTATTGGTGCAGGAGCTCTTAACCAAGCAGTTAAGGCGGTGGCTATTGCAAGAGGTTTTGTTGCGCCTAGTGGTATCGATTTAATTTGTATTCCTGCATTTACTGATATTTTAATTGACGGCGAAGAGAGGACAGCTATAAAATTAATCATAGAACCTAGATAATATGCATAAACTGCACCTGTTTATTCCTAAAGAATAAACAGGTTTTATTTAGCCTTCTAAAAGGGGGATGTAGTTAGTTTGCAGTATTTAGTTGTTGATGGTCACTGTGATTCCATTTTAGATGTTTATGCCCAAAAAAGATCGTTAGCTATCAAAAGTGATTTAGGACATTTGGATTTTTTTCGGTTACAGAATGTTGTAGATTTGCAATTTATGGCAGTCTTTGTAGAAACTCATTATAAACCTAATAATACTTTATTTAAAGCTTTAGAATTAATTGACTTATTGGATGATCAAATTTCCCAGGTAAATTTTATAGAGAAAGTACTGAGTAAAAAAGACATAGAAGTCTTTACAAAATGGAACGTAAAAGTGTTAATAGCACTAGAGGGTGGTGATGCTCTAGGTGGCAGTCTTAGTGTTTTAAGAGGCCTTTTTAAACTAGGGGTTAGGAGTTTGACCCTTACTTGGAATAATAGAAATGAAATCGGTGACGGTTGTGCCGAAGAACCATATGGACAAGGTTTATCAAAATTCGGTAAAAGTGTTGTAAAAGAAATGAATAATCTTGGGATGCTTATAGATGTATCCCATTTGGCTGAGAAAAGTTTTTGGGATGTCATTAATAACACTCAAGAAACTATAATTGCTTCCCATTCTTGTTGTAAATCAATAATGAACCACCCTAGAAATTTGTCAGATCAACAACTAAAAGCCTTGGCACAAAATGGAGGACTTATCGGAATTAATTTTTATCCTACTTTTCTTAAAGATAATCCACTTACTGCTACTATTGATGATGTGGTTAAACATATTATTCATGGGGCGGAAATTATGGGTCCTGAGCATGTAGGCATTGGTTCAGATTTTGACGGAATTGACCAGGTCCCTAAGGGGTTAGAAGACGTAACTAAGTTGCCTTTATTAATTTACCATTTAGAAAAGGCAGGTTTTTCTTTCAAAGAAATTGCAAATATTATGGGTAATAACTATTTGCGAATATTGAAAAAGGTGTTGCCAAATGAATAAATATGCTGACTTACATATTCATACTACCGCATCAGATGGTGAGTATTCACCTCAATTTGTGGTAAGAGCGGCTAAAGCTCAAGGTTTTAGCGCTATAAGTATCACAGATCATGATACACTAAGTGGATTAAAAGAAGCTCAAAAAACATGTCAGGAAGTAGGCTTAGAATTAATTACAGGAGTAGAAATAAGTACTGTTTGGGATGATAAGGAAATTCATATTTTAGGATATTTGGTCGATCCCCAAAATAATAAATTAGCTTTAAAGTTAGCAGAAATGCGAAATTCCCGCTCGGAAAGAATAAATAAAATGGTCATTAAGTTAAAAAAACTTGGATTTGATATTAACATTTCGGATGTTACGGAGACTT
>JBMNUR010000401.1:0-2944 GCA_050946395.1 Peptococcales bacterium
TGATTTCACGCAAGATTTTGTCTCTGGAGCTTACCCTTTGGATGCCATCCAGCGTGAAGACATCATTGAGATGTTTCTTCCCAAATTCCATCAGACGATCATAGCTTTCAATCAGATTTGTTATCACCACATCCCTGTCATCATAACGGTCAACGTTGAACACTCTGAAAATAGCGTCTGTCTTATGCTGAGGCAGCACAGACAAATGCGGTTATCCGTACCGAAGAGTAGAATTGCTGCCAGCGTGATGCCCTCTTTGTTCGTTTCCGGATCTTCAAGTATGAGTCCGCAGCTTCTGAGCATCTCCTCATCCGTCATGTCAACCCATGGATGGTGCTCGGTATTAACTCTCGTCATTCTCCTTGCCCGATCCATAAGATCATGACGAAGGCTTGAAACCGGGATGGCAGGGTAGACCTTATTCACAAAATAGGTGCTTTGCTTGCGGGCATAAAGATTGAAAACCATGTCCGCATTGTCTGTTATATCAATATCCGACTCATTGTTGCGATCGAAAATCCTGCCTGCATTACGGTAAACAGTTTTTCCAACCGGGAAATAGACATAGAGAACAATACGCCCATCCACCTCATATTCCTCCGGAGTCAGATACAGCGGCGGATACATTTTGCTCTCATTGTTGATCGTCGTAACAAAGTTTTTCTTCATCTGCTCAATGCAGTCTGTATCAACACCGAGAATCGTGCCGTTATCTTTTACGCCAAAGAAAATATGACCGCCATCCCGATTGGAAAAAGAGCAAACGGTATCATAGACATCTTTCGTAATATCCGTGGTTGACTTTTTGAATTCGACTGTCAGCCCCTCGCCCTGACGAATCAAACTCATCAATTTTTCAGGGAGCATTATAAAACTCACCCCTTTCAATTATTCACTTATCAATTCCATTAGGCAAAATAGAATCGACCTCGTTGTCTTTAAAAGTCTGCTCTTCCTTCTCTTGTAATGCCCTCTGAGCAGCCCTATAGCTTTTTGCATCCGTTGCAGGGTAATTATTATTGACCTCTGACACTCGCTCACAAAGAACATTTCTTCTTTTCTGTATTTAGCTGTCTTCAAGTACGTCAAAATCAACTAACAGTGAAACATAGCTTTCTAATGTCCCACAACATATTTGCGGCATTTCTATGCTGACTTGCTTCATTTTGAATCCTATATTCCTTTGCATATAGATTCAAGCACAAAGACAATACAGCTGAGATTCCTTTGATGGATGAAGATTATTTACATCGGCGTCCGATTCTGCTACAGTAGGTTCACTGCGCCAGTAGCACAATGGCAGTGCTCGTGCTTCCCAAGCATGAGACGAGGGTTCGATTCCCTTCTGGCGCTCGAAGAAAGGCCCCACTCAGTGAGCGGGGTCTTTCTCCGTCTATCCCGCAAATCGATTACTTGAATACGACGATTGCCTTGGGTTCTATGACGCGGAACGTGAACGACTCGGTGGCGAAGAGGGTGACCTCTTTGGTGTCATGGCTCTCGTAGCCGAGTTCAAAGTCCTGACCGATCGTGAGCTCCAGGTCCGCGCTGTCGTGGGGAACGAGGATCGCTCCTTTGATCGCGGAGGCGAGGACGATCTCGCCGCCGATGATGCGCTCTACCCGTTCCTTGAGGCTCTGGCCCTGCGCTTCTTTGTGGAGGCGCACCCAGACCTCGTTTGAAACGATGAGGGAGTAGGGGCCGTCAACGAAGCTGTCCTTCAGAAGAATCACGCCTTCTCCGATCGCTGCGAGGAACTCCTTGGTATCGCCTGTAAGTCCAAGGGTCTTGTGGGCGGAAGATTCCTTCAGCCCTTTGATAGTACCCGGAGCGTAGCCGTGATACACCGCGTTTTCCTCAAAAAGAGCGAGCTGATCGAGGGCTTTATCCAAGCTGTCGAAGTCGATGTCTTTCGCCCCGCGCTCCAGATTGTCCAGTTCCCACTTGTTCAAGGTGAAGCGGACTCGGGCTTCGGTCAGCGGCAGCACGTTGTAGATTCCCGCCTTTACTGCGCTCTTGTCATCAACGAGGGAGAGTCTGCCTTCGCTGAGCACCGTATAATCGAGCCCATGAGGCCCATTCACGGAAACGACCTTGCGGGCGCTCAGGCGCGAGAGCAAAACGAGCTTTGCCCGTTCCTCGATCTCGCTCCATGCCCGGTTGGATATGGGAGCGAGGTTTCGTTTAAACATATCCATGGTATTCCTTCCTTTTATTTCTTCAGGTTTCCGATTGAAAGCGATGAGCCGCTCTTCGGAGAAGAGCTTCCCGTTCTTCCCATGGCGCTTTCTTCCGCTTCAATGATCGAGCCGTCGGTAAAGAGATAGGTCCTGAGCTCCTCATCCCATTTGTCCATATTTCTTCGAAGCCACTCGATCGTCATGCAGGCATGTTCAATCTCTTCGTCCCGGTTGTGCGCCATGATGGCGGCAAGTTCGGGATCCTTTGTCGTGTAGACCCGCTGGTTATACCAGTTGACTGCTTCAATTTCTTCTTTCAAACTGGTGATTGCCCGCGAAATATCACGAGTCTTTTCATCCAATGCGTCATACGGTTCAGTATATGGCATACATTCCTCCTGTTACATTTGTTACTGATACAGTGTACTATTAGAAGAGGTTCAATGGAAGTGGTGCGGAGTAGTTTCCTTCACCCTCGGTGGGTGTATAGATCAAATGAATTAAAGAGAAGGACGTCTTGTTTTTTTCGACAATAATTATAATAATGTATATATTAAAAACTTGACTTTTGCACCACACCCTCCCCAAACAAGGTCATAATCAATTGTCCCGGATGAAGTTACCACTCGGGACATCAAACATGGGATTGTGTTATGTTCAGGAGCTCTGCTTCACGTAGGCCAACAATGAGCGCACTTCACCTACCGTAAGGTTTTGTCTGGAGAAATCAATTCCGAGATTCTTGCCGATATCCTTCAAAGGCT
>JBMNUR010000402.1:0-2941 GCA_050946395.1 Peptococcales bacterium
TTTCCTTAAGTTTATCATATTGCCCCATTTATCATTAAACTCTTCCGGTTGAATTGACATAAATCCTCCACCAGGAGTAAAAGTCATTTCTGAAAATACTATTTCCCCATCTATTTCAAAAAAATCTACTCTTACAAAAGGAAAACCAGATGACAGAACTTTACTTACCTTAATCATTTCCTCCAAACGATCAGGGAGTTTAATTTCGCCCTCAAACTCTTTATATGATGCTTTTCTATTAAAGGAAGCCTTAGATCCGTCTATATTAAAAAAAGTCATTTGTTTATTAATCCCGCGCCCTAACCCTTGTGCTATATAAAAAAACTCCGGTTTGCCATGAAAACAAAAAAATTTATAATCTATTATATCTTCACCTAAATATTTCTCACAAATAATTTTACGTTCAATAATGTATAATGTTTCTCAGCATTGAATAAACTAAAATCTTCAGATAACCATTTATTTATTTTTTTGCCGACATCTACCTTAGACAAAAAACTTTTATCATTACATATGATATTATATCCACATCCATGGTTGCATTTTAGTACGAATTTCTGGGGAAGATCTTCCCATTTTACATCCTCCCATTTTTCCCAAACACCTATTAATTCATTTAAATATCTGCTTAAACCTTTTTCCTCCAAGTACTCCCTAACTTTATATTTGTCAGTACAGCGAATCACGTTCATATTAGACGGGTAATAATATAGTTTAAGCCATTGAAGCTTCTCACTAAATGTAATTGGATTCTTAAGGTTGAGCTTCTTTCTACATATTTTATAGTAATATAGCTTAGTCATAAATTCATAAGAAGTTATTTTTGTTGCGATGACTTGAAGTTTCCTTCTTATATTATAAAATACGCTTTTTTTCATTTGCTAATGAGCCTCTCTTTCTTTATCTCGTGCTTTCAGCCTTTTCCCAAAACGGCTTTGCCTTACCGGTTAATATGTTATAAACCCCTACCCACTGAGCAATTACAGTTATTACATAATAATAAACTAAATTGATAAGTTTGTTTTTTACTTTTGTTATTGCTTTAACTAAAGCCAATAAATAGAATAGCACTTGCCCTATAAATACTAACAGGTAGAACCATGATTCTTGGATAAGTAATATGTTTGATATTAGAACAATCAGATGAGATATCCAAAGTAAATATCTGCATGTTCTGTGGCCAAAATAAAAATATGAGAACCATTTATATTTAAACACATTTAAAATTCTAATATCCGGTAGGATATTTCCAAGTATTCCCCTATTCATTCTTACTTTTCTTTTAAATTCATCTTCAATTACTTCTCCTGCCTTTTCATAAGCAATTGCATCAGGGTTATATAAAGCTCTTTTATTATTTAACGCGAAATGTCTTGGCATATTGCTATCATGACACCTTATTGGGTCAAAATCATAATAATCTGCATTTCTGCATGCATATAAAGCGCCATTCCCTGCTGTAATAGTTTTTATATCGCTCTCAATCTTTCTTATCTTTGTTTCTCTATCCCAATATGTGTTTTCAGAACTTGAAACATCACTGATGTCTTTATTAATAATCACCAATCTACCACATACATAGCTAATATCTTTATCAGTGAAAACGGCCACCAGTTCTATAATTGATTTCTCGTCCAACATAGAATTTGCATCAGTCATTACTAAAATTTCACTGGTTACTGTCTTTTGGGCTTCATTTTGAGCATTAGTTTTTCCCTTTCTTTCTTTCACTTCAAATAACCTAATTTTTTCATTTGGGTGTGATTTGATAAACTCTTTAACGATGTCATTTGTTTTATCTGTGCTATTATCAGACGATACCAAAAATTCAATTTTATCTTTTGGATATTGTAATCTCATAAGATTTTCGAGTTTATCCTTAATAACATTTTCTTCATTATGTGCCACGACCATAACTTTAACTGTAGGACGATAGGAATAGTCTTTCTTTAACCCGCTTTTTTTATAGAATTTACTAATTACCTTTAATGATAACGGATATCCAACCATTGCCCAAAGAATTATAAACGCACATAGATAAAAAATAAGCTTTATAACAATATACATTTTATCCTCACTTTATATACATTCCGTTTTTTATCCACTAAACACCGCCGGATTAAATCCAAGTATTACAATCCGAACCATAGTTTGTATAAATTATTATTTAAAAACTTTTTTATCTGTATTAACTCTTAAAAATTTAGCAGGGTTACATGCCACAACTGTATTGGGTTCAACATCTTTAAGAACTACAGAGCCCATACCAATAATTGAATCCTCCCCAATATTTATGCCATTTTAACCGCTCCGCTGCCTAAGAAACAATTTGGCCTAATATTCACGTTACCACCTATTGATACATCTGGTGATATTACGGTAAAATCACCGACAGTCACGTCGTGCCCAATCACAGAGTGCTTATTTAATAAGCAACCCTTTCCAATATGCACATTCACAGTGAAAATTGCTCCGGTATGAATAATAGTGCCGTCCATTACAGAAGAAAATTTAGATAAATTAAAATCTGGATCTATAATACTAATATATTTTAATTTATTGGTTTCAAGCTTTTCATAAAGAAATCTCCTTGAAATCTGCTCACCTGCTGCAACAATAAATTCAAGGTTATTCTCG
Organism: Peptococcales bacterium; assembly: GCA_050946395.1. Classification (GTDB taxonomy): domain Bacteria; phylum Bacillota; class Peptococcia; order Peptococcales; family BICA1-8; genus JBMNUR01. Next base: position 2,638 of record JBMNUR010000402.1, read on the forward strand.
TCAAATTGATCTAATGCTTCCTCAAGCGTATACACTGGAATTTCATCAACAATACGATTTTTTACATTATCGTCAATGAAAATAATATTGCTCCACTTATTTATTCTATATGCAAGATCGGCTTAATTACATTTCTGTAATATCAACTTGTTGTTTTCATAACTTTTTTGACACTACCTAAATTAATACCACTGTCTTATCACTCGTTCTTAGAATTTAACCATTATTAAACAAGGCTATTGGACATTATTTTAATTAATCCATAATTATATTTGCCTGTAAAAAATTCATCCTATCTTAATTT
>JBMNUR010000403.1:0-2936 GCA_050946395.1 Peptococcales bacterium
TGTTACGGCAGGATGATGGAGCGTTCGGTGGGGAAGGATACCACTACAGGACACTGGGAAATTGCGGGAATTATACATGATAAACCGTTCCCTGTATATACGAACGGTTTTCCCAAAGAAATTATAGAACGGTTTGAAGAAAAGATAGGGACAAAAATTATTGGCAACTATGCAGCCTCCGGAACCGAAATAATAAATAAGTTAGGACAACAGCATGTAACGACAGGATATCCGATTGTATATACATCGGCCGACAGTGTGTTCCAGGTCGCTGCGCACGAGGAAATCATCCCGGTTGACAGGCTTTATGAAATTTGTATGATTGCAAGGGAAATCCTGACGGGCGACCACGCTGTTGGAAGAGTTATTGCCCGTCCGTTTGAGGGAACAGAGGGTAATTTCAAGCGGACCGCCAGGCGGCGTGATTTTTCATTGAAACCTGTTAAAAAGACCATACTCGATTACATTGAGGAAAACGGTATGGAAGTCAAAGCAGTCGGAAAAATCGAAGACATATTCGCAGGGCAAGGAATCACGGAATCGGTGCACACTGACGGAAACACCGACGGTATTGACAAAACGCTTGCTTTTATAAGGAAAAGGTTTGACGGGCTTGTTTTTACCAACCTGGTCGAATTTGACATGCTTTACGGTCATAGGAACAATGCTCATGGGTATGCCGAAGCATTATTGCAGTTCGACGGGAGAATACCGGAAATATTTGATGCACTTCATGAACGGGACATCCTGGTAATAACGGCAGACCACGGCTGCGACCCGACAACCAGCAGCACCGACCATTCAAGAGAGTATGTTCCGCTGCTTGTGTACGGAAAACAGTTAAAAAGAGGAATTAACCTTGGCACCAGGAGGGCGTTCTCCGATGTGGCCCAGACGGTAGCGGATATTCTGGGAATAGATGCGAGTTTCGGAGCGGATAGTTTTTACAAGGATGTGGTTATATGAGAATCGTTGATATCATAGAAAAGAAACGCGACGGAAAAGAGCTTACCCGTGAGGAATTCAGATACTTCATAGAGGGCTATTGCGACGGAAGCATTCCGGATTACCAGGCGGCGGCGCTTGTTATGGCAATTTTCATAAGGGGGCTTAATTCCAGGGAGATTGCCGATATGACGGAAATAATGGCATATTCCGGTGAGAAGGCGGATCTTTCCGCTATTCCCGGCATAAAGGTTGATAAGCACAGTACGGGAGGCGTAGGGGACAAAACAACGCTTATCGTCGCGCCGATTGTTGCAGCTTGCGGGGTTCCTGTCGCCAAAATGTCGGGCAGGGGTCTTGGATTTACCGGGGGCACTATTGACAAGCTTGAGTCGATAAAAGGACTTGACACGCAATTGAGCATGGAAGAATTTATTAATAATGTCATGGAAATAGGTATAGCCATCGCAAGCCAGACAGGAAACCTTGCCCCGGCGGATAAAAAGATTTATGCCCTTAGGGATGTTACGGCTACCGTAGACAGCATCCCCTTAATAGCCAGCAGCATCATGAGCAAGAAAATCGCCTCAGGTGCGGACAAAATACTGCTTGACGTAAAAACAGGGAGCGGCGCTTTTATGAAAACACTTGAAGATTCGATCGATTTGGCGCGTGAAATGGTTTCCATCGGGGAGTATGCCGGCAGGAAAACGGCAGCCCTTGTTACGGATATGTATTCACCGCTTGGAAACGCCATAGGAAACGCCCTGGAAGTAAAAGAAGCGGTGATGGTGCTAAGAGGCCGCGGGCCGAAAGATATAGAGGCGATTTCAATCGAATTGGCCGCCAGGATGCTTGAATTGGCAGGAGAAGGAACAATTGACCGGTGCAGGGAACTGGCCCGTAACAGTATTGGTGACGGATCCGCCTTGAAAAAGCTGGGTGAGATGTCGGCCAGGCAGGGCGCCAGGTATATGCCTTGGGATGATAGAGCGCATGATAATGCGCCGGTTATTGAAAAATTAAAAGCACCGTTTGACGGATATGTTTCCTCCATTCAAGCCGGGCTTGCGGGAAAAGCGTCGATGATTTTAGGAGCCGGCCGCGATAAAATAGAAAGCTCCATAGATTATGCGGCGGGCATAATTTTGCACAAGAAAAGGGGCGACAAAGTCAAAAAAGGTGATATTATTGCTTCGCTGCATACTTCCATGCCTGAAAAACTACCGGAAGCGAGGGAATTGCTGCTGGAAGCGTACTCGGTATCGGCCAAAGCTCCTGAACAAAAACCCTTGATACTTGCTTACATTGATGGCAGTAAAATTGAAAGATATTAAATTATTGAACAATTTAAGGCGTATCTTTTCCGATACTTTTTCGGTTCACAGAATATACTGCCTTTATCCGGCATAACTTTTATTATAGAAAGAAAAGTACCGGCAAGAGGTGTTAAATATGCTGAGAAAGGCAGTATCGTTTATTATTTGCATTATTTTGACTGTATTATTTCTTGCAATGATACCTGTTAGCGCCGCGTCAAAGGATGTTACCGAATATGACGCGGCAACGGTTATGAAAATAATAAATAATACTTCAATTACCGATCTTAAGGCCAAGGCGGCCATACTTGTCGATCATAGCACGGGAAAGGTACTGCTGGAGAAAAACAGCCATGAAAGGCTGCCAATTGCAAGTATAACAAAAATAATGTCAATGCTGCTGGTAATGGAAGCAATTGAATCGGGCATCATATCGTTTGATACCAAGGTCAAGGTCAGTGAGCATTCCTGGAGCATGGGAGGCTCGCAAGTATGGCTGGAACCGGGCGAAGAGTTTTCCGTTGATGAATTGTTCAAAGCCGTCGCGATTCATTCCGCAAACGACGCAACTGTCGCGCTGGCTGAGGCAATAGCCGGAAGTGAAGAAGCGTTCGTATCCATGATGAATCAAAAAGCAAGGGAGCTTGGTATGAATGACACAAACTTTCTTGA
>JBMNUR010000404.1:0-2923 GCA_050946395.1 Peptococcales bacterium
ATCAATAAAGCAGAAATTTATCGTACCAGTAAATTGGTTAGTACTTTGACCGGGATGGTTATTCAACCCAATAAAGCAATTGTGGGAAAAAATGCTTTTGTTCATGAATCAGGAATTCACCAAGATGGTGTCCTTAAAGAGCGGGAAACCTACGAAATAATGAATCCGGCTATGATCGGTGTTCCTGGCAACAACATCTTTTTAGGTAAGCATTCCGGGCGTCATGCCTTTAAGATGCATCTCAAAGGTCTCGGTTATGATTTAGAAGGAGAAGTACTGGATGAGGCTTTCAAAAGTTTTAAAGTATTATGTGACAATAAAAAGACTGTTTTAGATGAAGATATTATTGCCCTAATTGATACAGAAGCTTTAAAAGGGCCGGAAACTTACCAATTTTCTTATCTTCAAGTGTCTTCCGGAACAAATATTGTATCTACCGCAACTGTGGGGGTAGTTGTAAACGGTGTTTTAGCTGAACAGGCGGCGATAGCCAAAGGTCCAGTAGAAGCTACCTTTGCTGCTATTAACCAAATAGTAGCTCAGGAGTTTATCTTAGAAGAATATAAAATTAATGCTGTAACATCGGGACGGGATGCCCAAGGTGAAGTGCTGGTTAAAGTAGCTTATCAAGGTAAAACCTTTATCGGACGGGGCTTGAGTGTAGATATTATAGAATCAAGTGCGCGAGCTTATCTAAATGCAATCAATAAGGCTTTAAACATGACTAAAGTTTATGATGAAGTAAAAGTTGAAGGGATGTGATGAACATGGGAATGACCATTACCGAAAAAATACTAGCAGCCCATGCAGGATTAGAGAAGGTGGAGGCAGGAGATTTAATCAACACCAAGGTAGATATAGTTTTAAGTAATGATATAACCGGTCCGGTAGCTATAAATGAATTTAGGAAATTGGGAGCATCAAAAGTTTTTAATAGAGAACAAGTGGTTATGATACCTGATCATTTTTCTCCACCTAAGGATATCAAATCTGCCGAGCAGTGTAAGGCAATTCGGGACTTTGCCCGAGAACAGGAGCTAACCCACTATTATGAGGTAGGGCAGATGGGGATAGAACACTGTCTCCTTCCGGAACAAGGGATTGTAGGACCTGGGGATTTAGTTATCGGAGCCGATTCTCATACTACCACTTATGGTGCCTTGGGAGCATTTGCAACTGGGGTAGGTAGTACCGATGTGGCAGCAGCTATGGCAACCGGTGAAGCGTGGCTAAGGGTACCGGAAACTATTAAAGTCAATTTACAAGGTAAACCGGAAAATCCTTGGGTAGTAGGTAAAGATGTAATATTAGCCCTCATCGGCAAAATTGGCGTCGATGGAGCCCGTTATCAAGCCCTGGAATTTACAGGAGAGGGTTTAGAGAACTTATCAATGGATAGTCGCTTTAGTATCGCTAACATGGCTATAGAAGCAGGGGCCAAAAACGGGATTATGGCTTTTGATGAGAAAACCCGGGATTATGTAAAGGGGCGGGTAAAAAAACCCTATACTTTTTATCACAGTGACCCGGATGCTAAGTATGTTGAGGTTATAGAGATGGATTTAAGTACCCTTAAACCACAGGTCGCTTTTCCTCATCTTCCTTCCAATACTCGGGATATTTATGATGTAGGGGAAGTTAAAATTGATCAGGTAGTAATTGGTTCCTGTACCAATGGCAGGATGGAGGACATGAGAGCTGCAGCTAAAGTTCTTCAAGGAAAAAAAGCACATCCTTATCTTAGATTAATTGTCATTCCGGGTACACAAGCTATTTATCAGGAGTGTATTAAGGAAGGTATCGTGGATATTATCATTGATGCCGGCGGTGTCTTTAGTACACCTACTTGTGGCCCTTGTTTAGGTGGATATATGGGGATTTTGGCTAAAGGTGAGCGGGCTCTAGCTACCACCAATAGAAATTTCGTAGGTCGGATGGGTCATCCGGAAAGTGAAATATACTTAGCAAATCCGGCCATTGCTGCAGCTACAGCCATTAAGGGGAAAATAAGTTCACCGGAGGAAGTATAACCTTATAAGGTTAAGATTAAGGTTGAGGTTAAGAAGTAGGTACAATAGCTAGTACTTACAGTACCTACAGCTAAGATTTCATTTCACTACGTTTCGTTAGTTTAAGATTTGGCTTTGCTAGATTACTAAAATTGACAAATGTCATCCAGAGCTAAAGCGAAGTATATTGACCTAAAATTCTTCACTGGTGTTTAAAATGACAAAAAAAGGCAAAATGCAGGGAACGGCCTCCGTGCCGTTCCGCGCCCCAAAAATGAACATTCAATTTAAGGTGATTGGGGTTTTAGCGCTCACGTGCTCACGAATAGACGAGAAGAGGATTATATGACGAATATATAAAGAAAGGGCTGATACTTAGAATGACAAAATATAGTGGCAAAGTATGGCGGGTGGGGGATGATATTGATACTGATTTGATTATTGCAGCCCGCTATCTTAATGATGCTAGTGATGAAAATTTAAAAATGCATTGTCTTGAGGATGTTATTCCTAATTTTTCTGAGATAATTCAAAATGGCGATATCTTGGTAGCAGGCAAGAATTTCGGTTGTGGCAGTTCCCGAGAACATGCTCCTATAGCAATTAAAGCTGCAGGTATAAGCTGTGTAGTGGCTCAGAGTTTTGCCCGGATTTTTTACCGTAATGCCATAAATATTGGCTTACCAATTGTAACTGCACCTGAGGCTATTCAGGGTATTTCCGCTGGTGATAATATTGAAGTAGATGTGACCCGGGGACTTATCAAAAATGCCACAACGGGGAAAGAGTATGAAGTGGAAACTTTTCCGCCCTTTATCCAAGAAATTATTGAGGCGGGAAATCTTTTAAATTATGTCAAGAAGCGGGTGAGCTTTAATGACTAAAATTGCTGTTTTACCCGGTGATGGCATAGG
>JBMNUR010000405.1:0-2922 GCA_050946395.1 Peptococcales bacterium
TTCAAATAATATTTAAACAAAAATAATTTATTGATTTATAAATAGAAGCGATTTATCGTTTATGTGAATTTAAAAATATACAATTGTAGTATATAAAAATTGGAGGGTTTTTTATGGAAAAAAAATTTACTATTTTAGTGATTAGCTTCTTGCTTGTTTCGACATTTTTATTTAGTGCAGGAAGAGTTGAAGATGCTACGACTAGCTATCCTACGAAAAATATAACTATTGTCATCCCTGCGGGACAAGGGGGAGCTAATGACGTAATGGCTCGGGTTATGTTAGCTAGTAAGGGAAACAAGGTTAAAAATCAACCTGTTATAGTAGTAAACAAGCCAGGTGGTAATGAGGTTGTTGGTGCTGTTTATGTGGCAGAGTCAAAACCAGATGGTTATAATCTGTTAATGGGATGGGGAGGTTCTACAACAACTTTTGCCAGATATGTTAGTGATTTACCGTTTGATACTTTTAATGATTTTGTTCCAATTATAGGTACCGCTAGCTTTTCCAACTGTTTAGCAGTTCCTTATGACTCTCCTTTTAACACATTAGAAGAACTAGTTGCATATGCAAAAGAAAATCCCGGTAAACTTCGTTGGACGTACTCTAATATTAATAGTATGCATTATTTAATAGGATTAGACTTTTTCAACAAAGCAGGAATAGACCTTACTGAAGTTATTAATTCTGAAGGTGGTGCGGCAGCAAGAAATTTAGTCGCTGGAAATTCTGTAGATGTTGGTATTTTTGCAACATTTTTAATTAATGGATTTGAAGATAAAATGAAGGCTCTTGCTATTTGCGATGATAAACGAGATCCAATATTTAATGACGTACCACTATTTTCAGAAGCTGGTTATGATGTTGCTAATTTAAGTGAATGTAAAATTATTGCAGCACCAAAAGGTACTCCCGCTGAAATTATAAATCTTCTTTATTCTGAATTTAAATCAATGTTGGATGAGCCCTCTACTAAAGAGGCTTATGCAAAACAAGGTTACACTATTAGAGCTTGGAATCCTGAAGAATGTATGGAGGCTACGCTAAATCTTGATAAAATGTATGAGCAAATTGTCAAAGACTTTAATATTAAGCCTGTAAATTAATTAGACTCGCATAAACCACTATGAATTTGAAAAATTTCAATGAAGTAGTGGTTATAAAGTAAAGGAGGAGGGAGCGGTGAAGCAAAAATCAATTATTGGCTTAATTATGATACTAATCCCTGTATTATCTTATTTATTTTTACCCTTTTTAATCCGAGAGCCAAAAGTTTATTTTAGTAGTACTCAAACAATAGGCTCTTCTACTTTCCCTATTTTGATTTTATCTGTAATGCTTTTGTGTGGTTTAATTATTTTTATCGAAAGTTTACTCAATATTGGGGTTGATAATAATTCACCTATTGTTGTAGAAGAGTGGTTAACAATGATAAAAATCGCTTTTATTTCACTCCTTTATGCTGTAGGAATGCCTAGAATTGGTTATTTTGTGTCTACTATTGTTTGTTTAATTCTTGGTTTTTGGGTTTTTGAAAAAAACAAGGTTAATAAACTTCATCTTGTAAGGTTTTTTATCAATGCACTAATTGTTTCAATTTTATTATATGTAGTTTTTGTGATAATTTTGAGAGTGCCTGTGCCAGAAGGATTATTAATTTAGGGGAACAAGTATGACACAATTAATAAATTTAATACAAGGGTTTAATACTATTTTTACTAGCTTTGAGGTTTTATTACCACTTTTAATGGGCATTATAGTTGGAGTTATCCTAGGTGCAATACCAGGTCTTTCTAGCACTGTGGGCATAGCACTAGTTATACCATTTAGCTACTACCTTTCACCTTTAGCTGCTGTTTCTATGATGTATGCAATTCATAAAACAGGAACTTATGGAGGATCTATTACAGCTATTTTGCTAAACACTCCAGGGACCCCTGCAGCAGCTTGTACTCAATTGGATGGGTATCCTCTTACAAAAATGGGTAAAGCAGGTAAAGCTTTAAAAGTCGCTGTAATTTCTTCAGCTATAGGTGATTTTCTTAGTGACTTATTACTTATTTTTGCTTCTATTTATGTAGCGAATTTAGTTTGGTTAGTAGGACCGGTAGAAATTGTTGCAATTTTATTTTTTGCATTAATAATAATCTCAGGCTTGACTGGAGAATCTCCAATGAAAGGTCTTTTCTCAGCATGTTTAGGGTTAATATTTTCATTAGTAGGTAGAGACCCAGCAAATTTAAGTGCTCGATTTACCTTTGGTTATTATGAATTAGATAGTGGCTTAAGCTTAATTAGTGTTTTAACTGGATTGTTTATTCTTTCTGAAGTTTTTATTCAATGTGAAATTGCGAAAAAAGATGACTTTACCAATCAAAAGATTGATAAAGATATTCTACATCATGGTAAAAAAGATGATGATAATTTAAGCCTTAGTGAATTCAAATCAATTATTCCAGCTATTTCATTATCTACAATTATTGGAACTATTATAGGTATTTTACCAGGACTGGGAGCTGCAGTTGCTCCTTTTGTTAGTTATGGACAAGTTAAAAGTTTATCAAAGAATCCTGAAAAATTTGGTAAAGGTGCAATTGAAGGAATTGCCGCAGCAGAGGCTTCAAACAATGCTGTGTGTGGCGCAAATTTAATCCCTTTATTTACATTTGGTATCCCAGGCAGTACTGATGCCGCTTTAATGATGGGAGTTTTTATGATTAATGGTATTGAGTTTGGTCCTAGAATTTTTATTGATCATACAAAACTTGTTTACGGTATTTTTGCTGCGGGTTTAATCGCAATTCTTGGTTACTTTATAATTGGAATGACTTTGTCTAAACACATAGGGTACTATGTTACTAAGTTATCACCTAAAATTTTATATCCCATAGTTATGATTATCTGTTTTATTGGGGTATATAC
>JBMNUR010000406.1:0-2922 GCA_050946395.1 Peptococcales bacterium
GAGTTAATTGGGAAACAAAATGAGTTGATTGCAAAATTAGTGAACGAAAACTTTGAGCAGGAAAACTTCATTAATGTGTTAATGAAGGAGAATGTTTAACTATCGGAATAGCGATAGTGGAGTAATAAATCAATTCTAACATCCATTTTTGGATAAAACAGTAATTTTATCGGGTTTTTAGTCTTTAAATACGCTATATTTATATAGTGTTTTTATTTTGCCAAAAATCAAAAAAGCAGGAGTGATATGCTTCCCTATTCACTCCTGCTTTTAAACGGCCTGGAGAAAAGGAAGTTGCAGACCGTTTTGATTATTATATCACATAAAGGGAGGTAATATACAACAGGAGTTGTTGCCTTTTGGTAAATTCATGTGAACAAATGCAAATTTGTGAAAAAGTATTTGATAGCATAGACGATAGATTTAAAGTAATCCACCACAGAGTTGATGAAATTGAAGGAGAAACAAAGGAAATTAATAATATCAGCAAAACCATAAGTAATACTTTAACTAAACTTGAAATATTAGTTGAACTACAAAGAAATGATTCTGTAAAACGAGATAATTCAATTGATGAAATGAACAAAATTCAAATTGAAATAACTAATACATTAAAGACATTAGCAATTAATCAAAATAAAACAGATGAAAATGTAGATAAATTATCTAAAAAATTTGATGATATAGCTAAAGATAATAATATTAATTTGCCAAAGTTAATTAAAAATATTGGATGGATAATTGTAACTGGATTAATTGGAATAGGGATAGGATTTATTGGTGCTAATTTAACAAAAATATTTGGTGGGTGATCAATATGCCAAAAGCATTAAATAAAATCACAAAAATACGTGGATTCTGGAATGATCCAGATGGTCTTTCATTAGGAGAATTAGTAACTCTATTTGTATTGCCTGTTTGGATTTATGTAGCAATAAAATTTGCAGTATTAGAAGATGTAACTACTACGCAAATAGATTATTTCTTAATTTTAAGTTATCCTCTTTTAATAGCAGTTGGTGGCAGAGCGTTGGAAGAAATTATTCCTTTTAATAAACTAGGAAATATAATGAATAGAAAAAATAATAAAGAAGGTGAAAATTATGAATTATAATTGTGAAATTAGACAACAATTAATTCCTATTGGACATCCAAATAGAAAAGGGGTAAAAATTAATCCTATCGCAATTGTAGTTCATTATACGGCTAATGATAAACCAACTGCAACAGATACAAATAATGTTAAATATATTGGTAGAGCATATAAAAAAATAAATGGAATCTTTTATGAAACAGATAGTAAAACTAAATTTAGACAAGGTTCTGCCCAATGGTTTATAGATGAAGATTCAGCAACTTTATGTATCCCCCAAAATGAAGTAGCGTGGGGATGTGGAGATAGGCAACTTTCTTATAATAATGGATATAAAGGACAAACAAAAATTGCTAGGGAAATTTTTAATCATAATCAAAATTATTTAACAATTAATTATGAACTCTGCAACAATGCGAATTGGAGAAAGACTTGTAATAATGCTATTCCTATTATAGTCAATGATATGATTACTTATGGAATTAAACCAGAAATGATATTTAGACATCATGATATTACAGGAAAAATTTGTCCAAAACCATTTGTAGATAATATTAAAGAATGGGAAGAGTTTAAAAATAATATAATTACAAATTATATTAAGGAGTTGAGTAAACTGTTTTTAGATGTTGAAAAAGGAAGATGGAGTGAAAAAGCCATTGAAAATGTATCTAAGTTAAAAATAATGAATGGATATAAAGATAATACTTTTAAGCCAACTAATTTTATTACTAGAGAAGAAGTTGCTGCAGTAATTGATAATTTATTAAGATATTTAAAGGAGTGATATTATGGGATACAGACTTGGATGTAAAGAGAGTCCTGAAGATAATCGAGATTTTTTAACTACTGCTATAATTCCTACTGATTCCCCTACGGAAGCTAAATTTTCGTGGCTAGAATATGATCCAATAACTATAGATCAAGGACAATTTGGTACTTGTGTTGGTTGTGCTAGTGCTGGAATTAAAAATGTACATGAAAAAGTAGAAGGTACTTTTATTGAAGGTGGATATAGTTCTTTATTTTTATATACTATGTGTAAATGGCTAGATGGAGCATTTGACCAAGAAGGTACATATTGTAGGGTTGCTATGAAAGTGTTGCAAAAATACGGAGCATTGCCAGAAAAATATCTCCCATATTCTACTTTAAATGATATTCGTAAATTACCCGATATCACAGAAGAAATGGCAGAAAAAGCAAAACCTTTTACTATAAAATCCTATGCAATGATTCCACTAGAAATAAATGCCATAAAACAAGCAATTAAAGTATCCCCTGTACTTGGAGCAGTTTTTGTCACATCTTCTTTTATGTTTGCTAAGGATGGTTTTGTAGGAATACCTGACGGATATCTTTATGGAGGTCATGCAATTAAATGGGTTGGTTGGGATGATAATTTAGTTCATACGTTTCCCAATGGCAGAACCTGTAAGGGTTTTATTATATTTAAAAATAGTTGGGGTAAATCATGGGGAGACAATGGTTTGGGGTATATTGCCTATGAGGATATTAATTATGCTTTAGATGATGGTAAAGGTATGCCATTTATTTATGAAGCATGGTCTTGTGTGGATAATATTATTACAAAAAAATATTATAAGGTTCAGGTTGGTGCATTTAGAGTAAAAGAAAATTGTCAAAAATTTGTTGAAAAAGTTAAAGTAGCAGGATTTCCTACATATATGCCCCCCAAAGATGAAGATAATCTACATAGGGTGCAAGTGGGGGCATTTAATGATAAAAGTAGAGCATATGCTTTAAGAGATAAATTGATAAATGTCGGATTTAAAGATGCTTTTGTAGTGTATAAATAAGAAAGTAAG
>JBMNUR010000407.1:0-2920 GCA_050946395.1 Peptococcales bacterium
GCTATTCTTGTGCATAATATTTCTGCTGCTTCTTATGGTATTCGCACTTACAGTGGCTGTATCCCGACAGGCAGGGCGTATAAAGCGCCTTGTTCAGGAAGTGGGCTTGTTAAAGTCCGAGATAGAGGATAACAAATGTCATTCCGAGCCAAAGGAAATAGAGTGAAGAATATTTCTATACGGTGTCTGTAAAGTAAATTAACCGAAAACGCAAAAAAGTAAATTTTAATAAACTCATAAAATTTCCCTTAAATTAAAAAATATTTTGATAAAATATAATTATTTTTAATAAAAACTAAAATAATTTTTATAAATTATTGAATTTTGCATAAATTTTTTATATAATTAGTTTGGAAAGGTGATGATTTTATGCTGGAAGCGGAATTAGTACAATTGGTAAAGAGAATAACTGAACAAAAATGTGAAAAGCAATATCTAGAGATTAAAAAAGCGGCGGATGGAGCGCCTACAAAACTTTATGGTACTTTATCAAGTTTTGCTAATCAACCGTTTGGTGGCATAATTGTTTTTGGAATTGACGAAACCGAAGGTTATAAAGTTGTGGGTGTATATGATGCACAAGACCTTCAAAAGAAAGTTATGGAACAATCGTTACAAATGGAACCTGTAATTAGACCATTGTTTACAGTAGCTCAAATAAAAGATAAATTGGTAGTCAGTGCAGAAATTTCTGAATGCGATATTTATGAGAAACCATGTTTTTATAAAGGTGCAGGAAGATTGAGAGGTTCTTATATAAGAGTGGGTGATTCTGATCAGACTATGACCGAATATGAAATATATAGCTATGAAGCATTTAAAAGAAGAATTCATGATGAACTTCGTACTGTAGAAAGGGCAACAACAGCTAGCCTATCGAAAGACCTATTAGCAGAGTATTTGATTAAACTGCGCAGAAATAAACAGAATTTAGTGAACCTTGAAGACAAGAGAATACTGGAAACACAAGGCATATGTCAAGAAGGCAGCCCTACTTTAGCCGGGTTAATGTTGTTAAGTGGATATCCTCAGGAATTTTTTCCACAGCTTAGTGTTACCGCAATGGTGGTTCAAGGAAAGGAAATCGGTGAATTAGGCGAAGAGGGAGAGCGCTTTATTGACAATAAACGTATTGAAGGCAATATACCGCAGATGTTGGAAGATACCTTAGCCTTTGTGCGAAGAAATATGAAAATAAAGACGATTATAACAGATGAAGGAACTCGTGCCGATAAAACGGAGTATCCGATAAAAGCAGTGAGAGAAATTATATTAAACGCATTGATACACAGGGATTATAGTGCTCATACTGACCATTCGCCCATACGTCTGGTTATGTATGAGGATAGACTGGAATTAGAAAACCCGGGTGGATTGTATGGCAGGATAACAATTAACGACTTAGGAAAAGTTTCTGCTGATACTAGAAATCCATATTTAGCAGGAGCCATGGAAATTATGATTAATACGGAGAACCGCTTTTCTGGTATCCCTACGGTTAGAAACGAGCTAAAAAAAGCGGGCCTGCCTGACCCTTTATTTATTGATAGGCGGGGAGTATTTAAGGCCATATTCTATAAAAACACTGCTACCTTCGGCATGGGTATTAGCATAGAACAAGAAATACTAGACTACTGTCTGACTCCACGTTCCAGAGAGGAACTTGCAGAAAAATTCGGCTTCAAAACACCAACATATTTTATTAAAAAATTTATTACTCCCTTGGTTTTAGAAGGAGAAATTAAGATGACGATTCCAAATAGACCAAAAAGTAAGTTTCAAAAGTATTATAGCAATTAGGTAACTGGAGAATGCTTGCCTTTTAACTCCATATTGTTTACTCATTTTTATCGGTGTGTTAATATTAAAGCAGCAAAAAACAAGTGAGGAATATTATGTCGAAGAAATTAAAGGCTGAGAATCCGGGGCAATTTGTCCTGCTGCCTGTTGCTACTATATTAGCTGTCATACCTCTTATTGTATATTTAAAATTCATTGAGCTAAGTGAAATTGAAATAAAAAGCTGGACCGGGGACCCGATGTTCGCCGATTTTTTCACATTATACAAAAGCCAATGGCTTATAGTGTGCACTGCTCTGGCGCTGGTTTTCTTCCTTGCCTATCTTATTATAACGGGTCTAAAGTTTGAAAAGAACTTTGTCTATATCCCCACAGTCATATATGCTGTATTAATTATAGCATCCACTGTTGCATCCAAGTACCGCCAGGTAGCGTATAAAGGGTATCCCGGGCGCTACGAGGGTATGCTGGTGCTACTTTGCTATTTATCGTTGATGGTTATAGTTATGAACCTCGTCAAGGCAGAAAATCAGATTAAGTTTTTGCTCGGTGCCTTGCTTATATCAGCGGCTATCATAGGTTTAATAGGGTTGTTCCAGTTTTTTGAGCTTGATATATTTAGATCGGATTTTGGGAAAAAATTAATTCTTCCGAAAGAATATCATGCGCAAATGGGCAAAGTAGACTTTAGGTTTGAAGATACATATATTTATGCCACTCTTGCAAACCCCAATTATGTGGGTAGCTATGCAGTTTTGCTCATTCCTATAGCTTTTATATTCTTTGCGCTTTCTAAGAAGGTTTATTTAAAAATCGGAGGAGCAATTTTAGTGGGTCTGCTCTTTTTAAGCCTATTTGGAAGCCGCTCTCGTGCAGGTTTGGTAGGCCTTTTTATAATGGTCATCCTTGCCGGGGTTTTATTTAGAAAGCCTATATTCAAGCGAAAACTACTTGCCCTAGCAATTGCTGCCGGTATGGTTGTTTTGTTTTTTGGAGTGGACTATACCTTGAAAGGCCTTTTGTCGGATAGAATTCTTTCCGAGTTCCCGATTTTGAAAAGCGATGAAGTAGACTTCTTTGATCTTCAGGATATTGAGTTTAAAGACAACACGGTTTCTAT
>JBMNUR010000408.1:0-2912 GCA_050946395.1 Peptococcales bacterium
TATACGGGTTCCTGCAGTCAAGATTTTAATTGTCTAAGTTAAATCAAAAATTAAAGCACCAATTTTTACATTTTGGTGCTAATAATTTGATGTTTTTGAGACATTTTCAAAAACACTTGACATAATATGGATGAAAAATGATATGACATTTGTTGTAATCATTAAGGAAAAACGGTCAAAAAGAAGTGATTTAGCAAGCTAAGCTGAGCAATTAATTGCAACACTCAAATATTCATTAGTTAACAATTTGTTTTGTCCTATTTTTATTAGTATTCGAAAATACCGCTGTCGCTATCCTAAGCGCAATGGGATATAATAAACATTGTGTGTAAAATATACAAAATTATCAACAGGAGAGATATATAATATGGACTTAACTAGTTACACGTGGCAGAAATTAAAAGGCGATATTGTTGGAGGTATAACTGTCGCCTTTGTAGCATTACCCTTGGCTTTGAGTTTTGGCGTACTTTCTGGGGCAGGTGCTGCAGCCGGTTTATACGGAGCTATTTTCACCGGTATCTTAGCTTCGATTTTTGGTGGTACAAAACCTCAAATTTCCGGTCCTACCGGTGCAATGACTGTTGTCTTGGTAGAGATGTTTAATAAATATGGTTTGGATGGACTTTATGCGGCTATGATTTTAGCCGGGCTAATTCAAATATTAATGGGAATATTTAAGTTAGGTAAATATATTCACTTGATTCCTCATCCAACCATTGTTGGATTTACTAATGGTATTGGTATTCTTATTTTTCTGAAACAGTTAGTATATTTTAAAGATAGTCCCATTTTAGCACTATTGGTAATCACCCTAATGTTTGGACTGCCCTTAATTAATAAAAAAATTCCTTATGCTATAGTGGCATTAATAATTGGTACAGTTGCCTCCAAACTTTGGTTACCTACTGAATTGGTAGTAGGAGAAATACCCTTAGTTTTCCCTAAACTTTATATTCCTGACTTTATGGCCTTGAATTTGTTTGATATTACAAAGGCAGCATTAGTCTTAGCTCTGTTAGGTTCTATTGAGTCTTTATTAGCTTCATTAATTGTTGATGAGATGACTCAAACAAAGCATAATAGTGATAGAGAAATTGTTGGTCAGGGGATAGCGAACTTTGTGGCGGCAATCTTTGGTAATTTAATAGGAACCGGAGCTATTGTCCGTTCTGTGGTCAACGTTAAAGCAGGAGGAAGAGGGAGACTCTCCGGTGTTATTCACGGTCTGGTATTGCTATTATTAGTTGTGCAATTCGGGTCACTTGCAAGTGCTATTCCTTTGGCAGTCTTAGGCGGGATCTTAATGGCTACTGCACTTAATATGATTGAATATAAGGAAACTATCCGTCTCGCTAAGGTTTCAAAGGAAGCCTTGGCTGTTATTGCAGTTACTACAATTTTGACAGTTAGTACTGATTTGACTACTGCGGTGGCAATAGGTACATTATTATCTGCTATAATTTTATTATTTAACCTGGGGAATAGTTACTTGAATGAATATCCGGTAGATTGTAGCGGCTTTAACAAGAAAATCAAATCCTTTACAGTGGAAGGCTCATTATTTTTTGGTGTATCAGATGCGATTGTAAATACACTTGAAGTTAAAAGTGATGATGCTGATATTGTGATAATTAATTTAATGAACTCTCCGGCTATCGATGCAACGGGCATAATTGTTTTAGGAAAAATACAAGAACAGTTAGAAAAGATGGGTAAGAAGTTAATTCTTACAGGTCTAAAAGAGGATACCTATGAAAAGTTAATAAAATTAAACATTTTGGATGGAAGTGAAAAAAATATTAATCTAGGTAGAATTGCCGACGCCATGAGTTATGCAAAACAACTGGCTTCCAACGAAAGTAGACGATTTTCAATAGGTAAATTGCAAGATTCCCGAGCTTAATATCTTTAGTCAGACAAGTCACCTATTTAGGTGACTTGTCTCTTTTTAACCAACGTATTAACTCAGTTTCCCTGGCTTCTTTTAAATCCTCACCATGTCTTTTCGTCCAGTCATAATATCCTTGACCGGTTTTACTACCAAGTAATCCTTTTTGGTATTTTTCTTTTAAGGATGGAGCAGAAGTAGTAGCATTACTTAGATCAGCCCATAAATAACTGGATATATGGTAAAAGATATCTAATCCGCCTAAGTCAGCAGTTTCGATAGGTCCGGTTACGGTAAGTCTGCGAGCAAAGCTGTACTTTACAGCCATATCAATTTCTTCTGCTGTTGCTATACCCGTTTCTAACAAGTAGAGCGCCTCCCGTAATAGGGCAAATTGTAGCCTATTACCAATAAATCCGGGTATTTCCTTATTAAGAACAATAGGCTTTTTGTTAAGGGCAGTGACAAACTTTTTAGCAATTTCTATAGTTTTCTTACTAGTATATGCGCTAGGGACAATTTCCACCAATGGCATAAGATGGGAAGGGTTCCAAAAGTGGATAACTACAATCTTATCGGCCCGTTCATTACCTTTAGCAAACAAGGTGGGTCGTAAACCGGAAGTATTTAAACCTAAAATAGTATGTTCAGGGCAATAACGAGCAAATTGGTTAAACATTTCGATTTTCAGTTGCAAATCTTCGGCAACTGATTCCAATAGGACATCTACATTATTACAGGTTTCTTCTAAACTAGTAAATCCTTTAATTTTATTATAAGTAGATTCATATTCTTCTCGGTTAAGATAGTTTTCTTTTTGTAGCTTGTCCAAAGCAAGTTTAATATTTGTAAAGCCTTTTTCTAAACTAGAATTTGTTCTTCCATACATTTTTACCTCAAATCCGGCTAGAGCACAACTTAAAGCAGTACTAAATCCCATTGTCCCAGTACCAATACAAGCAACAACTTTTTTATTATTTTCCATAATTTACATCTCCCATATTATATATAGAATTATTAT
>JBMNUR010000409.1:0-2898 GCA_050946395.1 Peptococcales bacterium
GCTAGTCAGACTATAGGTGAATATTTTTTACCCAAGTATATAGGAAAATTTAAAGAACTTTATCCCCAAGTGGAGATAGCTATTGAAGTTTTCAATACCCAACATATTGTTAAGTCTGTTAATGATCAATTACTAGATATAGGTTTAGTGGAGGGCCATGTGGAAAATGAAGGACTCAATATAGTTCCTTTTCTGGATGATGAACTTATGGTCATTGTTAATCCCAATCATCCTTTAGCACATCAAAAGTCGGTTACTTTTGATCAGTTATCCCTCTTTCCTTTTATATTAAGGGAAAAGGGGTCGGGGACTCGTCAAATAATGGAGGAAGCCTTGGTCAAAACGGGACATGATGGGGACAGTCTATCAATTATTATGGAATTAGGAAGTACTGAGGCTGTAAAATCAGCCGTAGAGGCCAATTTGGGCATTTCTATTCTCTCCAAACGGACGGTGCAAAAAGAATTGCAGTTTAAAACTTTAAAAGCCTTAAAGATAGAAGATATAGTAATAATGCGTAAATTTTATGTTATTACTAACCCTAAAAAGTACTTGAGTCCTCCAATGGAACATTTTTTAACTTTTATTTCTGAGGAAAAAGAGGTTAACATTCTAAATGGTTAATGATAACATATATGTAGTGAAAATGTTGGTGGGGAGATGAAGATGACAAAGAACATTTCTTTCTTTTTGATACCCAAGCAAGATGTTGTATATCTAAATACAAATGCTACAATGCGTCAAGCATTAGAAAAAATGGAATATCATCGTTATAGCGCGGTTCCTTTAATTGACGATAACGGCAAATATGTAGGAACTGTGACGGAAGGCGATCTTCTTTGGCAAATAAAAAACACTCCTGGACTAAGCTTTGAAAATACTCATAAAATATCTATTAGTGATGTACCACAGAGAGTTCAGAATGTCCCGGTAAAAATTAGTGCTAAAATGGAGGATCTAGTAGAATTAGCCATTACCCAAAACTTTGTTCCGGTAGTGGATGATAACGATGTATTTATCGGCATTGTCCGACGTCGGGAAATTATCGAATATTTTTTAAGCTGCTATTTGTAAAAAAGTATTTAACAATGCCTATGAGGAAACTTTTTTGTTATTCGTTACGGAAATTAATAGGCTAAGGTGAAATATAATTTCCTACAAATAATAAAAAAAATCACCGTAAGGTGATTTTTCCAGCCTGTTGACAAAGTTATTCAAAACAAAATCCATATATTTTTATCATTAGTAAAACTTGGCTTTTGCTAAGCTTTAAGCGAAAGCCATAGTTGCATTTATGCCACCTAAAACTTTTTCTTTCATTTAGGCTAAGTGAAGCATTTGGCGAGTTTAGAAAAAAGAACGCAGACGGCTGAAGACCAGAATTAGCAACTGTTTGAACCGAAGGTGAGTTTTGCTAATTCCTGAAGCCGTTGAGTTCATTCACAATAAATTGTCTGAGCCAGCGTAAAGTTGATAAATATGGAGTTTGTCTACATTCTGAAAAAATCACCGTAAGGTGATTTTTCTCCCCAAAGTTAACTACGATGTGAATTTTTCCTATGGAGTGCTTTCCGTGCTGCTTCACAGATATGTTTTGATGTGAGTCCGTATTTTTCCGCAAGTTCTTCGGGAGTACCTGATTCGCCAAAGGTATCTTGTATACCCACCATTTCTACGGGAACAGGGGCGTTTTTAACTAATATTTCGGCAACTGCACCGCCAAGCCCACCTAGGACTTGATGTTCTTCAGCTGTAACAATAGCACCTGTTTCCAGGGCGGCTTTAATAATAGCTTCCTGATCAAGGGGCTTGATAGTATGCATGTTAATAACTCTGGTGTTAATTCCGGATTTACTTAATTCATCGGCGGCTTGCAATGCTTCATAGACAATAGGGCCACAGGCAATAACTGTCAAATCATTACCTTCTTTTAATGTTATTGATTTTCCTATTTCAAAAGGATCGTTTTCATTTGTAAATACTGGGGTAGCTTCACGAGCAAAACGAAGAAAACCGGGGCCGGTAATTTTACTTAAAGCAATAGTGGCTTTTTTAGTTTCTATTGAATCACAGGGGACCACAACAGTCATATGGGGTAATACCCGCATTAAGGCAATATCTTCTAAGGCTTGATGGGTAGCTCCATCAGCACCAACGGATATTCCACCATGGGCACCGGCTATTTTCACATTAAGTTCGGCATAGGCAATAGTTGTGCGAATTTGGTCCCAAGCTCTACCGGCTACAAAAACTCCATAAGTTGTAACAAAGGGAATCTTGCCTGCCAAAGCCAGACCTGCGGCCGTTCCTAGCATATCCTGTTCAGAAATACCTATATCAAAGAAACGTTCCGGATATTCCTTCATAAACCAATCAGTACGGGTAGATTTTGATAAGTCGGCATCAAGGACAAGTACCTCAGGATTAGTTCGACCTAATTCCAGCAATCCTTCACCATACCCATCCCGGGTGGGTTTCATTTCCATCTTAGATTCCCTCCTTGCTGTAAATTTCCTGGAGTGCTTTTTCTAGTTCATTTCTATTAGGGGCTTTGCCGTGCCAACCTGCTATATTTTCCATAAAAGATACACCTTTACCTTTAATTGTTTTGGCGAGTATGACACTGGGTTTTCCTTTTACCGCTTTGGCTTCTTGATAAGCTTTTTCTATTTGCACCAGGTCATGGCCGTCTATTTCAATAACATGCCAGTTGAATGATTGCCACTTAGCATTTAAGGGAGCAATACCTTTGACATCTTCAACTTTTCCATCAATTTGTAGGTTATTATAATCAACAATTGCACATACATTATCAAGTTTAAAATGAGCTGCAGTCATAGCTGCTTCCCAGACTTGACCTTCTTGCAACTCTCCATCCCCCATTAAACAATAGACTCG
>JBMNUR010000410.1:0-2889 GCA_050946395.1 Peptococcales bacterium
GTGAGCTTCACACCATTACGTCTATTCTGCAGGTAAGCAACGTGCCCTATGCTCCTTGGTATGGAGGGGGAGCATGGGAAAGATACCTGAAGCCATCAGAAAACTCATCAACGATTACTATAGCAGACCTGATGATATGAGCATGGGCCAGTTCTGTCGAGCCAACAAGATCAAAGTGTATTACCTGAAACGGGTTCTGGAGCTCTATGGCCAAAAGCTGATGCCGGTTCTCCGTGATCTTTCCGCTTATAGTGTAGCGAATGCATCCGATGAAAGCCTTGATGAGCTGTGGAAAGAGAGCAGGAAGTTCATTGCAGCAGAAGTATCAGACCAAGAGAGGGTGAGACTGAAAACCCCGTCCCAGACATCAATCGAGTTTGAGCGCATCCGCTTCAGACTACTCATCGATATAGCGATGATGTCGTATTCGACGAAATCCGACAAAGCGATTCGCTTTGCTCAAAAGGCGGTTGACCATGTCTGTTCATGCTGATGAATCGTTTGAAGCCCGGATCCTTTCAACCTTCGCATCAAGGCAGCTGTACATCATGCCGGGAACGACCAGCGGCCGTTATGGAATAGACAGCTTGTCGGCATTGGCGATGATGTATGACTCTGATGCGGTATACCGTGGATCGGTATTTGCATTCTGCCATAAATCAAGAAAGCAGATCCGCTTTCTCATCTGGGAAGATGGGGGCTACTGGCTGATTACCCGAAAGATCTATAGCAACAGCTTCATCTGGCCGGATTCGGAAGCGGATGCAGATCTCATCAAAGGATCTGTAGAAATGATCAAGCGGATTCTCCGCAGTGCAGGATACAGTAAAAAAGAGCTCTCAAGAAGGTACTCTCAAGCAGTGTAATTGCTTGAAATATAGTAAAATATCTCCTCTATTTGATTGACTTACTTATACAATTATGATATCATAATTGTATGAGTAATCAGTTAATAGAAGAGCTCTTGGCCCAGAATAAAGCCTTGCAGCAGGCCCTCAAGGCTTCCGAATCAATGCGGAAGTCGGAAGAGATGAGGCATAAAAAAGTGGAACGGGCAATGGGTGAAGAGATTCAACGGTATGTTGGAGAACTTCAACACTACGCTGAAGAGGTTCAAACCTATACTGAAGAGATTCAGCACTACACTGAAGAGATTCAGTACTATACTGAAGAACTCCAACGGTATAAGGACATTATCGAACGGTTGAAAGAGAACTTCGATATTGCAAGGTATCTTCAGTATGCCTCCGTCAGTGAGAAGCGCAGAGGGGGAAAGGATCTTAAGAAACTCAAGGAGGCACTTGAAGAGACGAAAGTCGATAAAACTGTTTGCTCGGACTTCGATCTCGGTCCATCGGTAGAATTAGAAGAGAAGAAAGAGAAGAAGAGATGGGGCCGAGTTGAAGGGGTGAAGACCAGTGGGCGAAACATGGAGTTTTGTTCATCACTGGAGAAAGAAACCATTGAGTATGATATCAAAGCCCGGGATCTTATCAATGAATTGGTGTTTGTCAAAAAGCAGGTACGCAGCCAGATCTCGTATATTCCCAGTCATCTGCGCTGTAGAGAGATTGTAACGTATATCTACAAGAACAAGAGCACCGGCAAGCTGGTATATGCAACCCCCACTCAGCATGACATCATAAAGGGTGGGAAGCTGACTAACGGCTTCATTGCTGCAAGCATCGCAGACAGAATCATCTGGGGTCTTCCGTTCTATCGTCAGAGCCGAAGAATAAACCTCATGGCGGGAAGTGCGATAGTGAATGCCCAGCTGCTTACCCGTTCCTTTCTCTCGGTGTGCGGATTTCTGCAAGGTCTTGGAGATGAGTTATATCGGCAGGTTACCTCCTCAAATGCTCTTCATGGAGACGAGACAAGCTGCTTGGTCATACACGATGATGAGAGTGGTAGCCGGAAACAGGGATATCTTTGGATGCTCTCTTCAAGTGGAAAGCATCCGGTATCGTACTGTCGGTTCTACCCTTCCCGAAGCAGTGAATGTGCTAAAGAGCTTCTTTCTCCGTGCAAGTCGGTTGCTTTGCAAGTCGATGGATATGCAGCCTATGCTTCCGTCGTCAAAGACATGAATACGGTATTTGCAAAGGAGATTGAAGCAAGTGAAGGAAAAGAAGAAGCCGAGCGCTTTTTACAGGATTCAAAAGAGCTGCTTCAAAAGGGAATCCTCCTAGTCGGATGCATGGCTCATGCAAGAAGACGGTTCTACCAAGTCTTTGAAGCAATCTATAAGAAGAAGGAAGCAAGCGAAGGATTCAAAACCTGTACTACGGTTTTGGATTTGATTGCTCAGCTCTACCGCATAGAGGATACCTTAAGGCTTCGAGAGGATCTTTCGGAAGAGGAATTCCTCATGGCAAGAAAGAAGGAAGCCATACCTGTTCTCAGAACGTTGCGAAACTATGTACGAGAACGGGAAAATCTGCACACAGCCGAGGCGAAGCTCGCAGAAGCAATACGTTATCTTCTCAACCAGATTGATACGATTGCCAACTATCTTGAATCGGCGGACCTCACTCCGGACAACAATGCTCAAGAACGATTGATTAAGACCATTTGCACTTCACGCAAGAATTCCCTCTTTGCTTCAACGGAAGAAGGAGCTCGAGCCTGGGCATTGATGCATTCGATTCTCCAGACGGCAATGATTAATGGAGTGGAACCGACTGCCTACTTGAAGATGATTCTCGACAACGTGGCCAAGGCGAACCACGAAGAGATTCTTTCCAGAGATATGGATTGGGAAAGCTTGATGCCCTGGCACTATTCAACCGAAAGACTCCTAGCTGATTGGAAGTAGTCGGACAAAGAAACCAAACTTCACTCTCATAACCTAATGTTCCCTGCCGGACGTGATGGTGTGAAGCTCAC
>JBMNUR010000411.1:0-2882 GCA_050946395.1 Peptococcales bacterium
ATTTTATTCAAATTAATGTAAAAACATAAGATTTTAAGTCCCCTGTGTCTACCATTCCACCATACCGGCGAATGCGTTGAAAACATTACATTTTCAACGCTTTTTGTCAAGTTTTACAAATGCATCTTTTTTTTATTCACCAATATTCTTACAGGTGGTTTCCAAAAAACATATTTGATTTGCATTTGAATATATGGTCTTGTCGGTTGCAGGTGCTTACAGCAATCACATCAAGCCATCATTTTTTCGCTGAATAATTTTCCGGCTTCCATGATTTTGCTAGGCATTGCGTGAGAGAAGATATTTAATGTCGTGCTAGACTTTGATAAGCCAGTAACGCTTCCCCCGTTTTGAAATAAATGTTTCAATGTTTTGTCGGCTTTTTCTAATAAATCAATTGTGTAACATGAGATGACATAATGGATATTGGGCATATGGCCTTTTCTTTTTGCTTTTAGCAAACTCGTTTGTTACGATGCTGTAAGCAGCTTTCTATCTTGTTTCCAAGTTGAAGCCTTGTGTTTGGAAATTAGTCCAGATGCAGCTTAACAAAGAGATACACTTGTTCCAAGTACGAATGGCACCACCATATTTTGCTGACATAAACCTTTGAGAAATGAAGAAATAGAATCCATTTGACAAGCGTAAATATAGTTATTAACATGCATTTATAAACGGCTTTTAAATATGGAGGGAACATGAATCAGCAAGAACCATTGATAGTAGGAGTGGATGGTGGTGGGACAAGTTCAAAGTATGTTGCGGTGAAATATGATGGTACGGTTATTGCAGTGCTGGAAGGAAAAGGACTAAATTATAATTCTATTGGAATGGAGACGGCACGAAAGCGATTATTCACATCGATAAATGCGCTTTTGAACAAAGCAGGAGCGAGCGACTATGAGGTAGCTTGTGTAGGATTATCTGCACTTGACGGAAAAGCTGATGAACAAACTCTTCAAGGTTTTTGCGGCGCAATAATTCCATATAATAAACTCAGGTTAAACAGCGATGTTCACGCTGCATTGATTGGTTCCCAGGCTGGCGAGCCAAATGTGATGGTTATAAGTGGCACTGGTTCAATGGTTGCAGGATTAGACACAGGAGGGCGGATACATATCAGTGGTGGTTGGGGTTATCGACTTAATGACCCTGCAAGTGCATATGGGGTTTCTATTGAGGGATTGAAAGCAGCTTTAATGCATGCCGAAGAAACTGGTGAACAAACTATACTATACAAAGAAAGTTTAGATTATTTTGGGGTGACAAATTCCAGGAGTTTAGTTGCTGCACTATATGTGGATTCTTTAGATGTAGTTGAAGTTGCTGGTTTTGGACAGCGAGTGATTCAATGTGCGAGAAGAGGAGATAAAGTTGCTACAGATATTATTGAAAAACAGTATACATTTCTTGCTGAGCAGACCGCACAAGTGATGAAGCAATGTCCCAAAACATTTAGCTTATATGGCGGGATGTTTGAGCATAACGAATGGATACGTTCGTACTTTATCATACAGCTACAGAAAATCATTCCTTATGCAGAATATGTTGAAATGAAATTACCTCCGTCATTAGGTACAGTAATTGCGTTTTTAAAAGAACAGAATAAGTTAACCAATGACATCATTGAAAGAATGAGGAAAACTATGGAGACTTTTGGAAATGAATGCACTTGAACGCTATAAGATTAATTTAATACAAATAATAGAAACAGTGTTTTCATCGCAGAAGAATGTTATGGAAACAATATCACAGAAGATGTGCGAATGCATAACAAATGGGCATTTCATCTATCTTTTTGGAACTGGGCATGCACATATGCTTACAGAAGAAATGTTTTATCGTGCTGGAGGATTAGCAGCTACAATTCCTATGCTTGATGAGAAACTCATGCTGCATATCTCTGCCAGCAAAAGTACAGAATTGGAAAGAGAAGAAGGTTACGCGGAAAAAATATTGGAATCATATAACATTACCAAGGATGATTTGGCAATAATATGTTCAAACTCAGGTATAAACCAAGTGCCTGTTGAAATGGCATACTTGATTCGTCAGCAGAAAGGCGCTACTGTTGTTGCTATCACCAGTGTATGCCATAGTCAAAATAGCAAACCAAGGAATCGGCTAAATAAGCGACTAATGGAGGTAGTCGATTTTGTTCTTGACAATGGAGGAACTATTGGCGACGCATCTGTTGAGCTATCTAGTGACTATAAGGTTGGCTCAACCTCTACAGCAGTCGGTGCTGCGTTGCTGCAGGCTATTACTAGCCGTTGTGTCGAAATTGCAATTGAAGAGCACAAAACTATTGACGTGTATTGCTCAAGCAACGTTGAAAAAGGAGATGGTGTAAATGAGAAGCTAATCAAAAAGTATCAACCTATGATTCCAATTCTGTAATACTGACCCAAAACCGGAAAAAAGAAAAAATGATAAAAACACCAGAGAATGATGGTAAGCGTCAAAAGCGCAATTTTAACCTACACTTTTCCGGCGCTTTGATCGGCAACAATTGCGCTGCCTGATCTTCTACGCTCAGGTTCAGTTTTGGTACCTCATGCATCAGCCAGGCCAGGTAACGATAGAGATCCAAGCCGTTCTCTTTCGCGGTTTCAACCAAACTATAAATGATGGCACTGGCTTCCACGCCCTTGGGAACATTGGCGAACAGGAAGTTGATAGAGTACACTTGGCGGAGTGTTCCCAGATGAATCACCGTTTGTATTCCCGTCCTCAGCATAAGGGTTGCGGCGGCCGGCGATAAAGTCATTCAAATCAGCTAACAAATCAACCGGGATGCGCTTGCGAAACAAGGTCATCGCGCTCGCGTCAAAGGGCGCTTCATGCTGAAAGGCGGGCAGACCAAGGAAGAACTGAAGATA
>JBMNUR010000412.1:0-2872 GCA_050946395.1 Peptococcales bacterium
AATCTGCCAACCCTCAAGGAACATGAAGGAACATTGGGGGCTAGAGCAGCTAATCTGTTCCGGGGGCTAAACACCTACACAGGTATTATGGAAAAGGTTGAGAAGCTCTATGTATACGCCCATATGAAAAAGGATCAGGACAATGCCAATACCGAGAGCCAGGCCTTGTTGGACCGGGCCCAGAGCCTGATAGTAGAATTCGATAGCTCCACATCCTTCCTGGAGCCTGAAATTCTGGAAATACCCAGGGATAGGGCAGAGGAGTACATAGCATCTCTTGAGGAACTGAAACCCTACAGACATTACTTGGATAACCTCATGAGAAGGAAGGAACACGTCCTGTCACCAAAAGAGGAGAGGATTTTGGCCATGGCCGGGGAAGTAGCTGCAGCACCGGAACACATTTTCAGAATGGTCAACAATGCCGATATGCGCTTTCCCTACATAACCGATGAGAACGGCCAGGAGGTGGAGCTGACCCACGGCAGGTACATACAATTTATGGAGAGCCGGGACAGAAGGGTCAGAAAACAAGCCTTTGAAGAACTTTATAGGACCTATGGAAAGCAAAAGAACACCATAGCCTCTACTTTGAACTATTCAATCAAGAAGGATATCTTCTACAGCAGGATCAGGAACTATCCATCTACCCTGGAGAGAGCCCTCCATGCGGACAAGGTACCGGTTTCGGTATATGATAACCTTATCAAGGCGGTAGAGGACAATATGGGGGCTTTGCATAGATATGTATCCCTCCGAAAGAGGGCTCTGGGGCTGGATGAACTCCATATGTACGACCTTTATGTACCGATTGTCCAGAATGTAGAGATGAAAGTTCCCTATGACAGGGCAAAGGAAATGATAGCAGAGGGGCTTAAGCCCTTGGGGGAAAGGTACCTCAATATTCTGCATGAGGGATATGAAAGCGGGTGGATCGATGTCCTGGAGAATGAGGGCAAAACCAGCGGAGCCTATTCCTGGGGTTGCTACGATACCCATCCCTATGTTCTGTTGAACTATCAGGAAAACATAAATAACGTTTTCACCCTGGCTCACGAGATGGGACATGCCATTCATACCTATCTATCAAACAGGAATCAGCCCTATATCCTTGCAGGATACAAGATCTTTGTTGCAGAAGTGGCCTCTACATTGAATGAGATTCTATTGACCCACCATCTCCTGAACAACCTGGAGGATGATCAGCAAAAAGCCTATGTCCTCAACTACTATTTGGAGCAGTTCAGGGGAACGGTATATCGCCAGACCATGTTTGCTGAATTCGAGAGGATAGTCCATGGTATGGCTGAAAGTGGGGAGCCTTTAACCGTAGAAAGCCTGTCAGATGCTTATTATAAGCTAAACCTCAAATACTATGGCCCAGATATGGTGGCAGACGATGAGATAGCCTTGGAATGGGCCAGGATCCCCCACTTCTACTCATCCTTCTATGTATACAAATATGCAACCGGTTTTGCCGCAGCAGCAGCCCTGGCCCAGAGGATATTGGACGAGGGGCAGACGGCGGTGGATCGTTACCTTAACTTCCTGTCCAGGGGCGGTTCGGACTATCCTATAGAATTGCTTAAGGATGCTGGTGTGGACATGACGTCTCCGGAGCCTGTAAATCAGGCCCTTAAAACCTTTTCCAATCTATTGGACAGGATGGAAAAACTACTGTAGCAGTAAAAAAACATGAGGATGATCCAAGCTTGAAAAGAAAGATTTTAGGGTCCTTTAGAATAATAATTCTGGCAATGCTGATAGTGCTTTTGTCCATTGATATTCTTGGAATATATCTGGGCCTCATACTGAGTAATACGATACTGGGGCCCGGATTGCTACTTGAAACATTTGAGAGGCACGAAGCCTATGGCCAGATCAGGCAGCTTATGTTCAGAATGGTGAAGGAAAGCCTGCCAAATGGTCAAGATAGCATTCCTTATCTGGAAAAGGCTGTTTCAGAAGGTTGGCTGGAACAAGAGATTAATATGCTCCTTAAGAACTATTATGCCTTTGCCAGGGGGGAGAAAAGGGAGACTCCCATTATCTACTTCAGCAAACTAAAAAAGCAGGTGGTGGATGCCCTGGATGGGAGTCAGCCTTATAGGGACAGAACCAGATTGGTGCAGTATTGGTTTGATCCATTGCCTGATGAGGTCCGCCTGGAGGATTTTTTGCCTGTAGACCTTATATGGGGTGTGCGGAGAATTTTTAGTCTTATGATATGGGTTCCATGGATAATGGTGGGGGTTGGCCTCTTTATCATACTGATGATATACCTGCTTTACCTGGATTGGAAGCAGCTGGTTCTATGGCTTGGATCCGCCCTGGTTACTGGTGGTGCCCTGTTGATCCTAACAGGTGTGGCAGCAATGTGGGCTACCGGACATATGACTCTCCTGGCAAATGCCGTAGATCAGCTCGTGGCTTATGATATATCCAAAACTACTGCCATTAATTTCTTCAGGGCTTTACTCAATGGGATCATCAACCCCATGAATATAATTGGTACCCTGTCCATTCTAATTGGAGGGACTGTCATCTATTTTGTCCCCATAGATGGGGAACCATATTTAGTACTGGTCAAATGAACACCAAGGGTTTACCGACCTGATTCACCCCGCTCAAAGGCTGAAGCGGGGTTTTTCAATTCTGGCCTTTGCATGTATTCTATTGACTGAATTTGCTAATACTCTATAGGACAAGGGTTTCATTAACGATGCCATAAATATGGAAATCTTTGTTTCGGGATATAGAGGATCCTTGGGTTTCCGAACATAATGGACCTGGGGAATTCCTGACGTGCAAAGAGGAGGAATATAATGGAAAGGCCAGATATGCTTTACTCTGAGGCGAGGAATCTAGCTGA
>JBMNUR010000413.1:0-2846 GCA_050946395.1 Peptococcales bacterium
TATTTTAGGGATTCCATATACAAGACTATTAACTATAGCATTTATTATTTCGGGTATTCTTTCAATCAATTTTGGCAATGCATCTATTAGCCCACTTGCTAACGCTATTATAATTGTAATAGAGGCAGTCATTAATTCCGGCAACGCATCAATTAACCCGTCTGTCAATGCCAGCATTAATATTATGGCACTTTCTACTAACAGAGGAATGTTATTTATTAATGTATTTACAATCATCATTACCGCATCTACAGCGACAGGTATCAATGTCGGCAGTAATTTAATCAATGTTTCTAAAACTTGGTTGAATAATCCTGTTGCCACATCTAATAACTCAGGCAATAAATCCCCAATAGCCGGGATTACAGCAGAAAAAATTTGAGGAAATGCATTTATTATATTGTTTATTACAGGTGTTATATTTTCAATGACTGTCTCAAAAGATGTTACTAAGTTTCCAGTTAATTTGCCTATATCTGCATCCGCGTTTCCAAATCCGGTAATCAAATTTTCAAAGGATGCTTTAAAAGCATTCAACGATCCTTCGATTGTTTCTTCTGCTTCCAATGCAGTTGCCCCTGCAATACCCATATTTTCTTGAATTATGTGAATTGCACTTACAACATCGGCATAACTTGATACATCGTATTCAATGCCTGATATAGCTGTTGCATCTGCTAACAATCTTTCCATTTCAGCTTTAGTTCCACCATAACCAAGCTTGAGATTGTCCAACATAGTGTAATTCTGCTTTGCAAAACCCTGATAAGCGTTTTGTATTGATGCTATATCGGTACCCATTTTATTGGCGTTGTCTGCCATGTCAGTTATAGCCATATCTGCATATTTTACAGCCTTTTCTGTATCGCCACCCAAAGATTGAATTAAACTTGCAGAGAAACTCGTTACAGTTTCCATATAATTATTTGCCGATAATCCTGCTGTTTTGTGTGCGTTTGCAGCATAGTCTTGTAAAAGTAATGATGATTCTTTAAATAATGTATCAACACCGCCTATCAGTTGTTCATAGCTTGCATATGACGATATTACTTCTTTACCTAATTTTACGGCGGCTGCTCCCGCTGCCACTGCTGCAGCTCCCATTGCCACAGCAGTGCCTTTTAATACACCACTTAACTTATTAAGCTTCCCTCCGGTTTTATCAGCACTGTCTCCCATTTCATCAATTTCTTTGGATAATTCATCAGTTGGATTTTGTGCATCTTCAATAGCTTTATTATTATTTTTAAGTTCACGCTCCATTTTATTAAGGTCAGCTGTAGCACGGTTTAAGTCTTGTTGCCATTTTTGCGTCTGCGCAGCATTTTCGCCATATTTTTCTGCTGATATTTTTAGTCCTTTTTCTAACGCTTCAATTTTGTTTTTCTGTTCCCCAATCTGCTTGGTGAGAACCTCATTCTTTTTAGTATAAGATTCAATACTCTTATCGTTTTTATCAAACTCTGATTTGACCTTAAGCATTTCAGTTCCCAATGTTCGCAAATTAGTATTTATTTCAGTTACAGCTTTCCTAAATTGGGCTTCACCTTGTAATTCAATTTTTGCACCAATATTACTTGCCATGTTATCACCTGCCTTTACAAAACGTCATCCAGCGTTGGTTCGAATTCAAGTTCTCTGTATGTCCTATTGCTATTCTTTAATTTGTTTTCTAAATCAAAAGTATCTTTATAAACGTTGTATAATGCGACAAACTTTCTGACTGTCATGTGGCCTACTTGTTTTTCTGTAAAACCCATTTTAATTCCGGTAAATAAAAACCACGCAAAATTGATTATTCCATCGCTCTCATCTTTTGCGTGGTCTATTCGTTTTTTTCTTCGTCAGTTTCTCCTGTGTCAGTATCTCCTGTATTTGTGCTTTCAACTGTTACCTGCATTAACTTCTCGTTAACTTTGTCCATTCCGATAGCAGAAATTAATCTACCTACTTGTTTTTCAGTTACAAAAGGTCTTTTTTCACCTTTTTCTTCATTTTCTATATCAATTCCTTCGTTAATAAATTGAGTAAAAGTCCATTTTAAGTCTTTTATTTTAGGTTCCGGTTTCACAACCTTTCCGTCCTCATTTTCGTAAGGTTCAGGTTGTAGTGCATTTCCCCAAGCTTCTATTGTTCCAAATTTCTCTTGGATTGCTTCCATAACATTTAACGTGTAGGCTATCGGATATTCTTTATCACCTATTGTAATATGTTTTACTATATCTAACATTTAAAGCCTCCTTTAAAAAAGGACGGATTTCCTCCGCCCTATCATACTTCTGCTATGCTTGCTTTAGTATTAAGCCATGTTTTGGCTTCTTCTTCAGTATCAAATACATTTTCGCTTTTCCAATCACCATTTATGTCTTTCATTATAATTCCTTCAATAGTCGGTGTCTGAAATGTTACAGTTTCGCCCTTAGTTTGTGTTTCATCATTAGGTTCTCCAAATTGCACCTTATGAAGCCATATAGCACGCCATTTATATGCACCTGCTCTTTTGATTTTTCCATAGAAACCATGTCCAACATATGGAGCTATGTCGGCTTCATTTGCTACCAACTCTCCTGATTCTTCATCTGCTTTATGACCTAATAATACAGCTTGTTTTTCTAGTGGTAACTCATTTAATCCAAGTGTTATTGTTCCATCAATAAAACTTTGGTCGACTTCGTCTATATCATCATCAGCGTATAGTTTAACGTTATTTTTGTTTATAGCAATATTTGCATTTATTGCCTTTGATATTACAGCACCATCGCTATAAACAGGTGAGCCTGTAGAATCATTGTAAAGTGCATATACAGGATATTTTAAGCCGATTTTTTTCATATTTATCCTCTCCT
>JBMNUR010000414.1:0-2833 GCA_050946395.1 Peptococcales bacterium
AAATTTTAATGCGACAAAGTTAATAAAAAGTTTATTTTTCAAGCGAAGCGGGCGTAGTCTTAACTTTTTTGCTTCGTTTTTTTATTTTTCAAATAAAACTCTTATATTAGGCCTGCTTTTTATAAAAATTTAATTCAATCAAATATGAAAACAAAAATTTTATCAATTATTTTAATCTGTATAGGATATTGTAGTATGAACGCACAAGAAATTAAATTACCGGCTCCCGATAGGAGTGGCGGACAACCTTTGATGAAATCATTAAATGAGCGAAAATCAACTCGTTCGTTTTCAGAGAAGGATCTCTCTGATCAGCAATTATCTAATTTATTATGGGCTGCCAACGGCTTCAATAGGGAAGACAAACGAACAGTTCCCACAGCTATGAATCGTCAGGAGTTAGAGCTTTATGTAATTTCAAAAAAGGGTGTCTATTTTTACAATGCAAAGGAACATAAGCTTACTTTGGTAAAAAATGGTGATCATAGAAAAAGCGCAGGACTACAAGATTATGTGTACGATGCACCGCTTAATATTATGATTGTCGGTGATATGGAAAAAGCGGCAAGCCAACAATACTCCTACACAAACTGTGGATATATTTCGCAAAATATTTATCTCTATTGTGCTTCAGAGGGACTAGCAACGGTTGCGAGAGGTTCTTTCGATAAGGATGAACTTCATGGCTTATTGCAATTGTCTAAATCTCAAGAGGTGCTGTTAGCACAGACCGTAGGTTTCCCGAAATAATAATTGCGGGGTAATAATTATACTAATTAGAAATTAACGTAGTAGTCGGACACTTCTGAGACACCGCCGTTTTTTGAGTATCAAACTGCTTTTTCAGGTTTTCGTATTCTGTTTTTCAGAAATAAAGTCACCCAAGTAGCCAAAACAAATGGGAATGTAAGTTTTGTAATCCCTATTTTTAGCATCAACAGACTGATGGCGAGGGCAAGCACAAGTGAAATCAATACCCATATACCATCCTTGACTTGTGGTCCTGCAAAGACAATAGCACATAAAACCGCATTAAAGCCGTAAAGTCCGAGGTTGATATCATTAACAGGTATAGAGACGTAAAATGCTAAAATGGCGGAAATAATTGCTGCTGCAAGTCCGTATAGGGCCGAAATCGGTGAGTTGATAAAGACTGCCAAAAAGAATAATATACCTGATAACAAGCTACTTTGAAAGATCACTTGTCCGAAGCTTTTAAATCCGTCAGTTAGTGAGTCACTTGCTTGTGCGATGGCAGGCACGGATACTGCAAATAAATCGCTATTAAGCAGATTGCAGACGAATAGTATCAGCCAGGTCACTAACACAAAGGGTAGGGTATAGGCGGGAAATTTTCGTTTTATAAAAAAGTGCTGTAAGATTGCTGCCAACACCGCACCTATTACAACAATGACCCAAGACCAAAATACCGGTTTTAAGAACAGCATCACTGCCACTCCAACCAATGCAGCGCTGAACCCGTAAAGTCCCTGATTGATTTCTGTTTGATCGTATTTCAGCAGATAAGCAATGGCAGTTCCGCATACGGTTGCCAAAAGTGCGGCAAAGCCCATGGCAAGCGAGCCATAGAAAATCCCAATCAGAAACAGCAAACCGGTCATGCTGTTTTCCTGAAGCATGATTTGTCCAAGTCCTTTAAGAATTACGGAGATAATGGCTGTGGATTTGTGCAGCAGGCCGTTTTTAGAGTTGAATTTCAAACTCATTTTGTTTTATTTTTTGGTCTGAAAATTTTCTTATCGATCTTTATATCCCCGTATTTTGCTGTTGGGAGTTGAATTTTATACTTAACAGCAATAAATCTGATCAGTATTACTGTAAAAGCTGAAATAAGGTCAATCAAAGCACGGTCTACTTCGAGCCAGTAACACAATGCAAACACGAGACCTCCGGCAATACAAGCTGTTGCGTATATATCTCTACGTAATATAAGGGGCATTTCGTTGATTAAAACATCTCTGATCAAACCTCCAACCGAGCCTGTGATCATACCCATAATAATGGCAACCCAAAATGGATAACCTACAGCCAGGGTTTTTTCTATTCCGGCCACTGTAAATAGTCCGAGACCGATGGCATCAAACAAAAACAGGGCTTTGTTTAATCTGAAAATGAATCTCTTAAGAGCAACAAATGAAAACAGAGCTACTGCCGTCACGATTAAATAGGAACTGTTTGACATCCAAAAAGGAGTTACACCCAACAATAAATCGCGGGTAGTTCCACCGCCAATTGCAGTGACCAATCCCACCACATAGGCTCCAAACCAATCGAATTTTTTTTCGGCAGCCAGTTGAATTCCACTTAAAGCGAATGCAAATGTACCCGCGTGGTCTAATAGCACGATATAATTCTCTCTGATATAGTCTATTAGTGATATTCCAAATAACATTTCAAACATAGTTTTATAAGTTTATTGTTTGTGTATATTTTACAATGGTTATCTGAATTAATACTCTGATCGAGTTGTTCTGAATTATATTTAAAAATCAATCCGCAAATATATTCAATTTTATATTAATATTTTGATGGTGCCTCATATTGTTAGAACACAAAAACAGCTACCACCCTCAATGAGCAGTAGCTGTCTTTTTTGTTTCGTTTTTTTGTGTCAAGACAAAAAAATGAAGAGAAGAAATCAATAATACTTATCGCATTTAGGCTCAAAATAGGCTTGTGGATGCAGGCAAGCGGGACAGGTTTTCGGTGCATTTTTACCCTTATGAACATATCCGCAATTGCGACATTGCCATTCAATTTCCCCATCACGAGAAAATACGGTTTCGTCTTTCACGCGTTGTAACAGTTTTAG
>JBMNUR010000415.1:0-2829 GCA_050946395.1 Peptococcales bacterium
GACTCCGAAACAAGAAATGAACGGAAGATTGCCGACTATCTTAAATCAAAATTACAAAGCCTAGGTCTAAATGTGTTTGAAGATAATGCCGGAACTAAGATAGGTGGTAATGCAGGGAATATTATCGCCGAATTAAAAGGAAATAATTATGCTCCCAGAATCTTATTTTCTGCACATATGGATACCGTTCAGCCTGGAAATAATGTTCAGCCAATTTTAGTAGATAATATAATTAAGTCTCAGGGTAATACAATTTTGGGTGCAGATGATAAGGCAGGAATTGCGGCCATCTTGGAGATGTTAAAGGTAATAAAAGAAGAAAACATTGACCACGGACTTATTCAAATTATTTTTTCCATAGCTGAAGAAGGAGGCTTGTTTGGTGCTAAAAATTTAGATCCAAAAATGATTAAGGCTCAAATGGCCTATGTTTTAGATAGTTCAGGTCCAGCAGGACACATGGTAATTCAGGGGCCGGCCCAAAATCAGGTAGAGGCCGTAATTAGCGGTAAAGCTGCCCATGCCGGTATGGTACCTGAAGAAGGAGTAAATGCCATTCAAATTGCGGCACGGGCTATTGCTAGAATGAAAATAGGTAGAATAGATTCGGAAACTACTGCCAATATTGGTATTATCAAAGGTGGAAAAGCTACTAATATTGTTCCCGATAAGGTTTATTTAGAAGGAGAGGCCAGAAGTTTAAATCGTGATAAATTAGATAAACAGTGCCAGCATATGAAAGAATGCCTTAAAAAAGCAGCTGAAGAACTAGGTGGGGAAGTAGAGGTTAATATTACACTCAACTACCCCGAAATATGTTTAGACGAACAGGAAGAGGTCATTACTATCGCCAAAAAAGCTGCTCAAAATCTTAACTTTCCTATTGTCTTAGAAAAAACCGGTGGTGGTAGTGATGCTAATATTTTAAATGGTTATGGCCTACCTACCTTAAATCTGGGTATAGGCATGGAAAAAGTACATACAACAGATGAATTTATTACTATCGATAATTTAATTAATAATGGTCGTTATCTAGTAGAGATTATCAAAAGCGCTGGAGAAAAATATAATGATTAGAATTAGACAAGGCCTTGTTTTGGATATTTTAGAAGAGGATGAAGAATTTCAAGAAATACTTGTCCAGGTGGAAAATAACAAGAATAAAGCCATAAACTATTTGCATTTAAATGGTAGAGTGATAAAAGGGGAGGTAATTAAGCTAAACACTACCGCGGTAAATTTAAATCTGGGAACGGGGGGATATCATTTTGTCTTGCCTAACAAGCTCTTAGAAAAAAAACTTAGTGGCCCTGGTCATATTATGAAAATGAGATATACTCCCCAACAAATTAAAGTACTAGCAGTAGAAGAAGAGGCTAGCCCTTTTCATGAACAAATTCAAGGATTTACTCATTTAAATAATATACCGGTGGTAATTGGTTTTCTCCATAGTATGATTACCCCGGCTTTAGCTGGAATAAGAGCGGTAAATGAAAACCTAAAAGTAAGCTATATAATGACTGATGGTGGTGCCTTACCTCTTGCATTTAGTAAAACAATAAGGATTCTAAAAGAAAAAAAATGGTTAATTGGCACACTTACATCAGGCCACGCTTTCGGTGGTGATTTGGAAACTGTCAATATTTACTCAGCGTTAGCGGCGGCTTTTATAGTCCAGAAGCCAGATCTTATTCTCATAGCCATGGGACCTGGTAATGTGGGGACCGGTACCCAACTTGGCACGACAGCTTTAGAAGTTGGGCAAATAATTAATGCGGTAGCTAGCCTTGGTGGAAACCCTATTGTTATCCCTAGAGTAAGTTTTGGGGATTCACGTAATCGACATCAAGGGTTAAGTCACCATGTGATTACTGTTTTAAATAAAATTGCTCTCGTACCTGCTACGGTGATTCTGCCTATTATTAAAAATAATAACCGCGACATTTTAAATAAACAAATCAAAGAGCATCAATTGGCTTCTAAACATAAAATTATTTTTGAAAGTGGTTTTGAAGGGGTAGCTTACTTAAAGAGTTGCGGCTTTAATGTGACCACCATGAACCGTTCACTAGAAGAAGACGAGGAGTTTTTTTTAACAGCCTGCGCAGGTGGCACTTTTGCGGCTAAATTAGTTCAATTTAAATAACAATCCAATATATCTTGTACTGTAGTATGCTCTAAAGCTAAGTTGCGAAGTTCTTCTAAAACATCTTGAAATGAACCTACAAGGTAAAAAGAATTATTACTGATATATTTTTCCATAACTACACTCCTATAAATTATTATGACTAATAGGCACTATCTAGGTTAATATATGCTATATTTTCCAGTATTATGCCCTATGGTATATGCTAGTATTATTAAATAAAGATGTTATTAAACCATGGGGAGGAATAACTTTTGCCTAATTTTTTTGTTGACCTTCACATTCACATTGGGTCGACTTTTAATAGTCAACCCGTTAAAATAACTGCATCTAAAAAGCTAACTCTAAGTAATATTATTCATGAATGCATCTATCGTAAAGGGATAGACCTTATTGGAATTGTTGACTGTGCAAGTCCGGGAGTATTAAATGATCTAGAAACCCTGCTAAAACAAGGTAAATTATATGAGTTGCCAGGTGGCGGATTGGGCTTTCGAGATAAATTAACTATTATTCCCGGTGTAGAGATGGAAAGTTTGGAAATAAATGGTGGTCGAGGCCATTTTTTAAGCTATTTTCCTACGTTGTCACAGGTCAAAGAATTTAGTCGTTTTTTAGCTTTAACTGTTAAAAATATTCACCTTAGCACGCAACAATCATATCTCCCGGCCAACAAGTTGAGT
>JBMNUR010000416.1:0-2826 GCA_050946395.1 Peptococcales bacterium
CGGAAACTTAATGTAGAAGACCAGACCCAAGCAGCATTATATGCTATTAAGAATAAGCTGGTTAATTTGTAGCTTTATTTCGCAAGATTGAAATTCCTTTTTGTCATCGCTATGAAAGAAGTCACTAATCACCAGTCACCTGCATATACTAGAGCACATCTTCTATAGATGGAGGAATTGGTGATGCTTTTTGATTGGGTGTTGACTACAGGGTTATTGTTTATCTTAATTTGGTTTATAGTGGTCGTATATAACGATTTAGCGGATAAAGAAGGGGAAAGTGCCTATAAATACATCTTGGTTATAGTGAAAAACCAGGAAAATGCCATTGAAAATATTGTTAGGCGTGCTTTAATATTACAGCGCCGCTTTATTACTAATTCACAATTAATTTTTGTTGATTTAGCTTCTCAGGATAGAACCAGCGAAATTATCCTGAAAATGGCGTACCCTGAAAATTATTTCTCTTTGTTAAAT
Organism: Peptococcales bacterium; assembly: GCA_050946395.1. GTDB lineage: Bacteria > Bacillota > Peptococcia > Peptococcales > BICA1-8 > JBMNUR01. Next base: position 478 of record JBMNUR010000416.1, read on the forward strand.
TTAAAGAATCATGAAGAATTTGAAAAGCTATTAGATGAATACGAAAAAGAAAGTTTAATATTAGACTATACAGTCTTAAATATGAAAAATCCCGGAGGCCCTTAGGCCTCCTATTTATTTTTGGGACCATGGTCATTTCAGAAAAACGAGACTTGTGCCGGATTCACGAGGGACAAGCTTTGGTGCTATGATAAAGACACACAACGACCTAGGAAATCGACAGAAATTAAAATCTAAAAATAATATTAAAAGAGGTGTTTTGAATGATGAATTTAGTAAAAAAATTGTGGCAGGAAGAAGAAGGCCAAGGGATGGTCGAATACGGTTTAATTATCGCCTTGATATCTGTGGTAGCTGTGGGTGTATTAGGAACTATTGGTACAAAATTGGTTGCTAAGTTTAATGCTGTAGAATCTGAGTTGAACTAATCTAGGCAGTAGATGTTCATAGATAGCTTATGGAAAAATGAAGATGGTCAAGGTGTAATTGAATATGCATTCATTCTTAGCTTTATCGCACTTAGTGTCGTTTTAGTTCTATCAAGTCTTGGTACCAGTGTAGCTGCAAAATTTCAAAGTTTTGCCGATGAGTTAAACTAAAATAAGCAATAGCCCTACTTTTTTAGTAGGGCTATTTTAAACAAACAAGCTTCAACATGAAAGTAGGTGAATAGGTTAATGGCAGATTTTCTTCTTCTTTTTCTTTTAGCGATATGTCTTTTTACCGATTTAAAAAAACGGAAAATATACAATAAAGTTCTTGTCCCAGCTTTACTACTAGGTATCATTTTAAATGTTTTTAACTATGGTGTTTTTGGACTAATATTTTCTTTAAAAGGATTTTTTACAGGACTATTATTTCTTATTTTACCCTATACCTGGGGAGGTATTGGGGCCGGGGATGTAAAGCTTTTAGCCACTATCGGGTCTATTAAAGGTCCGACATTTGTTCTTTATGCAGGCCTTTATATGGGGATAGCCGGAGGGGTGTTAGCTATATTAATCTTAATTTATCAAAAAAGGTTGTTTGTTACGGTAAAAGATTTACTAACGGGCTTCATAATTTTATTCGCTACTAGATTTAAAGTTGCCAATTTTGGTAATAAAAATGCCAATAACATGTTCCCGTACGGTGTAGCTATTACCATGGGTGCATTAGCCGCATATATTGTGGGGGTGACATGATGAAAAATAGATTTCTTAAAAGTGAGAAAGGACAAGCTTTGGTTGAAATGGCTTTTGTTATACCAATTTTGTTAATGCTGGTTTTTGGCATTACAGAATTTGGCCGCATTTTTGGAACGCAGTTGATTTTATCTAATTCAGCCCGAGAAGGGGCTCGTTTTGCCGCAGTTGGTGCAACAGATACAGAGATAATTACCAAAATAGTTAATAATGCCACCATGCTGGACAATTCCAAGCTTTTTATCAGTATCACGCCTAACGATAGCCTAAGGCGTAGGGGGGAATCCGTAAAGATAAAAATCCAGTACCCGGTAGAAATTTATGCCCCCTTAATTTCTGAAATTACCGGTAATCCTTATATTGCAAAAAGTGAAGCAATTATGAGAATGGAGTAGGTGCTATGCTTAAAAAGCTTTTGGCTGATGAAAATGGAAGTATAATTATTATTCTAACTCTCGGTATTACGGCATTTATTGGTTTTGTCGCTCTAGTGGCTGATGTGGGGCTTTTATACTTTAATGATAGTGAAATAACTAATGCAGTGGATGCTGCGGTTTTAGCAGGCGCACAGGAACTACCCTATAATCCTTCAGAGGCCGAAGCGAAGGCCCGGCATTATGGAGAACTTAATGGTTTAGACGGTGCTGAGCTAGCTGTTGAAGTATTTAGTGACAATAAGAAGATTAAAGCCCACTATGAAAAAGAAGTAAACCTCTTGTTTGCAAAAGTTTTAAATATCCATAAAGGAAAAGTGGGTCATACAGCTGTAGCAGAAGTAGCACCCGTAATAGGTTTAGATGGTGCCGCTCCTTTAGGAATACAAAAGCACGAGTTTGAATTTGGTAAACAATATACTTTGAAGGTAGGAGCAGGTGATACAGATTTTTTAGAGGGTGAAACAAGTCCCGGGTGGTTTGGAGCTTTGGCTCTGGGAGGACCGGGAGCTAGCAGATATGAGGATAATCTCACCTATGGGTATCAGGGCAGTTTGAAAATCGGAGATATTATTGATATTCAGACCGGTAACATCTCCGGGCCGACGAAAAAAGCAATTGACTATCGTATCAGTGAGGACAAACATGTACCCTATTGCACGGTAGATAATTTTGTCCGGGATTGCAGCAGGTTGATTAAAGTTCCGGTAATTGAACCTGTTGCTAAGAAA
>JBMNUR010000417.1:0-2823 GCA_050946395.1 Peptococcales bacterium
CTGCTGTTTCTGCTCGACGATACCCGTCAGCACTTCATGCCCGTCCACTTCGGACAGTTCCAGAAGCTGTTGCGCTTCTACGGCATAGACAAGGCGTTCTCCAGAGACCCAAGCTGGGAGCGCTATCGGCTATTGCTCGATATGGCAGGGGAAGTGCGAGATTACCTCGTGTCCATAGACAGAACCCCGGACGATGTCATTGACCTGCACTCATACCTCTACGTCGTGTCCAGCCCTGAGTGCCTGCCCATAGCGGAGACTGTTATGCATCAGCCCCCGAGACCCCGCCCCTACGAGAAGGAGCTGAAGAGACGTCAGAAGGATGCCCTGCAGCGCGAGCGCATAGGCATGGAAGGCGAGAAGTTGGTGTTAGAGCATGAACGCGAGAAGCTCGCAGGCATACCCTATGCAGATTTGGTTGAACCCGTGGGGTGGGAGTCCAACGAGTACGGCTACGACGTCATCTCCTATGAACCCGACGGCAGGGAGATCCATATCGAGATCAAGGCCACCTCGCGCTCGGAGGAGTGGGCAACTCAGTTCCATCTCTCTGCACACGAAGCCGAGGTGGCCGCGGCGGAGCGTGAACAGTGGCGGCTGTATCGGGTAACTGACGTGTTGCGAAATCCACGGATGCACTGTATGGGCAACGTGGTAACCGACGCGCCCGGCGGATGGAGCAGGTCGGTGAGTGGGTACTGCTACAGTCGCGATGGGTAGAGCACTACTGTCGCCCGCCGGAAGATGGGCTGAATCGGTCAGGGCCGCATCCGATTTACAGGGGTTCGACGCCGGCTCACAACCCGCTATCTATCAGTGGGGGGATTGCGGCACTTGCCCCATCTCCTGCAGAGCCCGTTGCTTTCACGCAGCCCGCATTTAACTCTCGGATACAGCCATAGAGTGGGGTTATTGCGATCGCCTTCATCCCGCGGAAACCGCGAAAACCCGGTTACTCCGCGGCGGCACGGGGCTCTGTCTGATGTACCTCTGACCTCACCTCGTAGGCACAGACACATCCTGCTGCTCCTCGAATGAGCTCCGCTTTCCTGACAGATCAATTCCGTATGTTGGAGACCATCAACTGCAGGGCAGAGGGCCGCGGGCAGTCAGGTTCCCGATGGCTCTGCTGCGACCATCGTGAGCCCCCTCCAATAGCTTCGGACTGAGCTCTACCCCCCGCGGGGAAAAAAGATCGAGTTGCTCAGAGTAAATTGCGCGAGCCCGGGACAATACTAATGGGTGCAATTTGAACTCGGGGGGCAGAGAGTGTGGTCATGATGCTCAAAGCGCACCCGACGCACGTAAACCTAAAGACCCCGCAGTACAGCCAGATCCTCGACGCCAACCTATTGAGGCAGGCATTCCAGCAGATGTGGGACCGCGCGGATTTCCGCTACCTCAGCAGCGAGCGAGAATACGTGAGATGGCGGGCTCCGGGGGTCGACAATGTCACCCTGCCCTACGCAGCCGACCACCTCGACGAGATCATCGAGCAGCGCCTCGAGCGACTGTCCTCTCTACCCTATGGTCCCCTCCCTGCAAAGAGGTATTACATTGACGAGGGACCGAAGCAGCGCCCGATCGCAATTATGACGGTTCCGGACACGATCGTCAGCCGCGCCCTGCTCGACCTCGTTCGCCAGCCATTGGAGAGCCCACTGTCCGACTGCAATTTCGCCTATCTGCAGGACGTGGGACCGCAGCAGCGCGTCGATCATATCAGCTCGATGGTGCAGCAGTATGGTTGGGCAGTCCAGTTGGATATCAAGTCGTATTTTGACTCTATTCCCCATCCCCTGCTCTACGACCGCCTCGACCAGCTCGTCGTCGACCCCGACCTGCTCTCACTCGTATTGGAGTTTGCAACACAGCCCATTCGTGAGGATGGATGTGACCGAGCCACTACGTTGGGCGTGCCGCAGGGCGGCGTGATCTCTCCCGTGCTAGCCAACCTGTACCTCTCCCCATTGGATGATGCCATACTCGCAGAGGGTTGGGGATATGCCAGGTACGCAGATGATTTCGTGATCTTCACCCCGACCAAAGCCGAGGCGCGGCGGGCACGGGACTATGCAACTGAGGTCATAGAAAGCCTCGGATTGCAGGTTCACACAATTGGGCGCAAGCAGGCAATTATAGCTAAAGATACCGATGGTTTTGAGTTCTGCGGGCATTTTTACGGGTGGTTCGGGGACCACGTGTATGTGGCTCCACGTAGGTCGAAGATCGAGGAGGTGATTGGGACGATAGCGAGCCTCAGCAGGCTCGGATACAGGTGTGACCATGACCTTGTGCAGTGGCTCACGCCTCATTGGAGCGTGGTGTCAGACCCGGTCCAAGTAAGAATGTCCTGCTTGGCGCTCGGTCTATCGAGGGCGATAGTCCGTGCGAAGGGGTCGGCTCGTACACGCTCTTATCTGCATAAGCTCTATAGGCGCTATTGTGCAGATGCATTCCGCTAGCCCAAATTGGGACCCGCGGGTGCGGTGGACAGACACACGGAGAACCGTCGGTGCTGATTGGCGGTATAGGCGGCGCAAAGAACGGAGCCCAGGGCGTTGCCGCCGAGGAACTTGGGTGCGTAGCCGTCGGGCTCGACCCACGGAGCGCGACTTGCGGTCAGCTCAGTGAGCCTCGAGAGGAGTAGATGAACATGGCGAGAGAACCGCCGAAAGAGACGTGCCAACTGAATCGCTGTGGTATCGCCGCAGCCCCCCTGCGTTGTATAGGCTCGGTGCCAGGATGCGCCCAGAACTCCGTCGCTAACGTGACTTTATAGCCACTCCTCCGACCGAGGCAGGGGGAGGGAGGGGAGGGAGG
>JBMNUR010000418.1:0-2821 GCA_050946395.1 Peptococcales bacterium
CAACTAAGCTTGTTATATTATATCCTCTCCGGGCAAAAAGACCGGAAACTCTTGAAAGTACACCGGGATGGTTTTCAACCAATACTGCTAACGTGTGCTTCATTATTCCAACTCCCCCATATCTGGTCCAAACTACATCCCGCCGGTACCATGGGAAATACATTAGCACCGGGGTCTACTAGAATATTTATTAAAGTAGGTTTTTCATTTTTAAAAGTACTATTTAAAGTATCTTTCAGTTCTCTATGTTCCTGTACAGTTTTACTCTCAAGTCCATAGGCCTCTGCAAGTTTTCCCCAATCGGGGCCTACTTCTAGTATTGATTGGGCATAGTTTTCTTGGAAAAAAAGTTCCTGCCATTGCCTAACCATGCCTAATGAACCATTATTGATTAAAAATATCTTTATAGGTAAATTCCATTGCTTGATTACCGCTAATTCTTGCAGATTCATTTGGAGACTGCCATCACCGGTAATAAGAACTACTTTCTTGTGAGGATTGGCCATTTGGGCACCAATAGCAGCAGGCAGGCCAAAACCCATAGTCCCTAATCCTCCGGAAGTAATAAAACTTCTGGGGCTTTGGGGATGGACAAAAAGTGCTGCCCACATTTGATGTTGTCCTACATCAGTTACTACTATGGTATCATCATCTAGTAATGAATTGATTAAGGCCATTACTCCTTCCGGATCTAAGTTTTTAGTAACATTAACTACACTGCTCGGATTTTGCAGGCGAATTTGTCTTAACCAATCTTTATTACTTTTACTAGCCCAAAGCTTCTCACATAAACACTTAAGAAACTCTTTACTATCACCTACGATAGTAATATCGGCAAGCCGATTTTTATTATGTTCAGCTGGGTCAATATCAACATGTATAATTTTGGCTCGTGGTGCAAATTCTTCCACTTTTCCCGTTACACGGTCATCAAAACGAACACCTATAGCTAATAGACAATCACAATTTTGCATAGCCCAATTAGCTTCAATAGTGCCGTGCATACCTACCATTCCAAGAAATAAAGGATGACTGGCCGGGAAAACACCCTTACCCATTAAGGTTTGAGTTACAGGTATCTCATTTTTCAATGCAAATTCCTTTAAAAGTTCCGAACTACCTGCTACCCCATTAACCCCTCCCCCTACAAGCAGCAGGGGTCTTTTAGCCTTTTTTAGAGCTTCTACTACCTCATTTATCTTTTTTAAATCTAGTCCTGGTTTTTTGAATTTTTCCAATAGATGCTTTCTTATTGAAGGTTTTTTTATTTCAAAAACCTTTTGACTGAAAACATCTTTAGGTATATCGATTAAAACTGGTCCTGGTCTACCTTCTTGGGCCACGAAAAAAGCTTCAGCAATAACCTTAGGGATATCATGGGCATCACGGACTTGATAACTATGCTTTGTTACCGGCAAGCTTAGACCAATCATGTCAGCTTCTTGAAAACTATCCTTCCCTATAAATGGTGAAGCTGCTTGACCTGTAATAGCAATCACTGGTGAAGAGTCCATTTGTGCCGTGGCTAGACCTGTAACCAGATTGGTTGCTCCTGGCCCGGAAGTAGCAAAGCAAACACCAGGTTTGCCTGTGGAGCGAGCATATCCATCGGCAGCGTGTATAGCCCCTTGCTCATGTTTAGTTAAAATGTGCTTAATTTTACTTTTTCTCAATACATCATAAAGAGGAATGACAGCCCCTCCGGGTATTCCGAAAACCAGTTCTACTCCTTGTTCTTCTAAACTTTTTAATAAGAGCTCAGACCCTAACATAAAGCACCTCCATTATATTTTGGCTTTAATTTGTTAGAAATACCGGCTCTTCAATGCTACCCAGAAAGAGGGATCCCACTTCTCGATCAACCTGTTTTCTGGGAGTCATCACCCCCACTAAGTGGTGGGACTTATTAAGAGAACCCACACCTATCACCTCATTTATTATTTTGGGTTAAATTACATGTTAGTGACTAGTGACTAGATTTTTGGGTAAATTTATTGGGTTGAGTCGAGTCATAGTCATAGTCTTGCATAATTCGGCTATTTGTGGCCGACAAGAATGAGTGTATTTCATCAAAGAACTTGTATCCACTACGTGTCATTGCTACGAAAGAAGTCGCTATTATGTCATCGCGAGGAGCGATAGCGACGTGCCCTACTTCCTGAATAGAAAAACGGCAAGTTCCAGTATAAACTGTGGAACTTGCCGCCGAGTATTTTATCCCCACGGTGTACCGGAGTCAGTGACAGGTCACTGAAGGTTAAAGTTGAGGTTGAAATCTAAGAATTTTTAAGTTTCTCTTAACCTTAACCTTTTTTTCCGGCTGTACCGCTCGGTCCAGACCAATCTTTTATCATGCTTCCGACATCCTGATTGATTGCGGAACCCTAGGTACACTTCCATAGATATGCAATTGTCATAAGATTCTTCAATCGTCAACTTTTCAATGCTCCAACTTATATACAACAGAGCAGTTGTTAGTTATTTTTATATAACAGTTGTTAGTATTAAGTATACAAACTTCGTTCTCATAAGTCAACAGTAAGTCAACATAAAAAACTTATTTTTTTAAAAAAAAGTTTGTTTTAAAAGAAGGATATTTGATTATTATAGAGAATAGAATATAAAGTGAGTGGTCATACCACCGACCTCTTACCAGGTCGAGTTTTTATATTTATTACCATTACAAGGAGGTTTTGAAAATGGCAGTAAGAGTTGCCTATGTTGTTGACGAGGTAAAAGATAATGTTGCTACAATCCTCTCCAACGACATCAAAAAGGGAATGACCATCCCCGTTGTTTTTGATGGTCAAGAAAATCAAGT
>JBMNUR010000419.1:0-2812 GCA_050946395.1 Peptococcales bacterium
TTCATGACTATATTGCTTGTTTCTCATTAAAACCTACCCCCTGATAATATATTAATATATTACACGTACTTTCTCCAATTCTAATAGGGGGCTATATAGTAATAATATTTCCCTTTTATAAAGAAAAAAGACTTTTAGCTTTGCACACCCTCCCTAATAACTTCATAGGATATTAATGAGATAAAAGGATTTAAATCCTTTATTAACAACTACTTAAGGAGGATAAAAATATATGAGTGACATGAGACAAGAACAACCAATTTTCCCAGGACCATGCCCAATCGACCCTGAACTAGGAATACCCATTTGCCCACCGCCGACTGAAATTGATATTATTAAAGTCAAAAAAATCTTTAACGAGTGTATGCATACTCAAGTTGAAGAAATTAATGTTCCCGGTTTTAACCCCAACAATTCAACCGGCGCAACAGAAGCTGCCTGTATATCAGTACAAACTAGAAATGAAACCTGCGTAAATGTTAGCAATGACATTGTTAGAGTATCTTTTGAAGTACAAGTGACAACCAGAATTAATACAGGTGAAACAAGAAGTTCAGAATTTATTCCTATTAGTAAGACATTACGGGTTGAAAGAGCCGGCGAAGCAGGCATGGATTTACAATGCCATGTCTTCCCAAGTTGCCTCTTCTGCTTTATCTCCCAAAGAGCGGCAAATGGCGGTGTTACAGCTGTAACCTGCTGTGTGGGTATCTTAGTTTTAGTTAAAGTAGAATCCGAAGTTCAACTTTTAATCCCAACTTATGGCTATCCTGCTCCGCCACCAGAGTGCGGTGAATTCTTAGGTGAGTGCCCAACAGACTTTACTCCCAACTGGCCACCATATCCTGAGCAAAGACCATTTGGTACTGCGGGAAATACAGGCTGCAAAGGCTGTAAATAGTTAAAAATAAAAAATCCAAGGATAATGGTCCTTGGATTTTTTATTTAACGGCTAGTAGCCAGATAGTCTATGGCCTATAGCCGATGGTCAAAGTAATTCTCTCCGTCATCCTGAGTCCTGAGCAATAGCGAAGGATTCACTAAGGATCTTAGATTCTTCACTACGTTCAGAATGACAGGACTACTGTTTCACTATTTCACTATTTCACTATTTCACTATGCTTTATCTATCTGGCAACAAAAATCTCAGTCACATACATAGTGGAACCTTTATACTTGATACCAATACCAACATGTGTATAACCACTATTTAAAAGTGTAGCTCTATGAACACTACTATTCATAAAACCAGTATGGGCACTAGTAACACTACCGGTTTTACCTAAGTTTTCACCGGCATATTTAAAACTCACTCCACCATTTTTTAACATATCGGAGACTTTACCATAAGTAGGTGATTCATGGGCAAAATAGTTTTTATCAATCATATCTTGACTTTTTACTCTAGCCCATTTAGTTAGTTCCGCATCAAATATTAAAGGTTTTAAGCCACGGGAAACTCTTTCTTGGTTTATTAATTCCGCTAATTGTTTTTCTTGAGCATTCATACCTGCATCACCTTGGCCTGGTTGTGGTGTTGGATCCGGATTTGGAGTAGGCGCCGGGTTTTGGTTTTGATTGTTATTATTATATTTATTATAATAATACGCCGGATTAGTCCAATAATTGAAATTTCCACTTGTACCAGGTGTTGGTGCTGGATCTGGAGATGGTGTTGGAGTTGGATTGGGTTCCGGCTCTGGCTGGGGAGCCGGCTCAGGTTTCGTCGGTTGTTGGGAAGTTTGTCCATAATATTTTGCAAACCATTCCGGACTTAGCCAAGCAGCCGCACTAGCGGTTTGGGGACCGATAGAAACTAAAAAACCGAACATAAGAAAAACAACAAAACTTACTTTAAAAATCCTTTTCATACTTTCCCTCCTAAAAATTTTAATAATATTTACAAACAAAAAACCTGGCAAAAAAGCCAAGTTGTAGGTTGTAAGCCCATTTTATTTTATGATCTTTATTTTCACAAAGTTAATATAGCTGCCGTATTGACTACCAGTGCAATTCTCTTCCCAAAATCACCTTAGGATTTATTTATACCTAAAATAACTGTTTCATTCCTACATTAGGGTTTTCGCTTCATAAATGGGAAATGAGGGTAAACCTTCCTTTCCGTTTTTTCAGTTTCCTGTCCTTTTTGTTCTTTTACTTTCAAACGTTCTCTTAATTCTTCATTGATTTTTTGTATGGCCTCTTGACTTTGTTTTAACCTTTCTATTTCCCTGGTCAATTCTTTCTCCCGTATTCCCCATTTGCTCCGGGCATTTTTAAATTCCTCATCTTTTTTTTTAGATTATTTCTAAGTTCGCTATTAATGTCTTCTAATTCTTGAATTTTATTTGTCATATTAATTAGTTCATCTGTTTTAAAATCACAATATTGCGGCTTTGCATAAGCTTCCTCTAAAGCAGTCAAGAGGAAAAATAAGGTGCTTCCTCCATCAATTCCATCATAGTTAGCTAAGTCCGGATATTTATCTAAATCCAATAACACCTCAGAAAAATTCCGGTTCTCAAATTCAGCAATAACTTCTACTTCTCGTTGTCCCACCTTAAGACAATAAATCAAAGTTTTAAAACCTTGATCCACTTGCCAATGTATTTTCAGCTGTTTATCCCACAAAATAAATGGGGCATATGGGCTCGGCCCTGATGAAAAAATAATCTTTTCCTTTTGCCACAATAATCTAGCCCAGAAATTATTTGATTTACTTCTCTTGGTATACATCACGTAATTTTCCGATTTGATAGATCTAAGCCAAACCAGATGGGGTGTTCCCTCTTTATCTATAGTTAAATGTGGT
>JBMNUR010000420.1:0-2811 GCA_050946395.1 Peptococcales bacterium
ATCCAGCAAATGCTGCGGGAATTTTGGGAACAATGATTGGATATGATGCAATACCTGAATATTGGAAGTTAGGTTTAGATAAAGTGGAGGATTTGAATTTTCAGTTCACCGAAATGTCTCTTAATAGATTATATAAAGTTGGTTTAGATCAAGCAATTGAAATGATTAAAAGAAATGGTGGAGAAGAAGAAAATGGAATACTGAAAATTAAGTATCAAGCTCCTAAGACTGTACCACTTGAAGTCGGATTTGAAGGAGTTTATCCTATTGATAGGGTAGGAGTTAATAAAAGATTAAATCAATCACTAAATGAAATAAATATTAACTTCACTGGGTCTGCATTTGTTCTTACCGGATATGCTTCATCTGAAGGGAAACAGGAAGATGCTGTTTTAGAAATTGAACTTTATATTAATGATACCTTACTTGAAACAATTAAAATGCCTACATCTTCTTTGATTCGTCGTCATGATGTAGCATGGAATTATGATTTAACTGAAGGTGATCATAAGATTACTTTAAAGACAAAAAACATACCAAAGAATTATTATATAAACGTTAGGGATATAATTACATATTCTAATAATGAACCTAAAACTAATGTGTATTTTTGAGTTTCTCCAAAAAATAAGCATTTAAGATTTTAAATTTAGCCTATGAATAAAATAATGGTACTTGGAAGTACAAATGTAGACTACATGATGAAAATGGAGAAATTTCCAGTTGCCGGTGAAACCCTTGATGCTTTAGAATTCAAACAATCAATGGGGGGGAAAGGAGCTAACCAAGCCCTTTCCGCGCATCGGTTAGGAGGAGATGTTTTGTTTATAACATCCCTAGGTAACGACGTTAATGGGAGTAATACATTAAGCTATTTTAAAGATGAAGGATTAAATGTATTACCTTTAATTGTTGAAAATGTTCCTTCAGGTAGTGCTATGATTTGGGTAAATAGTAAAGGTGAGAATTGCATTGTACTTAATCCGGGATCAAATCATGAATTTACCCCTGATTTGATCAATAGACCTGATATTGAAAATGCAATTAGAGATTCCGAAATCATACTCTTGCAAATGGAGATTCCATACATAACAGTTAAGAAGATTTGCAAGCTTGCAAGTGAACTTAACAAAATAGTTATTTTGAACGTTGCTCCTGCAAGAGAGTTGGATTCTGAGATTTTAAAAATGATTGATTACCTTGTAGTAAATGTAGTTGAAGCTGAAATGATTTCTGGAATTGATTATGATGGTTCAAATAAAGAATTAATAATTGATAAGTTATTAGATTTAGGCGCATCTACTGTCATACTTACTTTAGGAAAACATGGAAGTATATTAAAAAGTAGTAGGTATAACAAGAGCTTGTCAGCCTATGACGTCGAAGCAGTAGATACAACTGGAGCAGGAGATACATTTTGTGGTGCTTTTGCAGCTGAACTGTCAAAAGGAAGTAAACTTGATGATGCATTACATTTTGCTACTGCAGCTGCAGCTATTTGTGTAACCAGAATGGGGGCTCAACCGTCTATTCCATCTGAAAAAGAGGTGAGAGATTTCATGAAAAATAACAAATTAAATTAAGTAAATTATGTTTATTGTAGAAAGCTATTCATTAGCTATTGTATTGTCCTTTATAACCATGCTATGTTGGGGTTCATGGGGTAATACTCAAAAGTTGGCTGCTAAGACTTGGAGATATGAACTTTTTTATTGGGATTATGTAATTGGGATTGTGCTCCTTTCATTAATTGTTGGATTTACTTTAGGCTCATACGGTGAGTATGGACGTAGTTTTATCGATGATGTAACTCAAGTAAATTCTAGAAATTTTTGGAGTGCATTTACCGGTGGAATTATTTTTAATGCATCTAATATTTTATTATCTGCTTCAATTTCACTTGCAGGGATGTCGGTCGCTTTTCCAATTGGGGTAGGTCTGGCACTTGTGTTAGGTGTTTTTATTAATTACTTTGGAGCGCCAAAAGGTGATCCCACAATATTATTTCTTGGAGTTGCTCTAATAGTAATAGCAATTATACTAAATGGAGTTGCTTCAGGAAAAATTAGTAAAGGAGATGAAGAAAGAAAAACCAAAAAGAAAGGAATTATTATAGCTATATGTGCAGGAATATTAATGTCTTTCTTTTATAGATTTGTTGCTGCTTCAATGGATTTGAGTAATTTTTCAAATCCCGCGGCAGGAATGCTTACACCATATGGTGCATTTTTCATTTTTTCACTGGGAATTTTGGGTAGTAATTTTATAATCAACACTCTCGTTATGAAGAAGCCTTTTTTAGGCGAGTCTGTAACATATAAGCAGTATTTCTCCGGAAATATAAAAACACACTTTGTTGGAATTCTGGGTGGAATAATTTGGGGTGTTGGAACTGTATTTAGTTATATAGCAGCTGAAAAAGCTGGACCGGCTATTTCGTATGCATTAGGCCAAGGTGCACCAATGGTAGCAGCACTATGGGGTGTGTTTATATGGAAAGAGTTTAGAGGATCTACCAAAATGGTTAATAATATGCTAATAGCTATGTTTATATTTTTCCTAACTGGACTTGCATTAATTGTAGTTTCAGGAGGTAGCTAATTGTTTAGATAACTATATTTTTCATTCTTTTTTAGCCGGAGTTCATACACTTTCTCACTAAGGGACTCCGGCTAACTTTTATATTATTATTTTTCCTTTATTTCACAATCTCCGCAAAATCCTCAATATTATCATCTACATACTGAGCAACGATTAGAGTTTCTTCCTCTTCAATATAGAAGTATTTTTCTTCGAGTTCGTCAAACTGTT
>JBMNUR010000421.1:0-2798 GCA_050946395.1 Peptococcales bacterium
GGGCAGCATCGACACGAAGCACGACGTGCGACTCGAGGTCGTCGACGGAGTTCTTCATGTTGGAACCATCCACGGTAAGCCCGTGGCGACCTTCGACGACCCCGGCAGGTACGAACTCCTGGAGGCATACCGCACGGCTCACAACCTCGCGCAAGAGGAGAACGACTGGCGCGACCGCAGCTACTTCTGCGCGGTGTGCGAGGGCATCTCCGAAGACATCCACTACGGCGGCGAGGGTACGGACTACGAGGGCGACCCCGTCTGTGAAATCTGCTACTGCGAAGCCGAGCCGCTCGCTACGCTGCGAATTAACCCCTCGCCCGATGCCTCCAACGCAGACTGCGAGGAGCACCTCACCATCACCTCGGTCTACAACGAAGCGGTGGAGGGCGGATTTGGTCCGTGGAGCGTAACATGGCATAGGACAGACCCGTGGAGGGGGTATTACGAGCTCGAATCACCGGAGGGATGGGTGCACCTTCAGGGCGACGCCTTGCTGTGGGGGCACTCCTCGGAGGAGATGCTCGTGGAGTTCCACCGCGCCCTCGTGGAGGGGCTTCGCGAAACCAACCTCGTTTGCGCCATTGCCACCTGTCGCACCTCGAACGTGTTCTCGACCGCGGTTGACTGGTACGTGCACATCGGCGAGGACGAAGACGCGACTCTCAGAATGGCTCGTGCCGTGGCGGTTTTGGCGCAGGCGAAGCTTACGGTGGACTACGACAACCCAGCATACAAGCAGGGAATCATCTTCGACTTCGAATCCATTCAGCCGCAGGTGGAGCAGCTCCTCGGGCGCCCCGTGGAGACCGATATGGATATCGCCAATGCGGCGGACGAGTTGCTCGCGGCGCTGAGTGCGTAAAGAGGGGGCGGCTCCACCGTGGGATCGTCCAGCTGAGGGACAGGAGGCACCAACAATGCTCGAAATCGTATGCGACCAGCCCTATACAGTTTTCAATTACGACTTCGGTCCACACGACCTCGTCTCGTGGCGGTGGCACGTGCCACCTGATGAGGTGCTGCAAACCGAGCAGGAGGTGGCGCGGTTCAGGGCGGATTCGATGGCTCTCGTCGAGGCAGTGCGGAGTTCAGTGGAATTAGTACGCGCTGAAGACCGCGAGCTCATTGGTACGTTACTGCATCAGATTGCAGACAGCGTGGAGGAGCATTGGCGATTGGGCACCTTGTCTTACTGTCTAGTGCCCCGAGAGGTCGCGGGGACGCTCATTCGCGTGACGAAGGATGGGGGGCTCGAGGTGCAGGTAAGCAGAACGGAAGGAGTCCGAATCATATGGAACCCGAGGATCGTTTGACTGAAGGAATCACGGCGCTGGGTGTCGAGCCCACAGTGGCCCGCGCGATCGCGGTGATGATGGTGCAGGTCGAGTGCAAAAGCAGATTTGCCCTGTATAACATGAATCTCACTGAGCAGAGGATGCACACCGTGTGCCGAGGGATGCTGACCTCTCTGCTGCATCAACTCGCCACCGATGATGCCGACTGGAGAGCGTGGTCGCAGACGCAGCAGGAGGCCAGCCGCGCGATCAGCGAGCGCTGCTTGACAAAGTACCGCGCTCGACAGCCCTGAGGGCGGGGCTGCACCGGATAGTTCCCAGTACAACCAGGATCGCCCAGAACTCGTTGCGATGTGGTCGGGGGGCATTCTCCCGCTAAAGCTAATCAAAAAAACTCTGGGCGGCAGTGGAATACGCAGCAGCGACAGCCGCCGCCCGATCCTGCCGCATGCTGTCCGGATATATCCTGCCGTGGTCTCCCGCTAACGCAATGTTAAGCATCGGATCAGGATGCGCCGCGGCAGGCGGGATGCCCACGCCGGGTTGCGGCGAGAACACAATGAGCCGACGGCACCGGGTAGTCTCCAGTACCACCAAGATCGCCCAGGACGCGTCACCTTGCGGTCGGGGGGCATTCCCCGCTGAAGCTAATCAAAATGAGGCTGGGCAGCGGTGGAATACGGAGCAGCGACAGCCGCCGCCCGATCCTGCCGCATGTTGTCCGGAACACCATGTGTTCCCACTCGACTGTAGGCGGTGGCTCGCTCGGTGACCCGTTTGCTCCGCGGATCAGGACGCGCCGTGGCACGTATCCTGCTGCGGCTGAGTTGGTTCGGCATCCGGGCCGCCTCCAGAAATTCTCCGAGCGCAACACCACCTGACCCTGACTGCACCGGACCCCCACCGGTGGCACTAGGATGCCCCAGGACGCGCCGCCGTGTTCTCAGCGGGTCCATTGCACTCCTGAGCCTCACTCATGTATTGCATGCGCCCCGCGATGGAGGTTTGCGCATTGCGGTCGGCAAACACCCGCTGCAGAGGAGGGAGCACTGTGCAAATAGACCGAAGACTGCTTGATGCAACCCACGACGCGTTTCTCAAGTGGTTGGATGACGACGGCGAGAAGTTCACCAGCTTCTGGACCTGCAGGCGTCTCCGCGAAGAAGAAGTGCTCTACAAGCGGCGGACGCATGAGAGTGCGCGAGATGCCCTCCACCTGCGGGATTGGTCGCGCCTTCAGCCAGGCGAGGGAAAGATTCTCGCTCGACTACAGGAGGCGATGCGGCGCGATGAAAACCTCCTGCAGCGGGTGATTGAGCGGGGCTGGACTGAGAGCACCGCCGTTGCCGCGTTCTTCCACCCTGGAGAGCGTCTACCCGAGGTCGAGCGCCTGGTGTGGGAGCTGTTCGAGGCAGACGTCGCCGACCCAGGGGGGGAGTTTGACGCCCTGTGCGACTACCTGCGCAGCGTCACGGGCTTCGGGTGTCAGTGGGCACCGAT
>JBMNUR010000422.1:0-2791 GCA_050946395.1 Peptococcales bacterium
CCACCGTATCAACAGGCTTTCGCGGCATAAACGCCTTATGTTTTTCAAGGTGCAAAAAATATCGTTTTAAAGAATTTCAAAATATTTTACTACCGAGGCATTTTACACACTATTTTGGACTTGACTAAAATTTTGTTGGATTTATAAAAGAGTTATGGAAATCTTTAGGGAAGAGTTATATAATTAAACCATTAGATATCATTTTGATAATATCAGCCATTTTTAGTATAACTTTTTGTGCCAGCTGCTCCTATGCCCATAATTATAACTTTTTTACTGGCACAATGCGTTAAAGTAAGTTTGAAATATACAGTAAAATGGGGATTATAGATTTTAATAGCATTGATATCATAATAAACATTAAGGTCGTTTTCGGGTGAAAGTAAGTTTAGGTATACTTTCAAGGTAAGAATGTAAGTTCAATTGACATGATTACAGTGGATAGCGTGAAAGAAGATATTTTGCTTTGCATGCCACGACAAAAAGCCCTTTTGCAGGGCTGATTAAAAAATATTGATTTGTTTAGGATCAGTAATAATACGCATGCTATGGAGTGTTTGCAAAACCTTGCCACATGCACCTGCATAACTTATAAATCTATCCATAGCCTATAAATTCATATAGTTACCGGGAGTGGCATTAATAACGCTGTTAAAGGTATCTATAGAATACGTCAAATTAATATTTAATGCAAGTATTTATTTTAAGCAGGCAGTCACGGCATCATTCTTTCATCTCTATTTGTGCCGGCGGCAGCCAGAATGGAGGTTAACATGAAAGAAGTAAAAAAGCCTATAAGAAAAAGAATAAAAAATTTGGGAGATATAGGATTGAGAATAAACTAGTATTCTTATTTATGGCTAGTTAGGAGAGGCAATACATATCACTAGATGTTTAGATATGAGGTTTTTACAAAGATTTAGTATTCTTTTTGTTAACTAGTTGAGAGAGTTAATACATATCATAGGTATTTAGATATAAATGTTTTTATAAAAAGTAGTATTCTTATTTATGACTAGTTGAGATAGATAAGGCATATCGTAGATTTTGGGGAATAAGGATTTTCTAAAGGTTTGGTGTGCTTTCTGTTAGCTAGTTGAGAGGGATAGGACATTTCATAAATATGCCAAAAAGCAGATTTTGATAAAATGTAGTATTCTCCTTATAAGCTAGTGGAGAAGAAGAAATAACTTGTAGCTATATCAGAAATAAAGGATATCAAAAAATCAAGTGTCATTTTGCTAACTAGTTAAGAGATAAAAACATTACATAGGAACTTTTAAATAGAGAAAGATAGCTCTAATATACGGTGGTTCTAAAAACTAATAGTATATTACTTCAAATAATAAAAGTATAGGGAATTTAATTAGTTAATAGACATGAGATTTGATAAAAAAATATTAGAATGGATGCATGTGAATCATCTAATTGGACTTGTATTCTATTAGATTGAATACCTTATGAACCGACATTTGATTTATTTTCTATAGACTGTCACTAGCATAATATGGTAAAAGTGTCTTAAATAAATTTAGGTGTCTGGATAGAAGCGTCTTGGTTCAAGTCGAAATTGAATCAAGTCGGGATTTTTTCCTTGATTTTTGAGGTAAAAACATGGGTTTAGGAAAAATAAAATATAAGCGTAGGATAAAATAGAGGAGATTGAAAAAAAGAAATGGTTTAGATTGAGTGGAATTTGAATTTATTTTAAATTAGGGCATTCCTTATATTAGAGACATCTAAAAATAACCTATAATGAGGGCCAAGATATTAAAAGCAATAAACAGAGAAAACTAGGTGTTTAATCTAATAAAATAGTCTGGTAAAGAGATTAATAAAACATGTAATCTAAACACTTCATAATATTAAAGCCTTTATTTAGGGGATTGAAAAAGAATCTAAAAATGTAATCAGCGAAATGTTGAGATAGAGTTAATTTGATTAGCTAGTTAAGTGAGAAAAATACAGCCTCATATTTTAGAGGCTGTGTTTCTATTTGTAAATAAATGACACAATATTTGCTAGAGAGGTTGAGTAATTCATGGTAATGAATAGGGATCTAAGAAGTAGGAAGAGGATGATTAAGTCCGTATAATGGTGTAAAAAGAGAAATAATTTGAGCCAAGGCTCAACCTCGGTTAGAATATAGTTACGACACAAATACCAAACCGAGGAGGATGAACCATGGCTCAGTATAATATTACAATAACCGAAGAACTTTTGCACGGATTATTTTTATCAAATGGCAGGGATGAAGCATTTTCCAAATTATTGGAAGAAATCTTCAATCAGGTACTCCTATCCCAATCAACAGAGCAAATAGGGGCCCAGCCCTATGAGCGTACGGAAGATAGGACCGCCTACCGCAATGGATTCCGGGCTAGACAGTTAACTACTCGAGTGGGTACACTCACTTTGCGGGTTCCCAGGCATCGTAATGGCCATTTCTCTACAGAACTGTTTGCTCGTTATCAGCGCAGTGAACAAGCCCTGGTTCTGGCAATGATGGAGATGGTCATAAATGGTGTTTCCACCCGAAAAGTAGAGCAAATTACCGAAGAGCTATGTGGGAAGAAGTTTTCTAAATCAACCGTCTCAGCTCTTTGCAAAAACCTGGATCCTATGGTGGAAGCCTTCAGAACACGACCTCTACATTGCCATTATCCCTTCCTCATGGTGGATGCCATCTATGTAAAGGTACGGGAGAATGGCCGTATACAGTCAAGAGGTTTACTGATTGCCATAGCCGTAAATGAAGAAGGCCATCGTGAAATCATCGGATTTCAATTAG
>JBMNUR010000423.1:0-2790 GCA_050946395.1 Peptococcales bacterium
ACCGAAGCGAAGTACTTCGCCGCTGCCGTGCATCTCCTCTGGCATCCACTGCAGTACCGCGTGCATAGCTACATCGACTGCGACGTTGGAGTGAGCCGTAACCAACACGGTCTCCCCCTCATCGGCGAGGGCTGCTACAGTGGCGCCAAGGGTTGTGGTTTTGCCCGTCCCGGGCGGACCCCAGATGAATGCGACCTCACTTCCGAGCACCAACCGAACTGCTCCCTGCTGATCCTGATTCAGATCGCGCTCGCACGGAACACTCGCCGAAGCGCTCGTTGCTTTCGAGCCGGCTGGACGGAGCAGCAGTTCCGCCTTCCCGCAGGGCTCGGTCAATAGCTCCGTCATCCTCAGCTGTAGCTCCTCGAGCAGGAACCATGGCTCAGCGAGAAGGGTGGCTGTGGGGACGCGTTCCCCGATATGGCTGTCGAGGGATACAACCACGACATAGTCTTTTGCAGCGACCAGAACGCCTCTGGTCTCCTGCTCACCCACCCGCAGAGCGATCGGCGATTCGTCAGGAACGTGTATCTGCTCCTCCACCTCGAAACTGTAGATCTGCTGACGGTCTCGCTCGCCCACGTGACGGCCCTGCTTCAGGGTGTAGTACTGCCCACGGCTTCCCTTGCTCGCGCTGATCTCCTGCGATAGCGCTCGGTTGAACTCAGGAATCAGGTCACGTAAGTGGGCAGATGCCACCGCCTCGTCGGGCCCGATCGTGCTCGCCAATGGTGTGGTCGATGGCTGCGATACGGCAACTGACTGAGGCTCGGCAGGTTCCTGCGCAAGCGGTCCCGCCTCCTCCACTGAACAGATCTCGTCCGTCGCGTTCAATAGAACAAACCGCGGTCCCACTACCGCCCTTCCCTTGATCCCTTCCCCCTCGTAGAGAACCTCCCAGTCACGCTCGTGAAAACGGCGGTTCAGCTCCTTGAGCGAAGCTGCGAACTCCGCTGGTCTCATCTCAGCAAGAGAGCGGACACGATAAGCTACCCGCTGGATTAGTCTATTTGAGCATCCACGGGATGTGAGACGCTCCTGCTGATCGGCAATGGCTGCTTTGATGAGTGGAGATTGTGCTGAGGCGGTCAACGTCTGGACTGCGGGATGGCGCAATGCCTCCAACAGACTGGCGGCTACCGACTCTCCATCCTGTGCGCGACCTTCTGAGAGGCATTTCTCGGCGATCCGCAGTGGTGTTGGCGGCGCGGTGTTGTGTCCCTGCAGCCAACGCTTGTTCGCGTAACGGATGACAGTAACTGAGACCACAACCATCAAAGCCTGCTTTGCGAGATGCTCCACTCCCACGCGATCCTGCGTGAGCTCGGCAAGCTCCTCCGGCGTAGTCAGCTCATTAGCCACTTCCTCGATACAGGTAAGCAACTCGTTCATGCCATTTGCTTGAACCATAGCAGATCCCCCGCCCATCGGCAGCTGGTGTCGCATCGTATCATTTCACAACGCCCGCTCGGTATCCTCCCTGTTGGTATCAAGTTAGCGGACAGAGCGCGGCAGACGACTATGTGTTTACTGACAAACCTCGGCTTCGTAGCGAGAATGCCACGATGAGGTGGCCGGTGGTGCGGGGAGGGAGGTGCTCGGTCTCCAGCGACAAACCCCTTAGCGAGCTGAGTATGGATGGTCTCACTTCAATGGACGACGGGATCGCACGACCTTCCAATCAAGGTATCCGCTAGGGTGACTACGTATTACTTCTCTGGAGTCACGGCATCAGCGGTCCGTACTTGTTGGCGTTATGGTGCTGTGTCAGGAGACGGTCTTACGGGAAGAGGTATGCCAACTGAGGCCGCCGGATACCTGTGACGCTGACGCATCGCCGATGTACGGAGAAACTTCCAGGATCGTACAGATTATGTTCGTGCGTAAGGAGGAGATAATGCTCCCCGTAGTGAAAAAAGCGTCCACTTCGATTCTGGGGCGTGGTTCTATGGTTGGAGAGAATGCCTGTCTGCGGCATGAAGCTCTGACCGCAGTTCAAGTCGTCTGTGGGGGCACAGCCACCCGATGGGGCACTTCTCGGCTTCTCACTCTGCCCCGGCGCCGCCACATCCACAATGGCCCCAATATCCGCCCGTACGACGCTCCTGCCTTCCTGCAGGTGCGCGAGCTACTGCGTCAGATACGCCTCTTGAACTGTCTCGTGATCCCCAAGCCCCTGCTGCACGTGCTGATTCCGAACAACAAGTTGAGCGCTGCCTTCGAGTTGCATGTCCGTCCCGTCTCTTCGCCGCAATGTACAGTTCGAAGACCTCTTGCGAAGGCGCATTCTGGGGCTCGGTCCCCAGGGTAGGCTTCATCCAACATTCTGTCAGACGCTGCAAATCGCAGGATGTCCGTCTGATGAGCAGTAGGGTCAAAGAGGCCAAACATGCCGTGAAGCGCTGCCAGTGGTCTAGTGCGCCCGCAGACGAAAGCAATGCTGCTCGCCGCCGTACCGCAGGATTTGCGCAGGACAACATGATTGGGATTGCTCACTGAAGCGACGACCCAAGTCTCTCGACCAGTTCGCTCTCGGTATAACCGCGGGAAGGGTGGGGGCACCATGGCAGGTGACGGGCCTCTGCTACTGGACGAAACGGCACGCAGCTTCTTCGAGGACACTGACAGGTCTATGCTCGGCTTTTTGGGTGAAGCTTGGGGGCAGCACCCCGCTCAACATGAGCGCGCCGCCGAGGCGTGGCTGTGGCTCTACCGCAGCCTATTTCAGCATGGTGACCCGCTGCCGGGCGAGTTCATGGTGGGCGCTCTCGGCTATTGGTGCTGTCTGAC
>JBMNUR010000424.1:0-2783 GCA_050946395.1 Peptococcales bacterium
ATGTAAAATCTCAGGAATATACCGACAGTTTAATTGGATTTGCTAACTATGCTATAGTGGCTGGACAGGGGGAAGGAGCAGAACGAACTATTGTTATGGTGGGAAATGATGCTGTTGGACTTGATAAACACATCATCTTTGTAGATGCTAGGGATATTGAAAGTAGTGCTGATCTTATGCAAAGGGGAGAGTTAAAACTATCTGAACACAAACGTACCAATTCCTTTCAGTCAGAGATTCTACTCAGTGGCCCATTTCAGTATCAGAAGGATTGGAATGTTGGAGATATTGTAACTGTGCAGAATAAGGATTGGAATATTACTATGGATACTCGTATTACAGAAGTGGAAGAAATCTACGAAGCCGGTGGGCTTAAGCTTAGCGTTACCTTTGGTGAAAGCATACCTACATTAACACAAAAGCTAAAATCCACCCTGCAAGAAATGAAAATAGAAAGTACTAGGTAAGACATCTCAAAGTGGGTGTCTATTTTTTATGCCGAGAGGAGGAAGTACATGAAAGATGTGATTAACACCATCCAATTAATTTTTACAGCTATCGGTGGTTATATCGGGTGGTTCTTAGGTGGATTTGATGGATTGGTTTATTCATTAGTAGCCTTTGTAGTTATCGATTACATCACTGGACTTATGGTAGCAGTCCTTGAGAAGAAAGTCTCTAGCAGCATTGGATTTAAAGGAATATTTAAGAAGGTACTTATTTTTACCTTTGTAGGGATTGGCCATATTGTAGATTTTCATATCATTAAAGATGGAAGTGCAGTAAGAACAGCTGTGATTTTCTTCTACTTATCTAATGAAGGTTTAAGCATCATAGAAAATTCCGTAAAAGTTGGGCTGCCCATGCCTGAGAAGCTAAAGGAGGTTTTTCTAACTATGAAGGAAGAAAAGAAATGAGGTGGTCAGATGTTGCCTATAAAGAAAAAGCTTATAAAATACAACTACTCCAGCAGGAACAATAAAAGAATAGAATACATTGTCATCCACGACACTGGAAATACAAGTAAAGGTGCCGGGGCTGATAACCATTACAGATATTTTAATGGTGGAAATAGGAATGCCTCGGCTCACTACTTTGTGGATGACAAAGAGATTATTCAAACAGTGGAAGATACCAATGCTTCATGGCACTGTGGCGATGGGAAAGGTAAGTACGGCATTACCAACAGTAATTCAATTGGGGTTGAGATTTGTATAAATAGCGATGGAGATTACCAAAAGGCAGTAGTTAATGCAGCTGAACTAATAAAACATCTAATGGAAAAGTACAACATACCAATTGAAAAGGTAGTCCGTCACTATGATGCCAGCAGGAAGATCTGCCCTAGAACCATGAGCCATAACAACTGGGAGAGGTGGAAGGCCTTTAAACAAAGCCTACAGGAGAAAAAAGGGACAGATAAACAAACTCTTTATAGAGTGATGGCAGGTTCTTTTTCTCAAAGAGACAACGCTCAGAGACAAGTTGATAGACTTAAAGCTGCAGGGTTTGATGCCGCTATAATGATATTTAGGAAATAAACATATAGCCTTGAACTTTTAACAGTTCAGGGCATATTTTTTTGACCTTAAAATCTTACTTTTTATAGTGAAAATAATAGGTAATTATTAGTGAGATATGACTTGATAAGTGGAGGAAGTAATTTTAATATGCTACTACCAAAACGATTAGGAGGGATATAAATTGTTATACAACGAGGCAGTAGAAAACTTTATTAAGCATTTGGAACTAACAGATAAATCCAAAAACACCACGAGAGGTTATAGAAATGAGCTCCGCTACTTCTATAACTTTATAACAACTAAGCATAATGGCTTAGTATATATGGAAGACATTACTTTAGAAGATATTGAGGACTACATGCTTTACAGAAAACAAAAAGGGATATCTTCAGCTAGCAGAAGCAGGGACATTTATATTTTAAGAAGTTTCTATAATTACTGTTGCAAAAAGGATATTTGCAGTAGGAATCTTCCCAGCCTTTTAGAACCGATAAAAGTAAAGCAAAAGGAAAGGGACTATATTACGGAAGAAGAGTTTGAAGAGCTGGCTAAGACTATAAAGAAACCTGTTTTAAGAACAGCTGCACAAACCATGTTTTATACCGGAGGTAGAATTTCTGAAATAGTAAACTTGAAAATGGAAGATGTAGATTTAGAAAACAGAGTGGTACACATTATTGAAGGCAAAGGAAATAAAGATAGAGATATACCAATTAACGATAAGCTTTATAAAATACTGAAGAATTATTTAGAAAATATCCGTTACACAGAAGTTGAATCGGATAGGTTCTTTGCCAACAAGTTAACTGGAAAGCTTTCAGGTAGTTATCTAAATGCGGCTATTCGGGAGGCTGCTTATGAACTAGGATGGGAGAAAGAGATAAGCTCCCACGTGTTAAGACACTCTTTTGGAACAAATCTACTTGAAAGGGGAGCCTCGGTGGTAAGTATTCAAAAATTACTAGGTCATACCAATTTGGCAGTCACATCGAGATATCTACACCAAGATATGAAAAAGTTAAGTGAAGCAGTTAATCTTTTATAAGGGAGGGGTTATAGGTGAGCGATAATAAACCGATATATAATGCAAAGGTAGAGAAGATAAGAGAGCTTTTAAAATTTAAAACTAGGGATGAAGTTGCAGAGGAATTAGGATATAAAAACTATAAGAGTTTAGACCAGTATATGAGAAGGAAAAACTTTACTTTTGATAGTAAAGAGCAGCAATGTAAATGGTAAACTAAAATCCATAGATTTAGG
>JBMNUR010000425.1:0-2765 GCA_050946395.1 Peptococcales bacterium
ATTTTTAACTGACCTAATTTAGTATTAGGTATGTAAATAATTTCTTCTTGCTTGGCTCTCTTAATAAAGGCATCAAGTCCCTCAGAGTAACACTGCTTATTACCATCTAGAGTAGCTGATATGTTTTCGCCATAATTATCACCAGCACAAACATAGCCAAACTCTTCATGAGGGAAACAAAACTCGCAATCTCGGCATTTATTATTCATTAATATAAACTCTCCTCTTATAAATATAGTATCCTTGATTTACCCCACAACAAAGTTAACCATAAGCTAAATGTAGTTAGCACCCAACCTACTACGGTTTATTTTTACTAATTTCTTGATGCCTACTTTTATGAAATTAGTCCGACATTTCATAGAATACCATCTATTTTATCAAATTCATCAAGAATATTAATTATTCCCTCGAACAGTATTTCTTGCTCCTCATGATTATTTCCATCAGTTCCAGTCCAATAATTAAAAGCATTTTCTCTAATTAATTCACAGGGTAGTACTTCTGCTTTTAAATGGCGTTGGTCTGCTTTATGTATTACACCTGTAAGTTCTAGCTTGAAAATTCGAAAATTAGAACCAGCATTTAATGCCTTTAACCAATATTTAACTGACTCTTTTTCACACAACCAAATACAGCTTTTTCTACTTGGCAAATCAGAAAAATATTCTGCCCTTATTTCTTCAAAAATGCTTTCTCTCATATATATAGCTAATTCGTTTGCTATTGAATGCAATTGATTTACAATAATTTCTGCATTCTTTTCATTTGCATATAATTTCCTGCTGTTTATGATACTCATTGCTTCGATAATAGGATATTCAACGTTATCAATTGGTATCTTTGGAAAGTAATTATCGTAATATGAATTAAAGTTATTAATTTGCTTTGTAGTTAAATTAATTTTATTTCCTTTATACCACATATTTGAAAATTGGTTATTTCTATGTATATGATAATATATTTGATTTTTTATATGCACCCTTAAATCCACCTCACTTTAACAAACCTTATTTCATAAACTTCACAAAACCATTCATAATAACCTTCCGAAGGAGCAGCACGACCGGAGCTTTTCTCAACTGCCCATTAATATTTTCATTGCTACACTTCCAAGAAGACCAACTATTTCAGCATAAAACCAACCATGCTTATCCAAATGAGCTGAAATCCGGTTTATAAACCCTTTATTTTTAGGAATATGATGAGAATTCTCTATATTATCAAGAACATCTTTAAATTCCTCCAATAACGCAGTAAGCTCTTCTTTATCATCTCCACCCTTTTCATCTATCATTTTTTTAATATTATGAATCGAATTATCAACACTTAAAGAGGAATTAATAACATCCCCTATTACAACATTTCCATTATGTGCGTTAATTGTTCCAATGGATACAGAACTTTGTTTTTGTTTTTCCTCCAAGACTGCCCTCTCTTTATCCTCAACATATGTTAATAAACATGGTAAAATACAAGTCTCCCAGAAATCTGATGTGTATACCACATAGTTTGATACCAACCCATACTGCTTCAATTTTTCAAACTCTAATTCCAAATTATTTTTAATATACACTGGAATTTCTACATCATGATTCGTAACTCTATATTCTTCATTTCCATGAAATCCATCACATAATATTTTAATTAATTCTTCTGCCGTTTTATCAACTATTTTCATACCACTGCAAGTTGGTTGCCCATTAACAATTGATGCCGCACTCGTTCTTCTAGCTTCAAGCCTTGCGTGCTTATTTGTTTCTCTTTGCTGTTTGTCTGCTAATCTCTTATCTGCCTGTATTTTTTTCTGAATATTCTTAGCTTCTTCTTTTTGTTTTTTTTCAATAGCTTTTTCTAATGCGCTTTTTGCCATCTACACATGCTCCTCTACATTTCTCCTCACATATTAATTCTGTTCTTCATTAACAAACTATTATGTATGAATACTAACCTTCCATTATCTTAAGTCGACTGTTCACAGTGTCTGACGCCTCAGTGAAGGTAAGTGACTGGAGCTTTTACTTATCTTCACTCATCATACACATAAATCCCAGGTATACTATGTTATTAAGCTACTCTGGGATTATAATGTCAGTATTATTTAATTTTACTCTCTGTAATTCTTTTCAAACCGCCACGAGTCCCTAACCATCTCCCGTAATCCTCGCCTACTCTTCCAACCCAATTCATTCCATGCCTTGTCTGTACTAGCAAACACCGAAGCCAAATCACCAGATCTCCTATCTACTATTACGTAAGGGATCTTGATATTGTTAACTTCTTCAAAGGCTTGTACCAGTTGAAGCACTGAAGTTCCTTGGCCTGTGCCTAGGTTGTAGATATGTACACCTTCAGTTAATTTCTCAATTGCAGCAACATGACCTTCTGCAAGATCTACTACATGAATATAATCTCTTACCCCTGTACCATCTACAGTTGGATAGTCATTTCCAAAGATATTGAGTTTTGGAAGTAGACCTTTGGCAACCTTCGTAATATAAGGCATTAAATTGTTAGGAATACCATTAGGAGCTTCACCAATTAATCCGCTTTCGTGTGCTCCTACCGGGTTAAAATAACGAAGCAGAGAAACTGAAAAATTAGGGTTTGCTTTAGCGACATCAATTAATATCCTCTCACTCATAGCCTTGGTTTCTCCATAAGGATTGGTGGTCGGTAGCAAGTCCATCGTTTCAACAAACGGAACTTTATTCTCTCCATACACTGTAGCAGATGAGCTAAATACAAATTTATTTACATTATGT
>JBMNUR010000426.1:0-2750 GCA_050946395.1 Peptococcales bacterium
TCCCCTACTGCTTTTAGATGTACCTTCCGAACTAGTAGGGCACTATGAGCAGGCCCCGGGATAAAAGTCACCAAAAAAAACATTAAAATAATTAAGGAAATTTTCCGCATTCAACCCACCTCTTAACCCGTCACCTCAAACCCTTCAGTCAAAATTTGGCCAATTCTCACTTGGGGGTTAGGGAAATTTACAATGATTTCAATAGCTTTCCTTAAAAATTTTGTAACTTCTTCTTCCTTGATTTCCTTTATTTCTTTGGCTAACTGAGGATGACGGCCTAATTTCCCACCGATTAATAATCGCCAATTGACTTCACCAGATACTATTGCCCCTTCGGGGCAAACCCGCCAGCAATCACCACAACCTAAACACTGAGCCTTGTTTAAAACTAGTTTCCTATCAACGAGATACAATGCCTTTTCTTTACAGCTATTCATACATAACCCACAAAGAGTACATAAATCATGATTTATAGTTGGTAATGCCTTGGCAACTAAAGCAAATTCTTTAATTTGGGGTTGGGAGCAGCAGTTAGCACAGCCTGCTATTCCTACTTTAAAAATATGATGGAAATTAGGTTTTTTACCCAAATGAATTTGTCGCTTTTTTGAAAAACCTGTTTCTTTAAATGTATTGTTAATTATGTTGTACATGTTCTTGGTATCACCAACACCGCGGGGACACCCCTCTTTTCCTTTGCAGAATTCTATTTTAAATAGCTCCACTTCTAATCTCCTTATTCTTAATTTTAGTATTATATTCTATAATATCTTAATATCAACCAAAATTCTAAACTTTTTTTAAAAATGTGACTTATATCACCGCAATTGATAAATTATTCCTTTATTATTAAGACAAGGTTTAATATAATTATTTATGAAGTAGCCAAAAACATATTAGGAGGAGATAGTTATGAGTATGTTTTGTTACCAATGTCAGGAAACTGCTAAAGGAAAAGGATGCGAGATTCGGGGTGTTTGTGGTAAAACTGAGGATGTTGCAAAATTTCAAGATCTCTTGATTTACACCCTTAAAGGTGTTGCGGAAATTGTCGTTAAAGAAGATTTAAAAGCTAATGACCTTGGTGATATCAACTATGAAGTTCTAAACAGCTTGTTTATGACAATTACAAATGCAAATTTTGATAATGCAGCAATAGAAGCCCAGATTAAAAAAATGATTAACCTAAGAAATGAATTGAGAAAAACAGTTTCCGCCAACAATTTACATGATGCAGCAACTTTTGAAGTAGATTCTCGGACATCCATGCTCGAAAAAGCCTCTTCTGTTGGAATTTTAGCTACTGAAAATGAAGATATCCGTTCACTAAGGGAAATGATTACTTATGGGGTTAAAGGTATTGCCGCTTATACAGAACATGCATTCAATATTGGCAAAGAAAACCCAGAAATCTATGATTTTATTTATGAAGCACTCCAAGCTACCTTGAATGATTCACTTACAGCGGATGATTTGGTAGCATTAACTCTAAAAACAGGTGAATATGGAGTTAAAGCTATGGCTCTTTTAGATGAAGCTAATACATCAAAATATGGTAATCCTGAAATTACCCAAGTTAACATAGGCGTAAGAAATAATCCGGCAATTCTTGTTTCCGGTCACGATTTGACTGATTTGGAACAATTATTAGAACAAACAAAGGGAACTGGTGTAGATGTATATACACACAGTGAAATGTTACCAGCCCACTATTATCCCGCTTTTAAAAAGTATGATAACTTTGTAGGTAATTATGGCAATGCCTGGTGGAAACAAGTAAGTGAATTTGAATCTTTCAACGGACCCATTCTTTTCACTACTAATTGTATTGTTCCTCCCAAAAGCGAAGAGGTTAGAAAAAGAATATTTACTACAGGTTCAACCGGTTTTCCCGGATGTCCTCATATAGTGGCCGATGCCAATGGCAAAAAAGATTTTTCGGAAATTATTGCTCTTGCTAAAACACTCCCCGCTCCTAACGAAATTGAAACCGGTAACATTGTAGGTGGTTTTGCTCATAACCAAGTACTTGCTCTTGCCGATAAAGTTGTTGATGCGGTCAAATCGGGAGCTATTAAAAAGTTCGTTGTAATGGCAGGTTGTGATGGTCGCATGAAATCCAGAGAATATTACACTGAATTTGCTCAAGCCCTTCCCAAAGATACTGTTATCCTTACTGCCGGTTGTGCAAAATACCGCTATAATAAGTTAAACTTAGGTGATATTGGTGGAATTCCAAGAGTACTCGATGCAGGCCAGTGTAATGATTCTTATTCACTAGCAATAATCGCCCTAAAACTAAAAGAAGTTTTTGAATTGGATGATATTAATAAGCTCCCAATTGTCTTTAATATTTCTTGGTATGAACAAAAAGCTGTTACGGTTTTATTGGCACTCTTATATTTAGGTGTTAAAAATATCCACCTTGGTCCAACTTTACCTGGATTTTTATCCGAAAATGTTGCTAAAGTACTTGTAGAAAAATTCGGAATTGCAGGTATAGGAACAGTAAATGATGACATTGAGTTATTCATGGCTCAATAAAGTAAGAAACCGCCCAATCGGCGGTTTCTTACTTTACTGCTAAACCACGTATAAGCAAATTAACATAAATATGTAGTTATGTGACTAATGTCACCGACATAAACATTTATGCACTTTATAATACAATTAAAAGACAATCGTCATTCGACTATCACTATAGTTCTGAACAAAAATCTTAACCCAAAATAAAAAGGAGGAAAGAAAAT
>JBMNUR010000427.1:0-2743 GCA_050946395.1 Peptococcales bacterium
TTATCTACGGAAGAAGGTAAAAATTTAATTTCTGAAATAAAAAAAGCCGGGTTTAAAATTATGATTTTTAGTGGTGGCGAGCCTTTAATGCGCCCTGATATTTTCCAATTAGTTGAACATGCTAGTAGAGTTGGCCTACGCCCTGTTTTTGGTACCAATGGTACCCTTATTACTCGAGAAGTAGCTAAAAAGTTAAAAGAACTAGGTGTAATGGGTATGGGCATTAGCCTTGATAGCTTAGATCCAGATAAACATGATACTTTACGATGTTATAAAGGTGGCTTTGAACAAGCTATCCAAGGTATGGAAAACTGTTTGATGGAAAATCTACCTTTTCAAATTCATACAACAGTTATGGATTGGAATAAAGATGAACTTTCCGATATTACCGATTTTGCTGTAGAAAAAGGGGCGGTAGCCCACCATTTCTTTTTCTTAGTACCTACAGGTCGAGGTGCAGATATTGAAACAGAATCATTGAGAGCCACTGAATATGAAGAAACTTTAACAAAAATAATGGAAAAACAAAAGGAAGTTTCTATTGAACTAAAGCCTACCTGTGCACCTCAATTTATGCGAATAGCAAAAGAAATGGGTATGAATTTAAGATTTCAGAGAGGCTGTTTAGCTGGAACTTCTTATTGTATTATTAGCCCTATCGGAAACGTACAACCATGTGCTTATCTAGATTTACCTATTGGTAATGTAAGGGAAATTCCTTTCAGCCAATTATGGAATGAAAGCCCGGTATTTAAAACATTAAGAACTTTAGAATATAAAGGTGGTTGTGGCTCCTGTAATTATAAAACAGCTTGTGGCGGTTGCCGAGCTCGGGCAGCCTTTTACCATGATGGTGATTATATGGCGGAAGAGCCTTGGTGCTTATACCATGGCCGTAAAGGTTTTTAATAAAAGGAGGGTATAAAGTGCATAAGGGTTATAACAAATCTCAAAACTTATATCAAGAGGCGAAGGAATATATTCCCGGAGGAGTAAATAGTCCGGTAAGAGCTTTTAAAGCTGTAGGAGATTATCCTGTTTTTATCGAATCAGGTTTTGGCTCAAAATTATATGATGTTGATGGTAATACTTATATTGACTATGTTGGTTCATGGGGTCCTTTAATCCTTGGGCATAGACATCCCAAGGTTATTGAAGCTTTAAAAAATTGTCTTAATATAGGCACTAGCTTTGGTGCTCCCACAAAGATTGAAACAGAAATGGCAAAATTTATTACCCAAGCTATACCCTCAATAGAAATGGTCCGTATGGTTAACTCAGGTACGGAAGCTACTATGAGTGCCCTAAGATTAGCTAGAGCATATACTAAACGAGATAAAATACTTAAATTTGAAGGTTGCTATCATGGCCATGCGGATCCTTTATTAATTAAAGCCGGTTCCGGAGCCCTTACCTTTGGTGTACCTTCTAGCCCCGGTGTACCGACATCTATTGCCGGAGGCACAATTACAGCCAGTTACAATGATTTAGAACAAGTTACAAATATATTTAAGGAATTTGGTGAAGAAATTGCGGCCATTATCATTGAACCTGTACCCGGTAATATGGGCCTTATTTTGCCAGAGGATGGTTTTTTAGAGGGTTTACGTACTTTAACCAAAGAGTATGGTGCCTTACTAATATTTGATGAGGTAATGAGCGGATTTAGGTTAACATTAGGTGGAGCCCAGTCTTTATTTAATATTACCCCTGACTTAACTTGCTTAGGAAAAATAATTGGTGGTGGTTTACCTGTTGGTGCATTTGGTGGTCGGCGAGAAATAATGGAATTTATCGCTCCTCAGGGTCCCGTCTATCAAGCCGGAACTCTTTCCGGAAATCCTTTAGCGATGACTGCCGGTCTTACGACGCTAAAAGAATTAACAGATCCACAGGTTTATGAAAAATTAGCTCGACTAGGAGAAAAACTTACTAATGGCCTTAGAAAAACTGCTGAGAATTCTGGGGTAGATGTCTGGATAAATAATCTTGGTTCTATGGCTTGTTGCTTCTTTACAAAAGAAAAAGTCAAAGATTATAATACAGCTGTTTCCGCTAATGTTAATAAATTTAAAGCATTTTTCCAAGCTATGCTTTCCCAAGGAGTATATCTTGCTCCATCCCAATTTGAAGCATTGTTTATTTCATTGGCACATACAGAAGAGGATATTGAAAAGACAATTAAAGCTAGTGAAACGGCCTTTAATCTCACTAAAACAGTAGAATAATTCGGAAAGCACTTAGTTTTTTAAGCTAAGTGCTTTTTTAAAAGGGTAATTGTAATAATTATCGAAATTATAATAATGAATCACTTGATAAAAGGGGAGAAATAATTGGACAAGTATGAATCTTTCTTGCAAAATTTATATAGACATTTGGGGTTAGATTTACAAGGCTACAAAAGGCCCCAAATGGAACGGCGGATTAATAGTTTAATGCGAACTTTAGGTATTGATACATATGATACTTTTGTTATAAAAATGAAAGAAGATCCGGCAATATTTAATCGTTTCGTAGAACATCTAACAATAAATGTCTCAGAATTTTTCCGTAATAACACACAATGGGATGTTTTAAAAGCAAAAATTTTACCTATGCTTTTAAAAAACAATAATAATTTAAAAATATGGAGTGCAGGTTGCTCAACTGGTGAAGAACCTTATACTCTAGCTATGATTTTAGCCGAACATTTTCCCCAAGGTAAACATTCTATCTTAGCTACCGATTTTGATGCAAAGGTATT
>JBMNUR010000428.1:0-2742 GCA_050946395.1 Peptococcales bacterium
TATTTTGCGCCATCTGGGTTTTTGTTTCGTATTCTTTCTTTTCTATAGCTCTTATCTCTTCTTCAATTTTTTCAATATTATCTGTTATATTGCTTTGTTCATTCTTCAGTTTATTTAATTTATCAATTAACTCCTCCAGCAAATACTCTGGTATAGCTAAGCGAAAAGGATCAAACAATAAGGCAAGCTCGTCCAGCTTTTCTTTATGCTTTTTAACTTTATCTAAAAATATGCCCAGTTCTATACTTATTGCTTTAGATCTATCTTGTAAAATGCTTCTCTTATCTGATAATTCTTTAGTTTTTTTCTCTAGCCCATTTTGATAACCAATATGCTTATCAGTGATTTCTTCAAAAAAAACTTTACTGTTGTCCCATTTACCTGTTATTTCTTCATCTAATCTATCAATTTCTTCCTGTATGTCTTTAAGTCCAAGACTACTTATTAAATCTTCTTTTTGCTTGATATTGATATCCCTTTTATCAATTTCTAAAGAGCGGTTTTTCAATAAAATATCAATCTTGATTTGATTTTCCCTTGCTTTGTATTCATTTAACCTCTCTTCTAGTTTTTCCGTTTCAAATGAAAGGGCTTCATAATTCTTTTGTTTTTCTAGCTTGTTTCTACGTGCTTGAGCATATTCAATATTGTCGCGCTGAAAATTTAGCTCTGCCATATTTTTTTGTGCTTCACTTTTTTTAGTTTCCCAACCCTTCTGCTCATCCTCTGCACGTTCTATCATATTATATAGCGTTGTTAATATGAGGTTCCCTTCATGCACATGTCTGCGTATATCGGTTTGAGCATTTAAACCTAGCTCAGAAACATCTAACAATGGAGATATAAGAAGCAAAAGCTCTTTATAGTCATTCTCACGCTCTAAAAGCCTTGGTAAATCTCTGGTAATTGAAAGATTGCTTATAAACATTTCCTTCAAGTTATCACTAGCATCCTCATTATAATTTCTCATATTCTGCGTTATTGAGCCAATTAACATTTTGTCAATAACAGACTTATTGTCTGTTGCTTTTGCAAAATAATTTCTAACACCGCCTTCATCTCGGTTTATAACCTTCATCATTTCCCATTCTGGTCGGTAGATCCCTCTGCTTTTTAGATACTCATAGTAATTAGAATTTAGCCTTTTTGTTTGGGACATTGGATATTTAACTATATATTTGCTATTACTATCAATGTAATCCTCAAAATAATCATATGAAGCAGGACTATTTTCTTTTTTATTGTAAACGGGAAATTGCTCAATCGCAAAATAACCAGAATTGTCATGCTCTATTGTGTAATGAAAGTAATTTAGACCTGTATTCTCCTCAAGCTCATCTGTTGTATTTCTCTTTACAGCTGTTACACATATACCTGTTATAAGCCATTTTTCAGGGCTTGAATCAAGCTTCCACTCTATAAGCACATGGAAAGTATATGGTACAAAATTTCGATATCTATCATAAAACATACTTATAATACGGTTTCCGGATTCTTTTCCCCACCTTGTATCGGGCATAGTGATCTGAGACAGGAGCTGCATCAAAACTCCCTTTCCCCCTTGATTCACAAGTGTCATTAAAGTATGATCGGGTTCGTCATTGCGTGTGAAATCCAAAATAGTATCTTCATAGCCCTTTCGGAAATTGTCGTATTTAACGCCGGTAATACGAACTTTACTAATTTTAGG
Source organism: Peptococcales bacterium (assembly GCA_050946395.1). GTDB lineage: Bacteria > Bacillota > Peptococcia > Peptococcales > BICA1-8 > JBMNUR01. The sequence continues at coordinate 1,691 of JBMNUR010000428.1, forward strand.
CATCCTGCATTTCCTCCTCGCTTCTCCTAATCATATTTATCATTTGCATGTACCTTTCCTGGCTATGATATAAGTAATCGAGACGTTCATACAATTCATTTCTAGGTATTATTCTAAGCTCATTTGTATTATCATATATTAGCTTTTGATCTGAAAGCGGTTTTATAGCCTCATGAATAAATGAATATCTTGTTCCTTTTGTATTTACAACATCTATTTTTCCGGTAGTCTGAGTCTGTTTGAATAATGAAAATTCATCAATCCATAAATCATAAATCTGCTCAAGGGCAATACCCCATTCCTGCGCAAACTCATTTTCTTCTTGCTGTCGTTTCATCCAAGACTCAAGTGTTTTGGTAACTAAATCCTCTAGCTTTGCATAGGAAACGCCCTGTTCCTCCCACCTAATACGTATATGAGTTTCTTTGTCCACTTCAGCAAGGTAAATACAGATAATAATATTAGCAAGGTAAAAATATCGCTTTCTCTCTAATGCCTTATATTTTTCCTTCATTTGTGTGTACGAATTGGCAAACATGCTTCCATAAGCACCTGTTACCATATGGATGTTTTCACGGGTTTCGAAAACTCTAAGACCACCCTCAATTGCCATGTCCTTAACAATTTCTCTAACCTCAACACTGTTGTAATATTCTTGAGCAACTAAATCTGAGGCAGGTAGTATTTTGCTTTTTAATAATGCAAAAAACACTTGAGAGCCTTTTTTAATCTCTTCTGAATTATACATGCTATACTACTCCTATACAATAAAAAATCCGAACGTATCTATTAAATTAACTTAAACATAATATTGACTGAAAAACACTAAAATATCATATCTATCTTATCTCTATCACATATGGTGATATAACGACTTCCTCCCATTGAAGTCCTTGTTTATCATTTTCTATATAAGAGGTAATTGTCTTACCTTCAAGAGTTTTAATTGAAGGCTCCTGTTCGCATAGTCTTCTAAACAACTCTAAACGCTCATCAACGCCTTCAGCCATATTATAGGCTGAGATAAGTGTTACATCGGTAATTGCCAGCAT
>JBMNUR010000429.1:0-2742 GCA_050946395.1 Peptococcales bacterium
ATTAAATAAATTTTTCATAATCTTCCCATCCTCTATTCGTTATTTTCTTCAAAAACAAATTCAAAAACATCATTCGGTGTACAGTTAAGTGTTTTACATATCCTTTCTAGATTTCTCATTGATATATATTCGTTCTTTCCCATATTGGCAATAATATTAGAAGTTAATCCTGCCATTGATTGAAATTCTCTTTTCTTTAAATCCCTTTTTGCTAGTTCAACCCAAAGTGGTTTATAACTAACTGTCATTTTTATCGCCTCCCTACTTTTATATTATTATATCAGTTATCTTTAGATAAATAAATAATAAGTTGATAAAATGCAACCTTACTTTATTTAGAGGGTTTAAGTGAGGTCAGTTGAGGGTTAGTGACGAAGGAAGCCCGTGGTGGCCGGACAAAGCTAGAAAATAGTTGTTGCTAAAGAGTTGTGAGCGCGGTATATCTATAGCTATAGTTGTTCGTAATAGTCGGTTAAGATTGCGAATGTTCGCCAAGTATTGACTACTACTTTTACGAATGGACTATGCGATTATTGTACGGTGTTCGTTTAAGTATGCTTTTTTGAATACGATGATTACAGGTTTAAGGGAGGTTTTATGTATGGGTAGAGTATACGGGTATGCTAGAGTAAGTTCTGCTGAACAACATTTGGATAGACAGATTACAGCACTGAGTGAGTATGGTATCGAGGACCGTCATATTATCACCGACAAAATGTCTGGTAAAGATTTCAGTCGTCCGGGATACCAGACATTAAAAAACCAGTTACTAAGGTCTGGGGATGTTCTGGTGATTAAGGAGTTCGACAGGCTTGGTCGTGATTATGAAGGTATCAAGGTTGAGTGGCAGGATTTAAGGCAGATGGGAATAGACATAGTTGTGTTGGATACACCTCTGTTATCAACTGCAGATAAATCAGATTTAGAAAAGGTATTGATTGCTAACATTGTTTTTGAGTTACTAGCGTATTTAGGAATGAAGGAACGTATTAAGAACAAGACTAGACAAGCAGAAGGTATAGTTGAAGCAAAGAAAAACGGAGTCAAGTTTGGGAGGCCGAAAGTAAATGTACCTGCTGGATTTGAGGAAGAAATTGAAAAGTGGCAATCTGGCGAACAGACAGCCACTGAAACTATGGAAATACTGGGGCTGAAAAGAACTTCATTTTATAAACTGGTTAAGGAGGTTGCTGTATGAAGGAGAAAAACATAGACGGTGGGTGGGTCACGGAAGCAGATATTGTAATCGGTGATTTGCCTGAAAGTTCCTTAGAGTATAGAAGGAAGCTTAAGGTGTGGCTTGACCCTAAATTAGAACCTGAGCGTGAAGCGAATAGAAAACAAGGTATTTATTATATCGTTGGGATTGCAGGTTTTAGATTTAAGTTCTACCATTATAAAGATGTATTGAGATTTAGCCATGTCAAGGACAGGTTCTATTGCGATGTGGAGTATTTTTTAGAGGTTATAGAGCGTGGCGAGGTCTGGGTAGAAGGCGATGTATCTGTCTGGCTAGTAGACGAGCAATTAGGGTTAGGTCACGAGGTGCACGAATAAAACCCTTTAAACTGGTTATAGGGAGGTTAAAGAATGGCTTATGAAGAAAATGGTATAAATATGTTTTGCGTTCAGTGCAAAGACTGGATAGCTGGCGATTGGAGCGAACACTCCTGCCCTTCAGAGTATTGGGTAGTCGCTGATAAGGAAATGGTTGGGATTGTAAGCAAGCTAAATGCTATGGGGATTACGACATTGACTGCTATATGGACGACCACTGAGCTGAGCGATTGGGTTGACTATGAATATCAGATTACTATTAAGATTGATGTAGGAAAAAGAATTAGTGAAGCTGTGTTGGGAAATTTGCCAACAGGCTGGCATTATTTTTGGGAAACTGCTCCACCAATAAAAGTTGGGATGCATATGATAGCGTTCGTTGAACGGTGGTATAACCTTGGTTTTGAAAGTATCGGGGAACGAATAGCCTCAGAAATTAAAAGATTTGAGGAGTTCTTGGATGAGAAGGACGCTGAGGCTGTAAAGGCTCTGCTACTATTGACTTCGTGCTAATAAATAGATAGACCCTACTGGACCGATAAAACTGTCTTGTAGGGTCTATATTTATTTTAAACCTGTACCTTTAAAGAGTGCTTATATTCAGCGTAATGTTCGCTTAAAACATAGTCGATTACACATTTCTTTGGTATCATATAGGTATCTCTTATATAAAAATGTTTGACTCTATTTTCTCTTACAAGTTTTCGTGCCGTGCTATCGGCAATGCCACCTAGCATCGCTCTAAATTGTATCAAGTCTACAACATCTGGATAGTCTTTAAATAACTCTTTGTAATACTTTCTTCCTTTCTCCATTTAAGTCAGCTCCTTCTCATAATATTGTCAGTGGTAGTTGCTGACTGCTATATACCTTTTTGAGTGGGGTGCAGGGAAATCCCTCCATATCCCTCCTAATGTCCCTCCAACAAGATTTTTTCTTGCTAAATTGTAGGTTTTGAACGAACCCCGTATTGGTCGGATAAATCGCTCGGGATACACCTCGAAGGCTTGATTTTACTAAGGTTTTAAGGGTTCTATATTCCTAAATGTTCCAATGAGTTCCAATAGGTTCTTTATAGCCTAAATAACTCAAAATCCGTTGTAGGCAACTACGTGTGGGTTCAAGTCCCACCACCGGCACCAGAAAATCCCTGATAACCATGCGGTTATCAGGGATTTTCATATC
>JBMNUR010000430.1:0-2727 GCA_050946395.1 Peptococcales bacterium
AACTCTTTTGTGCCTTTAACTACAGCATAATTATCTAGTATTTCATCCTTCGTCTTGGAAAATACTAATTTTCCTTTATTAATAAAGGTTATATAATCGGCAATTTTGTCTAGATCACTAGTGATATGGGTGGAAAATATTACTCCTTTATTTTCATCTTGGAGTAAGTCTGCTAAGATCTCTAATATTTCATTGCGGAAAACGGGATCAAGCCCTGAGGTGGGTTCATCCATTATAATTAACTCGGCATGATGAGAAAGAGCAAACGCTAGAGAAAATTTTGTCTTCATACCCTTGGAAAGTTCTTTAATTTTCTTTTTCGGACTAATTTCAAACTGTTTTAGATACTTGTGAAATAATCCTGCATCCCAATTATTGTAAAAAGGTGCGATAACCTTTTTCATCTGTTCCACTGTAAGTTCTTCATAAAAGTGATTATCATCATAGACAAAACCTATTCTCTGTTTTACATCTACTTCATGGCCTATGCTATCCAAGCCAAAAATATTAATTTTGCCCTCGTCTCTTTTTACTAAATTCATAATAAGCTTAATAATAGTGCTTTTACCTGCGCCGTTAGGGCCAATAAGTCCCATGATATAACCTCTCGGTAATGCAAAACTAATATCTGTTAATGTAAATTCCCCATAAACTTTTCGCAAATTCTCTACTTCTATTATATTAGGCACTTGCTATTCTACCTCCTCGTACAAAAGCTTAAGCATTTCTTCCAGTTCTTGAAACTTAACCCCTAAAGCTTTACTTTCCAAAATAACATCAGTAAGCTTTTCTTCTATAATGCGCAGCCTTTTTTCTTTAAGTATTTCTTTATTTTGTCCTGCTACATAAGACCCCTTACCGGCAACTGTTTCAATAAAGCCTTCCTTTTCCAGTTCATCATAGGCCCGCTTAGTGGTAATGACACTTATATGCAGGTCTCTAGCTAGATTTCTAATAGAAGGCAAACTATCCCCCGCCTCTAATACGCCGGTAATTATCTGATTTTTAATCTGCTTAACAATCTGCTCATAAAGGGGTTCTGCTGATGAATTGGAAATTATGATATTCATAATACATCTCTCCACTGTTAATACTGTGTATCCCGTTTATATTGTATATATACAGTATACGCACAAATAGAAGCAGTTGTCAATAACAAACAAAACAATTATTGATAATAGTGTTTACATCATTTTAGGTTTATCAATTTAATACCATTATAAACATTAAAAAATGCAGGTTTTTTGCTTACCTGCATTCGGAAGTGTTGTATGGAATTGGTTTATGAGTGTTTTTATCTTTTTTTAGTTATCGCTATTATTACCATTACTACCATCATTTTCGCTACCGGGAACTTCATTTGTATTAAATATAAAGTCTATATTTGCACTCATGCTTTCTAGTTCATCAGTAGCATTTCCGTCCATTTTTAAAGTATATTTGAAATCCATTGAATTTCCCATATCAATTTTAGATGCCTCTGCAAAGTTAATTCCATTCGCTAACAAATCAGCGAGAGTTGTATCTTCTACTATTTTGCGATTAAAAAAAAGTAATTTTCCTTTTTCTATTGTAAGCCTCATATTATTGATAAAGGAATTATAAACAAGGTCCTTATTTAAACCATCTTTAAAACTATTAATAACTACGTTTAAAGATAGATTATTAATATTAGCGTCTTTATAATGATTAACGATCCTAATAATACCGTGTTTTGCCTTTCCTGGATACCACAGTTCATTACCAAAAAGGTCTCCAGTTATTTGATATTCTCCATTTTTGTTGATAATTACTGTAACATCGGGTCCACTATCTTGACTAGCAGTTGCATAGGTAATGCTACCGATTCCATAAACCAAGCAGCTTAAAACAAAGACATAATAAATTATATTAATAATTCTCTTAAGAGCATTATTCTTAACATGCATTTTTTTCACCCCATAAGAATTAATTAAGATTACTTCCTTAATAATTTTATTACATTTTCTGTATTTTAACCTTCTTCTTGCTAATAATTATATATACTACTTATGAGTTATTTCTTTAATACTGAAGTAGTATCTTATAGGAGCTTCCGCCTTTTATTATCAGCCTTTTATTATCTCTTTTTGCACCTCTTCCTTTTTTTCTAACTTTTCTCTTACCTTTTTGATAGTTTTTTCCTTTTCTGCATTAAATAAATAACTCTTTAAATCAAATATATACACACCTTGGTCGGCAAAAATGTAAAATTCAGTAATATCCCCGGGCTCCGTACTATATTTGTACATAATGGGTTTGCCTATTTCATCAGCAACCCGTACTAAATCTTCAATAGTCTTAACTGTAAACGTCAATTTATTTAATTCTGCTTCATTATTATTTAATGCAACCAGACGACTTCCGTGTTTTTTAAATATTTTATTTAGTTCTCTTATAAATTCATCCTTGGCAATACCAACTGTTAGAAAAACCAAGCATAATAATAGAGTTAAAATTATAACTAACATTATTGCATAAATAATAACCATCTTTTTATTAATCGGAAGTTGTATTCTGATTATTTCTTCGATAGCTTCTAAATTTTCTCCTATTTGACTTTTAGTAATTTGGAAATAACCCACGTCTAAAGGAAAAGCAATATTTGGGGAAAACTTTTTTTCTATTAAGCCTTCATCTGTATTTACCACTAAATTAATATTCATAAAGAGTGCCAACCTTGCTTGGGACATTATTTTGGTTTCTTTT
>JBMNUR010000431.1:0-2726 GCA_050946395.1 Peptococcales bacterium
CAAAAGTAAAGCTTGGAGTTATCCGAGATAAAGTTTTTAGTTTTTATTATCCGGAAAATCTTGAGGCATTAGAGAGGCAAGGGGCTCAATTAATCTACGTTAACTCCTTGACTGATAGTTATTTACCCGAAGTAGATGGGTTGTATATTGGTGGTGGCTTTCCCGAAATGTTTGCCCAAGAATTGACGAGAAATGTTTCCTTGCGCGAGAGTATAAAATGTGCCATAGAAAAAGGTATGCCAGTTTATGCTGAGTGTGGTGGACTGATTTATTTAGGCCAAAAACTAATTTTAGGTAATGAATCTTATGATATGGTATCCGTCCTTCCTTTTGATGTTAATTTAGAGAAGAAACCTCAAGGGCATGGGTATACCATAAATGAGGTGAGTGAAGGGAATCCCTTTTTGCCAAGCGGTCTTTTAATAAAAGGTCATGAATTTCATAACACCAGGGTTATTAACCTAGATCCAGCATCTGTGAAATTCGGTTTTGCAGTTAAAAGGGGCAAAGGTATTACAGGTAAAGAAGACGGCATTATTTACAAGAATGTCTTTGCGGCATATAATCATCTACATGCTTCTGCAGTTCCCCAATGGGCTGAAGGATTTATTAAATTAGCGAAGAAGTTTAGGGGCTTCACCCCGTAGCTACAGTATCTCCGCTAAAAGCTATGTGGTACATTGTGTCGACTATAGACCATCGACTATCGATATATCTTTTCCTGGTCACTGGCCCAATAAATTAACCCAGAGGAACTAGTCACTAGTCACTAATGGATAAACTACATTTATCACCCACATAAAAAACCCTAACATTCTAAATAGAGGACTTTGCAATAATATTGCGAATTAATATAAGTGAATAACATGTGATAATTTGTGCATACATCCGTGAATGGCTTCACAAGGAAAACAATTAAATATCACATCAAGTGATTCTTAGCCTCAGATTGAGTTTAATTTAAGAAGAATCTTATACTCCGGCTGAAGCGAGAAGAACTTATGCCCCAGGGCACCTTCTTTTGCTCTGAGGGGCAATTCATCTTGTCCAGGGCATAGCAACCGTTATCTCCTGTTGGTTAGGGACATTCCTCTGCTCAGATGGGAGTTTCGCGGCTGGTAGTCATTGGATAAATCTATTTTTAATCCTCTTAAAATTACTTTTTAAAATTGAAAGGAGATGTTGTCCAATGTTTGTTGTTACAGTAGATGCTGACCTATGTACTGCCTGTGGTGAATGCGCAGGTGCATGTCCAGCTTCCGTTTTCGAAATCGAAGACGTTGCTGTAGTAACTGATAATGAGTGCATGGGCTGTGAAAGCTGTGTAGCCATTTGTCCCGTTGGTGCAGTAACTGTAGAAGAATATTAAAATTTCGTAATTTTTTAGATTTATTTAGTCCAAAAGAATTCTTTTGGTTGTAAGTGTAACTAAGGCTTTCGTCATGAAGGTATGCGTAAGTCTGGTTTACTTTAAAATATGAATTAAAAATGGAGGTGTATGGACTTGACTGAGCAAAAAAGACCCTTGCTTGATGAGCTTAAAAAAGGTAAGTGGCCTTCTTTCGTAAAAGAAATTGAAAAAAGTGCTGCAACTAAGCCTGAATCTGAAGAGTTATTAAACTTAGTCGAACGTTCCTTTAGAGAAAAACACGTACACTGGAAACACGGTGGTATCGTAGGTGTTAGAGGTTACGGCGGTGGTGTAATTGGCCGATATACTGACCTACCAGAAGAGTATCCACATCTAGCCGAATTCCATACTATTCGTGTTAACCAACCATCTGGCTGGTTTTACGATTCAAAATCACTCCGTACTTTATGTGATATTTGGGAAAAACATGGTAGTGGCTTGACCAACATGCACGGTGCTACTGGTGATGCTATTCTATTAGGTACTACCACAGAACACTTACAACCATGTTTTAACGATTTGTCTGATGCAGGTTTTGACCTTGGTGGTTCTGGTTCTAACTTAAGAACTCCTAGTGCTTGCTGTGGTCCGGCTCGTTGTGAATATTCATGTATTGACACTTTAGATTTATGTCACCATATTACTAATGAATATCAAGATGAACTTCATAGACCAATGTGGCCTTATAAGTTCAAAATCAAAATCTCCGGTTGTCCCAATGACTGTACTGCATCCATAGCTCGTTCCGACTTGGCTATTATCGGTACTTGGAGAGACGGTATTCAAGTTAATCAAGAAGCTGTTAAGGAATATGCCGACAATGGTTTTAGCATTAAAGGCGTTATTAAAGATTGTCCAAACAAGTGTATTGCATATGATGAGGACAAAAAAGAAATTAAAATCGATAATGATAACTGTACTAGATGTATGCATTGTATTAGTGCTATGCCTAAAGCTTTACGTGTAGGTAAAGAAAAAGGTGCTACCCTTCTTTTAGGTGGTAAAGCAACTATCGTACAATCTGCATTCCTTGGTTGGGTTATCAAACCATTTATCAAACTTGATAAAGAAGACGGCTACCAAGAATTACATGATCTTCTTGATAAAATTTGGGAATGGTGGGACGAAAACGCCAAAGTTCGTGAAAGAATTGGTGAGTTAATTTACAGAAAAGGCATGGGCGAGTTTTTAAAAGCTACTGGCTTAGAGCCTATTCCACAAATGGTTCGTCATCCACGTGAAAACCCATATTTCTTCTGGTATCCAGAAGATTTTGCTGCTGAAAAAGCTTTAAAAGAAGGCAAAGAAGAAGTTG
>JBMNUR010000432.1:0-2719 GCA_050946395.1 Peptococcales bacterium
GTTAGGTAGTGCAATCACTAATCCGGAAAAACCTTTTGTAGCAATTATCGGCGGGGCCAAAGTTTCCGATAAAATCGGTGTTATTGAAAACTTATTACATAAGGTAGATACTTTAATTATTGGCGGTGGTATGGCCAATACTTTCTTAAAAGCCAAAGGTTATGAACTGGGGAAATCTTTAGTAGAAGAAGATAAGATAGATTTGGCTAAAAACCAAATGGCAGCTGCCGAGGCTCAAGGAGTAGAATTATTATTACCTGTGGATTTAGTAGTAGCCGACTCAATAGAAAATCCCGGGGAAATACTGACGGTAGAGGCTAGTGCAGTTCCCCAAGGAAAAATGGCATTGGATATCGGACCTGCTACCATTGATTTATATGCCCAAGCACTTCAAGATGCCAAAACTGTTGTTTGGAATGGTCCCATGGGAGTTTTCGAAGTGACTGAATTTAGCAAGGGGACTAATCTAGTGGCTCAAGCTGTGGCCGAATCTAAAGCTAATTCCATTGTGGGCGGTGGTGATTCCGTAGCCGCTATTGAAAAGGCAGGTTTAAAAGAAAAGATCTCACATATTTCTACAGGTGGCGGAGCATCTTTGGAATTTTTAGAGGGTAAAGAGCTGCCTGGAGTACAAGCTTTAAATAATAAATAGCTTATAGGGGGTAAAAAATTGCGTAGACCAATAATTGCTGCTAACTGGAAGATGCACAAGACTATCCAAGAAGCAGTTGAATTTATTGAGAATTTTAAGCCATTAGTAGCAAATAATAGTGATGTGGATATTGTTTTATGTGTACCATTTACTACTATGGCATCGGTATCTGAAAAATTAGATGGTAGTAATATAGTGTTAGGTGCTCAAAATATGTACTACCAAGATAAAGGTGCGTTTACTGGAGAAATAGCACCTAATATGCTTTTAGAATTACAAACTAAGTATGTCATCATTGGACACTCTGAACGGCGGGAAATATTTGGAGAAACTGATGAGCTAGTCAATAAAAAAGTTAAAAAGGCACTAGAAGTAGGGCTAATTCCCATCTTATGTGTGGGTGAAACTTTGGAAGAAAGAGAACAAGGCTTCACTGAAGCAAAATGTCGTAAGCAGGTGGAAGCTGCTTTTAAAGGATTGGATAGGGATTTAGCTAGACAAATAGTTATTGCTTATGAACCTATTTGGGCCATTGGTACAGGTAAAACTGCATCAAGTACTGATGCCGAAGAAATTATTGCCTATATCCGTAGTTTAGTAGAGGGAATTTTTGATGAGGATACCGCCCGAATTATTAGGATTCAATATGGTGGTAGTGTTAAACCGGAAAATACTCAGGAATTAATGTCCCAACCTAATATTGACGGAGCTTTAGTAGGTGGGGCTAGCTTAGATGCCCAATCATTTGCAAAAATCGTAAATTTTAAGGAGTAAGAAAAATGGCAAAACCAACAGTATTAGTCATATTAGATGGATGGGGCCTAACTCAAGAAGAAAAAGGCAATGCCATCTCTTTAGCTGAAAAACCTAATTATGATTACCTTTTAAAAAATTATCCTCATACAATCCTGGAATCTTCCGGTGAGGCAGTAGGCTTACCAGAAGGGCAGATGGGTAACTCCGAGGTGGGACACCTTAATATCGGTTCCGGTCGGGTAGTCTATCAGGAGCTGACCCGGATTAATAAGGCAGTCCGGGAAGGTACTATTAAAAACAACCCGGTACTTCTTGGAACAATGAAGTATGCCCAGGAAAACAACAAAGCATTACATATTATGGGTTTATTATCTGGTGGGGGCGTCCACAGTCATACAACTCACTTAGAGGCACTCCTGGAAATGGCTAAGGACTTGGGATTAGAAAAAATCTATGTTCATGTCTTCTTAGATGGCCGAGATGTTCCTCCTAAAAGTGCTTTAGACTATATATTACCCTTAGAAAAGAAATTAGCAGAGCTACAAGTAGGTAAAATTGCTACCGTTAGCGGGCGGTATTATGCTATGGACCGGGATAAGCGGTGGGAAAGGTCGTCACTAGCCTACCGGGCTTTGGTTGATGGAGAAGGTATAAAGGCTACTATGGCTAAGATGGCGGTAGAACAGTCTTATGATCTTCGAATTACCGATGAATTTGTGGAACCAACTGTTATTGTTGATGAAAAAGGAAATCCGGTAGGAAAAGTAGAACATGAAGATGCGGTGATTTTTTATAACTTCCGAGCTGACCGAGCAAGACAAATCACCCGGGCTTTTGTGGATGAAAAATTTTCAGGTTTTGTCCGAGAAAAAGGTTATCTTAATGTCCGTTTTGCTTGCATGACTCAGTATGATGCTGATATAGCAGCACCGGTTGCCTTTCCTCCCCAAAACCTAGAGAATACTTTAGGAGAGGTACTTAGTGCCGCAGGCAAAAAACAACTACGGATTGCGGAAACGGAAAAGTATGCTCACGTTACCTTTTTCTTTAACGGTGGTGTGGAAGAGGCAAATGAAGGGGAGGAACGAATTTTAATTCCCTCGCCCCAGGTAGCAACCTATAATCTTCAACCCGAAATGAGTGCTTATCAAGTTACGGAGAAAGTTGTTGAAAAGATTTTAAGTAAGGAATATGATTTTATCCTAGTCAATTTCGCCAACCCTGATATGGTGGGACATACTGGTTTCTTAGATGCTACGATTACTGCTATTGAGGTAGTGGACGAATGTATCGGCAATATTTTTAATGCCA
>JBMNUR010000433.1:0-2718 GCA_050946395.1 Peptococcales bacterium
AGAAATATCTACTTTAATTTTAAGGGTTTACCCACTAATCGAGCATATTCCGGAATAGGTTCGCCAATTAAAGGTAAACAGTATTTTATAAATTCTTCTGTTACAAAATTACCCTCTTCATTAATGAATTCGTCAGGCATAAAATGCTCTACATTTGCTACCTTTTCCAAAGAAGCTTTGCCGGTTTCAATTCTGTATTCTTCACCAGGTACACGGTCCAAAGTAACCATAACATCAGTAATGCCCTGGTTGAAAAATTCAATTGCAGCCTGTCCTGCTTTAAAAGCCTCATCCACATCACTTGAAGAGGCAAGAGAAGCCATTGCCCGTTGAATGGTACCAGGTCTATTGACACGGGCCTTAATTCCAAGTTTTTCTTTGATTAATTTTGCTAAATAAGCACCAGGTCCATCACTTAACGAGATTGCTTTATGGCCAAAAGCATCTGTAGCCGCATCTTTTGCACCAATGAATTCACCATCCTTATCTCTGACACCTTCGCTTAAAGCTACATAAACAAACCCGAGTTTATCATGGATGGTTTTGACGTCTATTAAAAATTGTTCTTCGTCAAAGGTTCGCTCAGGCAAATAAATAAGATGAGGCGCATCCTCTTCACATCTTTTTGCAAGGGCACTAGCAGCCGTTAACCAGCCGGCATGGCGACCCATGATTTCAAAAATGGTCACATCATCAAAAGTTTTCATGGCTTCCAAATCACGACCAGATTCAATGGTGGCTAAGGCTACAAATCTAGCCGCGCTTCCAAACCCTGGACAGTGATCAGTGATAGGCAGGTCATTATCTATAGTTTTGGGTACACCTACTACTTGCATATCATAGTTTCTTTCTTGAGCAAGCTTGGATATTTTATGACAGGTATCCATACTATCATTTCCACCAATATAAACAAAATACCTGATATTATTGGCTTTGAACAATTCCAATAATTGTTCATATTCTTCATCTTTACTTAATTTATGGCGACAGCTGCCCAGGGCAGAAGCGGGTGTATATAAAAGTTTTTCAACTAAAGAATCTGGTTCGTTCGTTAAATCATAAACCTCTTTATTTAATGCACCTTCAATTCCATTTTTCATACCGTAGATTTTCTCTATCTCCGGCATTTTTTTAGCCGCACTCAATATCCCGGCCAAACTGGCATTGATAACAGGGGTAGGTCCTCCGGATTGGCCGATAAGAAGGTTGCCGTTTAATTTACGCATACTTCATAGCTCCTTTCGTTTTAGTGACTAGTGACTGGTGACTAGAATTTTGGGGCGATGACACACTGATAGAGGCGAAGCCCTGATTACACTAGTTTCTTCCAACCCTTAGCAAAAAACTCCAGTTTCTCTTTAACCATTTCTGCAACGGCTTTTTTGCATGCCTGAGGAATTTCTACTAGATCATACCCATAAACATTTTTTTCATGAGTATTGATAAATCCCTCAATATATGTTTTCTTAACTTCTGTACCGATATTAATCTTTTTAATACCAAGTTCCACACCTTTAGCAAATTGGGCCAAAGTTAAACCGGTACCACCATGCAATATTAACGGAGTTTCGCCGGAGATTTCAGCAATTGTTTGTAATCGCTCGAAATCTAATTTGGGTTCCCCTTTATAGAGGCCATGGGCATTTCCAATAGAAACCGCTAAACCATCTACATCAGTCTTGCTTAAAAACTCAGCCACATGGTCTGGATCGGTCATTTTAGCTTGTTTTACCTCCTCCCCATCTTCAATACCGGCTAAAGCTCCTAATTCAGCTTCAACAGAAACTCCCATTGCTTTGGCTGCTTCAGTCACTTTATTAGTTATTGCGATATTTTCAGCTAAAGGTAAATGGGAACCATCAATCATTACAGCGCTAAAACCTAGTTTAATGGCCTTTAAGCAGGTTTTGAAATCTTTGGAGTGGTCCAAGAATACACAAACGGGAACCTTCGCTTCTTTAGCTAATTGCACCATGATTTGGCCCACATAATCATTACCTGGTTTATTCAAGGGCCCGGATCCAATCATTAAAATAACAGGTAAGCCTGCTTCTTCCGCTCCCTGGATAATACCTTGTGCAGAAAATTGATCATAAGTACTAAAAGCACCTACTGCACCGTCATGCATCTTTAAAATTTCCTTCAGAGTAACTAAACTCATACCAAAGTCCCTCCAGACTATTCTGATAATTTGTTTATTTTATTAAAATTTATTAAAAAGCACTTAACAATGTTAATAATGTTATTCGTTATTACCAAAATTAATAGGCTAAGGTGAGAAATAATTTCCTGCAACCCATCTTCTATTTAAAAAAGGGGATACACCTCAAAGGGGACGCACCTCCATCTAAAGATTCATTTCAAGTCGGAGGAATGTCCCCAACGAATGAGTATTTTATATAATATTGTAATATTATAATCTAATTATATTTAGTACGTAGGTCTAATGTCAACAACAATATTTAAAAGTTGGCAGGTTGGAAAGTTGGGGAGGTTGTCGGTTAACCGATTGGTCAGTTGTGGAGAGTGATGAAAGATTTCACAAAAATAAAGGGCGGACAACACTGTCCACCCCAGAATGTAAACAAACCCCATATTTATCAACGTTACGCTGGCTCAGACAATTTTATTGTGAATGAACTCAACGGCTTCAGGAATTAGCAAAACTCACCTTCGGTTCAAACAGTTGCTAATTCTGGTCTTCAGCCGTCTGCGTTC
>JBMNUR010000434.1:0-2705 GCA_050946395.1 Peptococcales bacterium
GTTTGCTTGGTAAATTTGGGAAGGTTGCTGCCTATGAATTTTTCTAAAAAACCTTTTTTACTGTAAGCAAGTAATGCCTTACCTACCGCAGAGGAATGACAGCAAGCACTGGAACCGATAGGAGGGGTCAGACTTAATACTTGTTGGCTTTCAATTTTTCCAATTATAAGATGTTTAGGATAATCTCGGGCATTTTTGTCTAAAATAGCAAGATGCACAACTTCTTTAAACTTTTCGGATAAAGCTTTGGCATAGGGATAAATAAAATTTTTAATTGTTAATTTATCTTTAATAAGCATTCCTAGGGAATATAGTCTAAGTCCCAACCAATATTTACCGTTTTCTGGATTTTGTTGTACAAAACCTTTGTTTTCCAAGGTGACTAATGTTCGATAAACTGTACTCTTATATACATTTAAAGCATTACTTATTTCTGTAATGCCCATTTCCTTGCCCCGTTCTTGTAAAAGAATTAAAATATCCAGTGCCCTATCCACTGAATTTATCACTTCTTTTTCAGTTCCCATGCAATCCCCCCTTTACAATTGCTAACAATTTTTAAATAATATTATAACAGTAAAAATATTAATTTAATAGCTTATAGCATTAATTTTCCGGTTATAATACAATTATGTCATACTTAAATATTGGGAGGGATTTTATGAGTATTAGAACCATTTTCTTTATGGCTTTGGGTCTTTTTCTACTTTATGGTCTTTTTACTATTGGGTTTCCCTTTTTATTGGCTCTTTTGTGTGTAATTTTATTGGAACCCATTGTTGAATATATTGTAAAGAAGTTTAAGATTTCCCGTACATTTACCTCAGTAATTATTTCATCGATTTTTTCCCTGCTTTTTTTCGTTGCCATGATCTTGCTAGTTTCTAAAGCCGCACGGGAAATAGTTGGTATGTCAAGTTCAGTAATTAGAGTTCTTAAACAAATGGCTGGTAATATAGATTTTTATAGCAACAAAACCCAAAATATATTTTTAGCTCTCCCACCTGAGTTTCAGGCAGGTTTAAATCAGCTTTTAAGTTCTTTATTAGATTCTTTACAAGGCATATTTGGTATTCTTGCCGGCTATTCCTTGAATATTGCCACAGCAATACCTAATCTTTTTATTGAAACAATTGTGTTCTTTATTGCCTTTTTTATAATAAGTTTTACCTTGCCAAATATTAATAAAGGTTTTCTTTCATTTTTTGACCCTAGTACCCACAAAAGAGTCCAACTGGTTATGAAAAATCTTTATAAAGCTGTAATTGGTTTTATTCGAGGTCAAATAATTATTAGTATTTTAATTTTTATCGTGACTTCCGCAGGTTTTCATTTTCTCAAGGTAAAATATGCCTTTGCTACAGCATTATTGGTCACATTAATAGATTTTCTTCCCATTGTGGGAGCTGGAACAGTTATGATGCCTATGGCAATATATAATCTTTTCCAGGGAAATAATTACTTAGCTTTAGGACTTATTATTCATTATGGACTTTTAATCGTTTTGAGAAGAGTATTAGAGCCTAAAATAATTGGTGACGCCATGGGTATAGGTGCTCTTAGTGCATTGGCCAGCATGTATATTGGCTTTAAATTAACAGGCCTCATTGGATTAATATTAGGTCCTACGGTTGTTATCGTTTTTCATGCATTGGTTAAAGAAGAGGTTATTAAAATTAACATTAAGTTTTAAAGCAGACAACCATTGTAAAACAGCATTTTAAAAACGGAACGGTGTGTCCCACCGATCCGTTTTGTTTTTTATACTAGGAATTTATATACTTTGCCATTTTGCAAAGTGTCAAGGATTACAGTACTGTACTGGAATGCGCGCATTTCTTATCTTTTTCTCGCCCAATCGCTCACGCACCCAGGATTCCCAGGATTTTTTCCACTGCATTTTTAATTTGGTCTTTTTCACAAACTGTTTTGTGGAGGATGGGCTTTTTATCCAAATCTTTAAGGGCCATATGCACGGGTAGTTTACTTATTTTACTTAATTCTTCCACGATTGTGAACTCATCTTTTCCTTTAATGGCATCTTCACCTTTGATAGCTTCCAAAACACTGGAATTAAACTTAAAGGGACTAGCAGTAGCATCAATTACAGTTGGAGTCTTGTCCCCTGTTTTTTGCCGATAATCCTCATTAACTTTCACAGCTACTGCGGTATGGGTATCTAAGGTATATCCCACACCATTAAATATCTCCTTAATAGTCTCTAATGTTTCCTTTTCTGTAGCAAATCCACCAACCAAGATATCTTTAATTTCTTGTTTAGTTTTTTCATCAACTGTAAATTTACCGGAAGTATTTAAATCATGCATCCATTGGTTAATTTTTTGAGCATCGTGGTTTGTTACTTCAAATAAAAACCTTTCCAAATTACTAGAAATCAAAATATCCATGGATGGACTATTGGTTTGCTTAAAATCACGATTTCGATCATAAACACCAGTACTAAAGAAATCAGTCAACACTTTATTTTCATTGGAAGCACAGATTAATTTATTAATGGGTAAACCCATTTTTTTAGCATACCAACCGGCTAAAATATTCCCAAAATTACCCGTAGGAACAACAAAATTTATTTTTTCCCCCGGAAGGATTTCTTTCTTCTTAATCAAGTCTAAATAGGCGGCAAAGTAATAAACAATTTGGGGTAATAAACGGCCCCAGTTAATAGAATTGGCTGAAGATAATTC
>JBMNUR010000435.1:0-2689 GCA_050946395.1 Peptococcales bacterium
CATTACCTAGAACCAGGTACTCCTAATTTTTGTACGTATCCCGGTTTTGAAAGCTTAGCCTATATTATTTTAAGCCTTACTTTGATTGGTCTTTGTTGTTAACTGCGGCTTGAGCGGCCGCAAGCCTAGCTATGGGCACCCGATAGGGTGAACAACTGACAAAATCTAAACCACGAAGGTGGAAAAATTCGATAGAACTAGGTTCACCACCGTGTTCCCCGCAAATACCAATTAGCAGGTTATTTTTTACACTTCGACCGCCGTTTACCGCAACCTCAATTAGTTTACCTACACCATCACGATCTAAAACTGCAAAAGGATTATCCTTTAATATTTTCCTGGCCAAATACTCTGGCATAAACTTGCCTTCTGCATCATCCCGGCTAAAGCCTAGAGTAGTTTGTGTTAAATCATTGGTCCCAAATGAGAAGAAATCTGCATATTCGGCAATTTCCCCGGCAGTAACACAAGCTCGGGGTAATTCAATCATCGTACCCACAGTATATTCAAATTCTACACCTGTTTCTCTAATAACCGCTTTGGCTACATCATCTACTTCCGCTCGTAACAAACTTAACTCTTGGGCATCAATGACTAGAGGTATTTCCACCTCTGGATACAGGTTATACCCTTCTTTTACCAGCCTAGCAGTTGCTTGAAAAATTGCCCTGGCTTGCATTCGGTAAATTTCCGGATAAGTTATTCCCAAACGACAGCCTCTATGACCCAGCATAGGATTAAACTCTTTTAAGGCTCTTACCTTTTGTAAAAGGTGCTCTTTTTCCTTGATCACCTGGATTTCTTCACCCTTATGTTTTAACTCTACTATTTCTACCATTAGTTCCTCAGCGTTGGGTAAGAATTCGTGTAAGGGAGGGTCTAAAAGCCTAATAGTTACCGGATAACCTTCCATAGCTTTTAATAGGCCATAAAAATCCTCTTCTTGCATAGGTAAAAGTTTTTCTAAAGCTTTTTCTCTTTCCGCAAGGTTTTCGGCTAAAATCATTTCTTGAACAATGGGTAGTCTTTCCTGGGCCATAAACATGTGCTCTGTACGGCAAAGACCTATACCTTGAGCTCCAAATTCACGAGCTTTGGAAGCATCCACAGGATTGTCAGCATTAGCCCGTACTCCCAGGGTTTTAATTTCATCAGCCCAAACTAAAAGTCTTTGGAAACTTGGGCTTAATTCGGGATCAACTAGAGGTACTTTTCCTAAGATAACTCTTCCTGTAGAACCATCAATAGATAAAATATCCCCTTTATTTAGGGTCACTTGACCTAATGTTATTTTTTGATTGACAACATCTATTTTCAATTCCTCACATCCACAAACACATGGCTTACCCATACCTCGGGCTACCACTGCGGCATGGCTGGTCATACCGCCTCTGGACGTTAATATTCCTTTGGCTTGTACAATACCATGAATATCATCGGGTGTAGTCTCAGTTCTGACCAGTAATACACTCTGACCTTCTTTACCTAAGGCTTCAGCCTCATCAGCATCAAATATTATCTGACCACTTGCCGCTCCGGGAGAAGCCGGTAAACCTTTGGCCACAACATTTAGTTTGGCTTTAGGGTCAATACTGGGGTGTAAAAGTTGATCCAATTGAGTAGGTTCAATTCGTAAAAGAGCCTCTTCTTTCGTGATAATCCCTTCATCTACCATATCTACAGCAATCTTAATAGCGGCGGCAATAGTCCTTTTACCATTACGAGTCTGGAGTAAATAAAGCTTTTCATTTTCAATAGTAAACTCTATATCTTGCATATCTTTATAATGATCTTCTAAAAGATTGGCCACCTGGACAAATTGAGCAAAAACATTGGGTAAATCTTTTTCCAGCTGTTTTATTGGCTGAGGTGTACGAATGCCTGCAACCACATCCTCCCCTTGAGCATTTATTAAGTATTCACCGTAAAGCTCTCTCTGACCTGTTGAAGGGTTACGGGTAAAAGCAACTCCTGTTCCACTGGAATTACCCATGTTACCAAAGACCATGGATTGAACATTCACAGCTGTACCTAAATCAGCAGATATTTTATTTAGTTCTCGATAAACATGTGCTCTCGGGTTGTCCCAAGAATTAAATACGGCCTTAATAGCCAAAAGTAACTGCTTGGTAGGCTCTACGGGGAATTCCTGACCACTTGTTCTTTTAATGATAACTTTGTATTCGGAAATGATATTTTTCAAAGAATCTACCGATAACTCATGATCGTTATTGACATTGACTTTTGCTTTATGTTTTTCCAAAATAGTTTCGAACTCGTAATGAGGTACCTCCATGACCACGTCACCAAACATTTGGATAAAACGACGATAACAATCTAAGGCAAAACGCTCATCCCCGGTGTTTTTAGCTAAACCTTTAACTGTTTCATCATTCAAACCTAAATTTAAAATTGTATCCATCATGCCCGGCATAGAGACAACTGCACCGGAACGAACGGAAACCAATAAAGGATTTTCTTTGTCGCCAAATTTTTTGTTTGTCTTTTCCTCGATATCTTTAAGTTGAGTCCAAATTTGTTCTTCTAACCCACTAGGTAAACTCCGATTATTTTTAAAATAATCCTTACAGGCCTCAGTAGTAATGGTCATTCCGGGAGGAACCGGTAAACCAATGAAAGTCATTTCGGCAAGGTTGGCACCTTTCCCACCTAAGAGGGATTTCATTTC
>JBMNUR010000436.1:0-2679 GCA_050946395.1 Peptococcales bacterium
ATCAGGGCGTTGGCATGTTTACGGGGATGAATTGTTTCGCCTGAAAGATCGCCATAATCGAGATTTTTGTCTAGGGCCTACCCATGAAGAGATTATCACAGATTTAATTAGGGGTGAAGTAAATTCTTATCGCCAACTCCCCTTACTACTTTATCAAATTCAAAATAAATATCGGGACGAAAGAAGACCTAGGTTTGGTTTGATGCGTGGACGAGAGTTTATTATGAAGGATTTATATTCTTTTGATAAGGATCAAGAAGGTTTAAATGAGAGCTATCAAAAAATGTATGATGCTTATAGTAAAATCTTTGCCAGATGTGGATTAAAATTTAGGCCTGTTGAAGCAGATTCTGGTGCCATAGGCGGCAATGCAACTCATGAATTTATGGTTTTAGCTGAAAACGGAGAAGCGGCTATAGTTTATTGTAATGATTGTGACTATGCAGCTAACATTGAAATAGCATCTTGTAAACCGCAAAATGTTGTGCACAATGAACCGATAAAAGAAATGGAAAAAGTTTATACCCCTGATAGTAAAACAATTGATGCAATCAGTAGTTTTCTAAATGTATCTCCCCAAAAGTGTATAAAAACATTGTACTATCAAGCTGATGACCAAGTGATTGCAGTTTTAATTCGCGGGGATAGAAATATCAATGAAATAAAATTACAAAAGGTTCACTCCTGTTATAATTTACATTTAGCTCCGGAGGAAAAAGTACGGGAAATCACCGGTTGTAATCCGGGTTTTGTGGGTCCGGTAGGTGTGCAAGGTATTCCTATTTATGCTGATTTGGAGATAGAATTTTTAAAAAATAGCGTTTGTGGCGCAAACATTGAACAACATCATTTAGTAAATGTCAACGCAGAAAGAGATTTTAAAGTCACCGGGTATTATGATCTTCGTGTAGTTGAACCTGGTGAACCCTGTCCTAAATGTAACAGTCCATTAAATTTAGCACGAGGTATAGAAGTAGGGCAAGTTTTTAAGCTGGGCACAAAATATAGTGAATCTTTAAATGCTAAATATTTAGATGAAAATGGTAAAGAAAGGTTTTTAGTTATGGGCTGTTATGGGATTGGTGTAACTCGTACTATGGCCGCCGCAGTAGAACAAAATAATGATGAAAATGGCATAATTTGGCCTAAAGCTATTGCTCCTTTCCAAGTAATTATAATTCCGATTTCTGCTAAAGACCAGGAGCATATGTCTATCGCCGAAAATCTATATAACAAACTAGTTGAATTAGGTATAGAAACTGTTTTGGATGATCGTAATGAAAGACCTGGTGTTAAATTTAAAGATGCTGATTTAATCGGTTTTCCCATAAGATTAACAATAGGTAAGAAAAGTGTTACAGAAGGTTTAGTAGAATATAAATTACGTACAGAACAAGAATCTAAAAATATTCCCATTGAAGAGGTAGTAGAGGAGATTGTCCAATATTTCAAATCATAAATGGGGGATTTAGGATGATTCTTAGTGTTGTTATCCCAGCTTATAATGAAGAAAAATATATAGGACAAGTGCTGGAATGTTTAATTAAAATACCATATTTAACAGAAATTATAGTTGTAAATGATGGGTCCACAGATAACACAGCTCAAATAGTAAAATCCTATTCGGTTAAACTTATTAACCTTACAGAAAATATTGGTAAAGGGGGAGCAATGCTGGTTGGAGCAAAGGCTGCTCTTAGTGAATATATTTTTTTCATGGATGCTGATTTAGTAGGACTTGATGAAAAACATATTTCTTCAATGGTAGAAGAAATTGAAGAAGGTTATGACATGATTGTGGGCATTTTTGATGGAGGCCGAAAAACTACCGATTTAGCTCAAGTTATCGCTCCTTTTCTTTCCGGGCAAAGAATAGTTAAAAAAAAGCATCTTTTTCAAATTAATGATTTACATGTTTCTCGTTTTGGAGTAGAGGTAGCATTAACAAAATTTGCAGCAAAACATAACCTGAAGGTAAAAGAAGTGATTCTCCATGATTTGTCACATGTGATGAAAGAAGAAAAACTAGGTCTGGTCAAAGGTTTTGCTTATCGTTTAAAAATGTACTGGGAGATAGCCAAAAATGTGACACATGGGTAGGAGTTGTTTTTATGATCTGGGAGTTAGAAATAATTTTACGGTTAGTTTTGGCTGCAATCTTAGGTGGAATTATTGGATTAGAGCGGGAATCATTGAATAAATCTGCAGGATTTCGGACCCATACTTTAGTTTCCGTAGGGTCTTCCCTAATAATGATCGTTTCTATTTCAATTTTTCTTGAATTTTCCGGGAAAACCAACATTGATCCAGCAAGAATTGCTGCCCAAGTTGTCAGTGGTATAGGTTTTTTAGGAGCCGGGACAATTATGCGTTCCGGTGCAAATGTTAAAGGCCTAACTACTGCTGCTACTCTCTGGGTAGTTGCTGGCATAGGATTAGCTGTAGGATCGGGAGCATATCTTCCGGCATTAGTGACTACAATTATTGTCTATATTTCTTTAGTATATTTATTTAAAGTAGAAAATGTAGTTAGTCGGAAAAAAAGGTTACAATATCTAAATATTCGTATGGATGATAAACCTGGTCAAATCGGTTTGGTTTGTAGTATTTTGGGTGACTACGAAATAAATGTGAAAAATATTGAACTAATACGTGAAAAACCTAGTGATGCCATTATCC
>JBMNUR010000437.1:0-2677 GCA_050946395.1 Peptococcales bacterium
AATAATGTGAAGGATAACAGGACTTTTTCATTAAGCAATATTGTATCCGCCATCGAAGAGCTGGGCGGCACCGTCGAAGTGATGGGCAGCTAATACAATCTATTCCAACCAGAATAAAAGGATATCAATCTCCTATAATTAATTACTAAATTGAGTTAAATTACAATAAAGCTGTTGCAAAACTAGTCAATCTAGTCTGGCAACAGCTTCTTTCGTGTACTTTGATATTAGTGATTTTCAGTTAATTATTGACAACGATCTCCCGGTGTTCAAGCCTCATGGTTCAAATCCCATGGCTCAATCGATTGTAAATTCTGCGGCTAAATAATGGGTATCGAAGTCTCCGGTTCCTCTAAAGTCCAATATATCCTTGATTATGCGATACCGGCCCTTGTCCAGGCTTCCATACAGCCACTGCCAATCGGTTTCCCATTCCTGCTTATCTCCGGGTGCCAGCTCGTAGCCGATGTCTTCAAAACCATAATCCCCTTCTATGGTTACCGGTACTTCGTACCATTTGTCATCAAGCTTTTTCTCCAGTAGGAAGAATTGACCGTAAAGGCAGTTTATATCGGAATTGTTCTCAATGGTTAATGTCAACCCATTGGGAGAAACCGTGCCCTCCTTTACGGTCATGGTAACCCCTTCAAGATCGTTTACAGTCTCATATTTTGTGGGCACCAGGTCGTTTGCGTTTTCTGTTTCGCCCTTAGTCCCATCAAAGGGTGTTGCTCCTTTATTCATACAACCGCCTAAAGCTACAATCGATAAAAGAGCAGCCATTATCAGGGCCAAAATCTTTCTCATGGTATATCACCTCAATATATAAGACGGAGGAGGTGGATAATTTGTTGCATGATTTTGTGACAAACGAAACGTCCCCTTGTCACCCTTGTCATTAATCTATGCTTAAGTTCTCTGCAAAGGTAAATGGTATAATACAATTGCTTCCAGTGTATTTATAAGCATCTTCATTATGCATTTTGTCTACTATTTGTTTAGTGTTAAAATCTCCAAACTGCTCAATTACATCATCCAACGCATCTATCTCAGACTGGGTCAATTCCTTAATTTCCAAGCCAATATCTGGTTTAAACCTATAACCAACCATATCTTCTCCATATATAACAGTATCAAACTCGACACCTTCAAGTTTTACGATTAAGTCACACTCTTCCGGTACAGCTCCCATAGGAAGGGCACGATAAACTAATCCACTAATAGAGACACCATTTCTCTTATAGTGAAGATAATCGGAATACCAGAGCATCTTCATCAATTTTACCTTGTGAAGGCTTTCAACCTTTGCAGCCAGATAATTGATCATCTCAACTACTTTATTTAAATTAAGTTTTACTCCACCATTAAAACTCTCAATATCAAAATCCGCGTACTTAGCTTGTATTGCATCGATTAAGTATTGATTTCTTTTTTTCTTATATCGTTCATTTGCTATGCGATAATATTTATCAAAAGCTTTATCTGATATGCGTCCTCTGGCCCTGTTTAACATTTCTAAAAACCAATTTGGAGCGGAATCAATTTTTCTAAGTACATCGTCATGGGCACGATCCTGAACCTGATGATTTTCATATCTGGTAATTGTTGCCTTCCCCCAGCCAAGTATTTCAGAAAAATCCTTCTGACTTACTCCATATTTCTCCCGTATCTTAACAATCTCGTCCGAGGTCAACAGGTCCATTTTTCTTCTATAAGCATCTTTCATAGCTAAATCATTTAGCTTTATCATTTCTTCCTTTTCAAGAAACTCATCTGCCAAAGAGCAATATTCATAGGTTGCCACGAAAGATATTTCTTCATCCTTATAAATTTCAGTTTCAATAACTTCGACTGTATCTACCTCATGCTCCGTCATACATATTAAACACAACTTTTCTTCGCTCTTGATTTTCTTCACAATTTTCACCTCAACTTTACCTATATGGAAAGTCAGTATCATTAAAAGCTTTTTCTGCAAAATGAAATGACATCACAAAAATATAACTATTATTAGCATATGATAAACTGACTAATTCTACCCTTATTTTAATATAAACGTCCTCTTCCTGATACTTTTTCCCAAAGACTCTCATATCAGACCTATCGGGATACCGAGTGTCTTTTACTGTTTCTATATATTCTTCCACCGTTAATTTAATAAGTTCCTTTTTTAATGCTTCCACTAGGTCTTCATCAGGAAATAACTTTGACAATGTGTAACGGTTAGTGTATTTCTTAGGTCGATCTTTATCAACCTGCCTTTTCTCTTGTAGATTAATAGTTGCAGAACCGTTTTCTATTGCATATTGCAATCTATCTAAATAGGTTCGGATTTCTTGTTCTGACTCTACATATTTTTTCTCATAAGTACTATTCATGATAATTATAACACTCCCCAACGTTTCGGTCAACGATTTTGGTATCATTTGATACCAAATATTCCAATGACATCTCTGTTACATAAATCTACTTGTTCTGATATATGTTCTTAAATATAAAGTGGGACAAGGAATTTGATCCCTTGTCCTACTTGTTGCATGATTTTGTGACAAACGAAACGTCCCCTTGTCATCCTTGTCAGAATATGATGCCCGGTCCGAATTCAGCCAGGGATACCATTATATAAGGGTTAATACATGTATCCTTCCTGTCATAGGCAAATTTCCACAGTTTTGCT
>JBMNUR010000438.1:0-2663 GCA_050946395.1 Peptococcales bacterium
ATGTCCCATAAATCTCACATCCTTTCCCTAAGTGTAATTCCACATTTTAAAACAAAGCATATCTCTTCTCTTGAAAAAACTATAATTCTATCCACATGCTGAGTAAAAGTTTCATCATCAAAAGCTGTTAACATAGCCGTTTTGTTTGTATATTTTATTAGACTACTAACTTCTTGTCCTTTTGATAACTCTCCATTTAAGTCTTGGATTAGACCTTCTTTTTCTTCTATAAGGTTGCCTTCTTCCATTTGAAGTTCATTCTTTTCCTTGTTAAAAAGGGCAGGCTCTAAATATTTCTTTGCCATAAGGCTTACTAGTAAATCTTGTTGCTTTCTATTGCTTTCAATTTGTTTTTCAAGAGTCTCAATCTTTGAAAGGTTGCCTGATTTGCTCATTATTTTAAGTTTATTAAGGAGAGGTTTTAAAATAAAATCTTTGCCAAAGATTAACTTATTCATCATGGTTATAAAAGCATTCTTTACATCCTCATCCCTAATAAAGAGCATGGAACATTCCTCTTTATGCTTAAGGTGTGTATTGCAGGTCCACGCTACATATTTGTTTTTGCCAGTAGAATGGATTCTTCTTTTAAAAGCCCCTCCGCATTCGGAGCAAATTATCTTACTTGAGAAGCTGTACCTGTTTTGATATTTTGAATTTCTTTTTTCAATTCCCTTCTCCCTTGCTCTTTGTTCCAAGATTAAAGCAGCCTTTTCAAAATCCTCTCGGCTTATAATTGCCTCGTGATGATCTTGAATAAGATACTTATTTTTCTCTCCATAGTTGGTATGTCTATTAAAATTACTATCTGTATATGTTTTCTGCAAAAGAGCATCGCCCACATATTTTTCATTCACTAAAATTCCACGAATAGTAGTCCCTGACCATTTGCCGCCTCTTTTAGAAGGAATATTTCTATTATTTAGTGCATTAGCTATTTTTCCAGTTCCCTTACCAGCTAAGGCCTGACTAAAAATGTACTTTACTATTTCAGCCTGCTCTTTATTTACTACCATTTGGCCATCTATATTTTCATAGCCGTATGGTGGATATGAAATTTTAAAAGTTCCATTTTGAAATCGTTTCTGGACTGCCCATTTATTGTTTTCTGAAATAGATGTTGACTCACTCTCCGCTAGGCTACTTAAGATAGAAAGCATTAGTTCACTTTCCATAGACTGGGTGTTAATATTTTCTTTTTCAAAATATATAAACACTCCAATTTCAACCAACCTTCGCACCATCTCCAAGCAATCCGTAGTATTCCTTGTAAATCTGCTAATAGATTTTGTTACTATTAAGTCTATCTTCTTATTTTCACAGTCAGATATTAGCTTTTGTAGCCCTTCCCTATTCTCCTTTTTTGTACCACTAATTCCCTCATCGTAGTAAACACCTAAATACTCCCATTCAGGATTAGCTTTTATATGTTTTTCATAATGATCTGTCTGTGCTTTTAGACTTTCAGCCTGTTCTTTACTATCTGTAGATACTCTACAATAAGCAGCAACCCTCAATTTAGGATTAGCAAATGGATCTGGTCTATTTGCTTCAATTTTTGTTATCTTTCTCATTGTCTCACCTCCTCTTTGGTAGGTCACATGTTACCGTTAAAACCCTTATATATCAACGATTTCAGGGCATTATCTTCACTAAAATAGGTGAGAAAGTTTCACGATTTAATTCAGTAATTTTGTTAAATTCCACCTCGTCTATTAGCCCCTTATTAAGCATCTTTTTTAAGATTTTATCAGCCTGTGAATAGTTAAATTCTCCTTGCAGCTGATCATCAGATGTTCTTGTAGATAAATTTTCCCCTTCTAAAATTGCATCGGATATTTTACTTGTCTTTTTATTTTCTATTTCTTTCATATGACATTACCTCCTACTTAATAGCCACAGGAAAGGCTAAAAGTTGAGGTTATTTAAAAAAGAACATAAAAAAAGTGCCTGCAGGAGAATATCCCACAGGCTTTTGTATATTAATCATATTTAATAAAGGCATTAATCACTAGTAAAGGGTGGAGAATATTAGATGTTTACTAAATCAGTAAAGTAATTATTCTGTTATTAATTTCAATCAGTCCTTCATCCTTCATGTTTTTTAATTCACGGAATAAAGAAGGCCTTTGAACACCAAGATGATCTGCAAGTTGTTTTTTACTTATGGGGAGATAGATTGTTTTAGAATTTTGAATATTGGCTTGAGCAGACAGGTAGTTTGTGAGATTTTCTCTTAAAGATTTTTGGGTGTATATTGCAATTTTTCTATTAAGACCTTGTGAGTTAGAAGATAAAATTTTTATAAACTCTATTGCAAAAAGCTGTTCTTTCAACAATGTGTCTACAGCAGATTTGGGGATATATATCAGACTAGTTTCCTCTGTACTATAAATATTTAAAGGATATTTGTTATTATCACCAAACAAAAGATTAGCCCCTACTACACAACCACTAGTAAATTCAAATACAGTTGTTTCTGAACCATGACTAGTTAAAGAGTAAGCAACAAGCTTGCCTGATAGAATTACATCTATTCCAGAACAAACTTCGTTTTGGTCATGAACAGTTTTACCCTTATTATAAATTCTATTTTGAATATTATAGCTTCCAATTACATTTTTTAAAAGCAAAGTATCCACATTTCTAAAGAGTGATATATT
>JBMNUR010000439.1:0-2662 GCA_050946395.1 Peptococcales bacterium
TCCTTTATTTTGCCGTAGTACAGCCATTCCTTCTTTCATTTCTCTTAAGAAATTTGGTTTCAAATTTTGCACTTGATCACCCAGCTTAGGAATACGTACAATTGCTACCGTAATAGATGCAATCACAGCACCCATCACATCGATGGCTATAATCGCATTTAATTCCCAAACAGAGTATAACAATGCCGCAACTGCTGGACTTAGAATATAACTTATAGACTGCAAGGACTGGCTATAACCCGCACATTTGGTCAACTGATCTTCCGGTACTAAAAGAGGTGTGACCGCATTCAGAGCAGGGGAATGAAAAGCTGTTCCAATGCTACGGATAAACAATACTACCATAACCATCCAGATAGGTAACTCCATATACAATGCAACAATAGCTAGCACGGCCCCAGCTGCTGCGATAATTAAATCAGCACCAATCATTATCTTCTTCCTGTCATGACGATCCACTAATACACCAATGGCTGGTCCAAAGACCGCATAGGGTAAAAAACCTACTAGTGAAGCCATAGACAAGACCATAGCAGATTCTGTTTTTTCTGTAAGGTAAAAAATAATCGCCATTTGCAGGATGGCACTAGTGATTAATGATACTGCTTGCCCTGCCCATATTGTAAAAAACTTAAGTTTCCAGTTGTTGTATTTTTCCATTTATATTTTCTCCCGCATATTATTTTGCTTGAATTTCTACCTTTAATAACATTCTAGGCAATAAAAATGCAGGCCAAAATCCACAATGTGGCTTTTGGTCTGCATACATACAATTTAGAAACATTCATATTAAAGATATAGCTAAATTAATGTATAGTTAAATAACCTATATCCTCACCGTAACTAACGAATGCTCAATATCGTATAAATAAGCACAAAAAAAGCCTATCATCGGGGATAGATTCTGCTTTTTTTATTGCCAGCTTATCTTAAACGCATTGAGGCTGTCATAGTTTCGGTTCCTCCTAAACTCTTGTTTGTATCAGCATATATTTTAACACAATAAGTTGTTTTAAACAACGTTTAAAAACAGAACTGTGGTTCACTTGTGATAATGTCACCTTAAGATTCACTTGAGAAAATGTCACTTTCAATTAAACTAAAAAATATGAAAGAAGGATTAATAACATTGACTCAAAAACAATTGAAAACCTTTAAGGTTATCAACAGTTTCATGGACAAGTCTATCACAAGGCAACAAGCCGCAGAGCTATTAGGTATTTCTACCCGCCAGGTCACCCGTTTAAAGAAAGGAGTTCAAGAATCTGGCGCTGAATCTCTGATTCATAAAAATAAAGGCAGAAAACCCTCACATGCTCTTAATAATGAAATGAAGGAAGGGATACTTAAAATTCGCTCACAACCGGATTTAGACAGTAGCAACTTCCTTCACTTCAAAGAAATACTTGCTGACGATTATGGGATAAATATCTCATATTCGTCTCTATCAAGTATACTAAAAAATGCTGGATATGAAAGCCCTAAAAAGAAGAAAGTCCGGCATCGTACTAGCCGACGCAAAAGAAAACCTCATCCGGGTCAGCTGATTCAAATTGATGCTACCCCTTTTGAATGGTTTGGGGGCAACATCAAATATGCACTTCATGGTGCTATCGATGATGCCACAGGTAAGATTGTCGGCCTATATATGACCCAGAATGAGTGCTTATACGGGTATCTGGAGACCATGCGGCAGTGCTGCCTTGGTTTTGGTGTTCCTCAGACCATCTATTCTGATAACCATACAATCTTCAGATCTCCTAAAACAGGCTGACTGACTGTTGAGGAACTAATTGGAGGTAAAACCGTTAACCTTACTCAATTTGGAAGAGCTATGTATGAGCTTGGAATTGATATGATCTTTGCAAGAACAGCTCAAGCAAAAGGCCGGATCGAACGTATGTGGGATACACTTCAAGGCAGATTACCGGTAGAATTCGCAAGACGTGGCATAAAAACAGTTGAGCAAGCTAACATATTTCTCATAGAGGAATATCAAAGTATATTCAACCGAAAATTTTCTGTAGAACCCGAAAAAGAGTCTATATACGTTCCTTTAGCACCTGATGTTGATATCGATTGCATTCTATGTATTAAACATGAAAGAATGACTGATAATGCCGGTACTTTCTCTTTTAAAAACAGGTGTTTTCAAATTCTTGATGAAGGCTTCCCTATCATATCAACCAGAAAAAAGATAACTGTTTTGATAAGTCCTCGCATAGGTATCAAGATTGAATACAAAAAACGAGTCTATGATACGATAAGATATCTCAAACCCCAGAAGAAAAACGCCAGCCAGAAGGTTCAAAAAAAGATCTCACACAATGTTTCTCCACACCTTATATATGGAACAGACAAATGGAAAAATATCTGGTGGTCAGAGGACTATGATTTATCTTTAAAATTCCTTTATGAATTGTTCTTTGAAAAACAACAGTCTGCCTCTTAATTTCCTTAGAGGCAGACCCGAAAAGTGACATTTACTCAAATTAATTAACCACAAAAAAAGTGACATTTTCATAAGTTATTGACAAGGGGAATTTTTTATCGACGGTGTCAAATTGTTGTTGGTTTCAGTCTGTTATGATCTTGTATTCTGTATCCTGTCCATGGCTTTTATGACATTTTCACGGTTCGCGAAGGCTGTCAGGCGGAAAAA
>JBMNUR010000440.1:0-2650 GCA_050946395.1 Peptococcales bacterium
ATCACAGAATAAACACATTTTTATCCAAGGAAAGATTGATTACACAATTGGATATGATAACATCAACTGATGAATCACCTACTGGTAAATGCTCAATTTCCCCTAGTCTAAATTCTACATTGGTATATCCAGTTTTTTGTGCATTACTTCGTGCTAAATTAATCATATCGGGTGTCATATCAACTCCTATTACATATCCAGTTTCACCCACCTGCGCTCTAGCAAGGAAACAATCAAAACCTCCTCCACATCCGAGATCAAGGACAGTTTCTCCTTCTTTAAGCTCTGCTATTGCAATGGGATTTCCACATCCCAGTCCCATATTTGATTCAGGTGGTACATTTAAAAGATCTTCATTTGTATAACCAATTGCAATAGATGTTTCGTTAATACTTGCCGGAGCGCAACTGCAGTTGCAGCCCCCTCCACAACATCCTCTTTCTGAACTCTTTAAGGCAACCCCTGTGTAGTTTTTACGTATAAATTCCCTAATTTTTTCTTTGTTTTTCATTAAATCACCTTCCCAAATTTTTATAACCTAAAATGGCTCTCATTAGTAAAGACGCTGGCATTTGAAATTTATTCTCCTTTCTGTTTTAGCCTAAAAAATTGGTAGTAATTTAGATTATTGATTATTTGATTCTTATCTTACGCCATCAAGAATTTTAGCAATTTCCTTTGGTTTTAAAACCTTTCCAAAAGAAACTACCTTTTCATCAATTACTAATGCTGGTATAGACATTACTCTATAAGCCATAATTTCCTGAAAATCTGTCACTTTAGTGATTTCTGCATCTAAACCAACTTCTTTTAATGCAACCTTTGTATTATTAGCAAGTGTTTCACAGTTTTTACAACCTGATCCCAAAATTTTTATAATCATAAGATACCACTCCTCAAAAAAATAATAGATATTATTTCCTACATTAGAAGATAACCAAGGGCATTAATTACGTAACCAATGATAATAATTCCTAAAGTAACAATTCCTACAAATATTACTAATAGCTTTGTTTTTACAACTTTTTTTAACATAACCATTGAAGGGAGAGAAAGTGCGGTAACGCCCATCATGAAAGCTAATGCTGTACCAAGCCCTATCCCTTTTAAAACAAGGGCTTCTGCTATTGGCAATGTTCCAAAAATATCAGCATACATAGGAACGCCCACAAAAGTCGCTAATAAAACAGAATACCATTTGTCTTGACCTAGTATCGCATTTATTATAGACTCTGGAATCCAGTTGTGAATTAGGGCTCCGATTCCAACACCTATCAAAATGTACAACCAGACTCTTTTTATTATTTCAAATACCTGTTCTTTTGCAAATTCTAGTCTATCCCTGGTAGTCAAATCTTCTTGTTCGGTTTCAAGCATCTTGTTATTATAAACAAATTGCTCTACATACTCCTCAAGCTTTAATTTGCTAATAGTTGTTCCGCCAATAACTGCAAGAACAAGACCTACAATTACATAGGCAATGGCAATCTTCCAGTTAAATATGCTTGCCAGTAGAATAATTGATGCTAAATCTACAAGAGGTGAGGAAATTAAGAATGAAAATGTAACACCAATTGGTAAACCCGCATTAGTAAAGCCGATAAATAAAGGAATGGATGAACAGGAACAAAACGGTGTAACAGTTCCTAGTAATGCAGCCAATATATTTGCTGTTACTCCTGTAAATCTTCCTAGGATTTTTTTTGTTCTTTCAGGTGGGAAGAAACTTTGGATATATGAAATCATAAAGATTAGGACAGAAAGTAATATGAATATTTTAGCAACATCATAAATAAAAAAATGTATACTTCCTCCGGCTTTACTATTGACATCTAACCCGAATACATTTCTTACAAGTGATGTTACTAAATTATAAAGCCATTCCATTCTAAGCAAGTGATTATTTAACCATTCAAATATAATCAAGAAATCATCTCCTAACAATTTCCAAGGCAATCAGATAATTTTGGGGTTTCAAGGTTTGCGTCAATACTATCGAAAAGGTCCTTTAATATTTCAAGATTATCCTTGTTAATGGTATATCTCATCCAAATCCCGTCCCGTCTACTGTGCACTAAGCCACTGTCACTTAAAATTTTCATGTGGTATGAAAGAGTAGGCTGGGTAATGTTAAACTCATCTAGAATATTACAAGCACAAAGTTCGCCCTGCGAAAGCATATGAAATATCTTAACCCTTGTTTCATCCGAAAGAGCTTTCATTAATAAAGCATATTTTTTATATTTATTTTCCAACTTCGCACCTTCTTTCATTAACCAATCATATAGATAATTATCTATATGCATTATATGCAGACATATAGATAACTGTCAATGTCTTTGCATAAATTAATTTATACATACGTACAGGTGAAATTTCTAAAAAAAACGCCAACCAAGATGCATGTTACATCCTTAGTTGGCGTTTATATTTTCGTGGACATGATTTTTACTTCTTTCCGATAAATTGGCTTCCCTAAGAATCATCGCTACCTCTAAAACCTAGATATTGTCATCCTTATCTAACTATAGCTAGTAAAAATTATTGCACAATTAATGAATATTGCGTCTTAAAAGACGCAGGTTAAGGCTTGGCTTCGCTTCGCTAGGTTAAGGTACCCTTATTATCTATCGTCTAGTTTGTTATTTCT
>JBMNUR010000441.1:0-2645 GCA_050946395.1 Peptococcales bacterium
TGATGAAGCTAATGACATTATAGATAGCGCAAAAATTGAAATAAAATACACGAAAGATACAATTTCTACAGAAATTCTAATCATAGAGATGTTGTTAATTATTTGTTTTTTTGTATAATGATAACAACTGGCGAGAAACGGAGTTGAAGCTATTATACCAATAATAATAATCAACATGATTTCGGCATCCAACAATAAAAATACACCAATATCATTTACCTGTCCACTAACAAAACCAAACATTGTGCCGATATATTTTAATGCATGTGGTAAACTATCCGCTCTAAAAAATACCCACCCAATCATCACTACTATTAAGGTATATATGTGCTTAAGAGGATTAATTTTTTTAATATCCAGTGTACTTACTTTAATACGTTCGATAATTAAGAATAGTCCGTGCCATAGTCCCCATATTATAAAATTCCAACTTGCTCCATGCCATAAACCAGTTAAAAAGAAAACAATTATTAAATTTCTAAATAGTTTAACTCTATTGCATCTACTCCCACCTAGAGGAATATAAACATAATCTCTAAACCAGTTAGATAGTGAAATATGCCAGCGCCTCCAAAATTCCTTTATAGAAGATGAAATATACGGGTAATTAAAGTTTTCTAAAAATTTAAAGCCAAATAATCGACCTAAACCAATTGCCATATCAGAGTATCCTGAAAAGTCAAAATAAATCTGCAATGTATAACATATAATTCCTAGCCATGTTAAAGACACAGTAAGACCTTCTACTGGCATAGAAAAAATTTCATCTGCAACATTTGCTACTTTATTGGCAATTAGTACCTTTTTACTTAAACCAATAATAAATCTTTGTATTCCATAATATATATCCTTAAATTCGGTATTCCGATTGACAATTTGTTGTGCAATATCGTAGTACCTTACTATTGGACCAGCAATCAATTGGGGAAATAATGATATATAAAGTGCAATATTAATAGGGTTTTTCTGTATTGGACAATTTCCTCGATAAACATCTATTACATAAGATAACGCCTGAAAAGTAAAAAATGAAATCCCTATAGGCAAAACAATTGGTTCTATTACAATTAAATCTCCATTAAATAAATTTCTTATTAAATTAAGGTTCCCTACAATAAAATTTATATATTTATAGAATATTAGAAATGATAGATTAATTAATACTGCAAAACCTAATAAAAACTTATTTCTACTATATTTCCCCAATAATAAACCAATGTAATAATTAAATATAATTAAAAGTAGCATTACAAATATCAGTCTTGGTTCTCCCCATGCATAAAAAAAGAGGCTAGCAATAGTTAAGAAATAATTTTTAAGATTATCACGGATAAGATAATATACTCCTAAAACTACAGGTAGAAAAAGGAAAATGAATAATGTAGAACTAAATACCATCTGTAAGCCTCCAAGTATTATCTGTACATAAATGTTTAAGTTGTTCTTATAACAATACAATTCTAATAGGCGTTTTTATTAACAAATCCCTTAATTACGGTTAGCGCAATAATCTTGATATCCAATGCTAAGCTCCAGTTCTCAATATAATAAATATCGCATTTTATTCGTTCCTCAATAGATGTGTCTCCACGCCAACCATTAACCTGAGCCCAACCGGTTATTCCAGGTCTTACTTGATGCTTGACCATATATTTAGGAATTTTCTCTTTGAATTGCTCAACAAAATAAGGTCTCTCTGGTCGAGGGCCGATGAGGCTCATATCCCCCTTTAAAACATTAAAAAGTTGGGGTAGTTCATCGATACTTGTTTTGCGAATGAATGTACCAATTTTAGTTTTCCGAGGGTCATTCTCGGTTGTCCACTGGGTATCGGATTCTTCATCAGTCTGCACCTTCATAGACCGAAACTTATACATCATGAAATTCTTACGATTAAGACCAACTCTCTCTTGTTTAAATATAATTGGTCCAGGTGAAGTTAATTTAATTAAAATTGCTACAACTAGCATAATAGGGGATAACAATATAATACATATTAAAGATACAAAGAAATCAAACGTCCGTTTTATAAGATTGTTAGCAATATTATCTAAAGGTATTCTTCGAATATTTATTAATGGCATACCATCTATTTCATCAACATAGGGCCTGGCCGGAATATATTTTAAATAATCAGGAACAATCTGAACTTTAATGCCACTTTTTTCTCCAATGCTTATTATTTCCTTTAATAGGTCATAATCTTTTATTGATAATGTGACAATAATTTCATCTAGTGAATATTTGTTAATTACATCTTCTAGTTCACTAGTCCTTCCGATTATTTCTATATCTTTTATATTTCTTCCCAGCTTTTTGCGCTCATCTAAAAAGCCAACTATATTATAGCCTAACTCTTTATTTGCCTTTACCCTTTTTACAAACTCCTGTCCTAACTCCCCTGCTCCAATAACAAGGATATGTTTCAAATTGTATCCATGTTTTCTTAAATATCTTAAGGTTCTTCTTACTGTAAAACGTTCTAAAATAGTCAGAATGCTTGAAAAAACAGCAAAAAGTAAGATAACAAGTCTAGAATAGTTGATTTCTTTTATAATGAATAGAATACTTATTAATATTACTACTCCAATAATATTTACGATTGTTATGTTTAAAGCTTCTTCTGTTAACCCTTTATTTCTATG
>JBMNUR010000442.1:0-2625 GCA_050946395.1 Peptococcales bacterium
ACTCAATTTTACCGGCTTTTACTTCTTTAACAGCCCGATCTATATCAAAGGTTACAGTCCCGGTTTTAGGGTTAGGCATTAAACCCTTAGGTCCTAAAAGCCTACCAATCTTACCAACTGTACCCATCATATCAGGTGTAGCAATGGCCACGTCAAATCCAAACCAGCCGCCCTGAATCTTTTCTACCATATCTTCTGCCCCAACAAAATCAGCACCGGCGGCTTCAGCCTCTTTGGCTTTTTCGCCTTTAGCGAATACTAAAACACTACGGGTTTTCCCTGTGCCATGGGGAAGAACAACGGCACCACGAATTTGTTGATCAGCATGACGGGGATCAACTCCCAATTTTACAGCAACTTCAACGGTTTCATCAAATTTTGCCTTAGCCAACTTTTTAACCAATTCTAAGGCCTGCTCAGGTTCATATAAAGTTTGTCTATCTACTTCCTTAAGGGAATTCTGATAATTTTTACCGTGTTTTGGCATTTTTATTCCTCCTTGTGGTATTAACGGATTTTTATCCTCCCACTTATTTTTAGAAAAACTGGCATTGCCAGTTTTTTAGTTCTAACAGTGCTACAGTTCTACAGTACAAAAGTCAATAATCTTTTGACTGGGCACTGAACACCGGTCACTGGGCACGTGGCCCAATAAGTAGCCCGTAATATCAGATATTATCCTTCAACAATTTCAATACCCATACTGCGGGCGGTACCTTCAACCATTCTCATTGCGGCTTCAACGGAAGCTGCATTTAAGTCTTTCATCTTTTGTTCCGCTATTTCGCGAACCTTAGATGAGGGAACTTTTGCAACTTTATTGCGGTTTGGCTCACCAGAAGCCTTTTCAATACCTGCAGCCTTTTTCAAAAGTACAGCAGCGGGCGGTGTTTTGGTAACGAAGGTAAATGACCTGTCCGCATAAACTGTAATTTCAACAGGAATAATTAAACCCATTTGGTTTTTTGTTTTTTCATTGAATTCTTTACAAAAACCCATAATGTTTACACCATGCTGACCCAATGCAGGACCAACTGGAGGTGCAGGATTCGCCTTACCTGCAGGTACTTGTAATTTTATAAAACCAACAACCTTTTTTGCCACTAGGGTACACCTCCTTAAGAATCAATATGCTCTACAAAAAAATTATATTTTATCTACCTGAGTGAAATCAAGCTCAACAGGTGTCTCACGACCAAACATAGATAGCAAAACTTTCACTTTGCCTTTATCTGGATAGATTTCCTCGATTGCACCCATGAAGTTTTCAAAGGGACCGG
The DNA here is from genome assembly GCA_050946395.1 of Peptococcales bacterium. Lineage (GTDB taxonomy): Bacteria > Bacillota > Peptococcia > Peptococcales > BICA1-8 > JBMNUR01. Next base: position 1,281 of record JBMNUR010000442.1, read on the forward strand.
AATTAACCCGAACACTTTGACCTACGTTCAGATCAATCCTAGTCTTGGGTTCTTCCACTCCCATTTGTTTCAAGAGACTTTTAGCCTCAGAATCATGTAAAGGCACCGGCTTGGCACCCGTGCCAACAAAGCCTGTAACTCCGGTGGTGTTTCTAACTACATACCAGGAGTCATCGGTCATTTTCATTTCGACCAAAACATACCCCGGGAATACTTTTCGTTTAACTAATTTTTTCTTGCCATCCTTCATTTCGACTTCATCTTCCATAGGGACTAAAATGCGAAAAATCTTGTCCCCCATGTTCATTGATTCAATCCGTTTTTCCAGGTTGGCTTTTACTTTATTTTCATATCCGGAATATGTGTGAATAACATACCACTTTTTATCATCCATAACACAAGGGTTCTAAGAAAAGAACCCCCACCCCCTTAACACAGTTTCTTAGATTAACAACTCCAAGACAAAGCTAAGGGCGGAATCTACGACCCAAATCATGGCAGAAACAATAACTACCGCAACCAAAACCACAGAAGTATAAGTAATTAGTTCTGATTTGTTCGGCCAATGTACTTTTTTTAGCTCATTCCAGGAGCCTTTTGCATATTTTTTTAGCCTGCTAATTAAGCCCGGTTTTTTATCAGCTTGTCTTTCACTCATATTCTCCACTTCCCCACTTACTTAGTTTCTTTATGAACAGTATGTGTCTTGCAAAATGGGCAGTATTTTTTAAGCTCTATTCTATCAGGATTGTTCTTTTTATTTTTATTTGTACTATAATTACGGCGTTTGCAATCAGTACAAGCCAAAGTAATACCTAAACGCACTGCCGCCACCTCCTAATCCGATCTTACTTTATTCCTAAATTTTAATCAGTACCTTAACTACTTTAGCATACCACTTACTTATATGTCAACTTAAAAAATCGTCATCTTTATCGATAGTCCAGTGGGAAAATTGATAAGCCGGTAAGTGTATCTTTTCCATAACTCCAATAATTAATTAAAAAACCGGCAATAATTGCCGGTTTTTGATTAATTTATAGCCAGATTTTCCTTGGTCAAGTAGGTTTTCTCGCCCACTGAACATATGCATGTCTAGCTTTTATGAAGTGTCGCCATGAATGTTAAACTCTCATGACGTGACAACATGTATGTCTAGCTTTTTTGACGTGCCACGATGAATGTCAGCCTACCGGGATGTGCCACCGTAATATCTATTGTCTTTCATCATATACCTTTTCGGTGTCACGAGGACACGATGTCACGGCGTTACTGACATCCAAAATAGCCCTTAAGCTAATTACTCTCTGATTGCAGAAACTACGCCTGCACCAACAGTTCTGCC
>JBMNUR010000443.1:0-2622 GCA_050946395.1 Peptococcales bacterium
TGCAATGCGTTCAGTATAATAACCAATCCATGATTAATTGAATATAAGTTAATAAGAGATAAGAGATTAATCAATTACTGGATAACAAATTTCAATGGCATTATGGGATATTGCTTATCGCTGGCTGTAAAGCGGTTATCAAACACGCTCACTATTCGATTTCACAACAATATAATAATAGAAATGACATTCTGAATTTATGTATTCGCTGATTTGTATTGATGCTCAAGTAGATTTCATATCAAGTACCAATACTTTTTACAACAAACTCATCTTCTGTTCGTAAAAGATGCCTTTAACGAATAGTAGATGAGTGTTTTCTATTAATTAAAAGCTTCCCTCTTTCTCGGTATTACTATCGCCCCATCATGCTCATGCCTTGCTTTATGAAGATTGTGTTCGAGACAAGCCTAGCTTCTTCTTAACTCCTCACAATTATTATATAATAAATATCTTCATGTTAAATAAGATTAAGATCTATACTTTCGGAATCGCTTCATCCTGACATGAGGAAACTCAGACTTATTCATCGATATCGTTTTCATCAGAATTCAAGGACCTGATCAACGATTGAATAGCTGCCTTGGCCAGTTCATCGCAACGGTTGTTTTCTTTATGGTCGGAATGCCCGGGGACTTTGTGGAAACTGACTTGATGCCTTCGCATAGTTAATAAGAGCAAACGCCACAAATCCTGATTTTCAACAGGCTTTTTATCTGCAGTTTTCCAGCCGTTTTGCTGCCAATTATCCACCCAATTCATGTTAAATGCGTCAACTATATAGGTAGAATCCGAATGAATCCTGACCCGACAAGGTTCTTTAAGTGCCCCCAACCCGCTAATGACAGCAAACAGCTCCATTCGGTTATTGGTTGTCTGTGGCATGGAACCGTCAAGTTCCTTGACGTGATTTCCATACTTCAAAATAGCAGCCCATCCTCCAGGACCAGGATTTCCTGAGCACGCGCCATCAGTGTAAATATCAACATGACGAAGATTCTGTGTCATCAGATTGCTTGTTTGCTGACTATTTCCAAGGTATCCCGCGCGATGACCAGCTCCTCATTGGTAGGAATCACCAAGATTTTAACTTTGCTGTTCTCAGTAGAAATCTCACGCTCATTACCGCGCAGTTTGTTTTTTTCCTTGTCCAGTTCCATACCCAGAAACTCCATGCCATCCAGCACAGCTTCACGCAAATCTGGTGAATTCTCTCCAATGCCGGCAGTAAATACCACAACATCCACCCCGCCCATCATTGCGGCGTAGGCACCAATGTACTTTCGAATACCATTGTACAATATATCAAGAGCGACCTGAGCCTGCCCATTACCCTGACGAGCCGCTTCCTCAACATCGCGCATATCGCTGCTCAGGCCGCTAACACCTAATAAACCGCTTTTTTTGTTGAGAATTTCGAGCATCCGATCAATGTCAATACCTTCATGATTCATAATAAACTGCAGGCTGGCCGGATCCACCGAACCACTCCTGGTTCCCATCAACACGCCTTCCAAGGGCGTCATACCCATGCTGGTGTCTACACTTTTTCCGCCATCGACCGCGCACATCGAAGAGCCATTACCTAAATGACATGTGATAATTTTCATATCCTTGAGTTCTTTGCCTAAAAACTTGGCTGCACGCTCGCTGATAAAGCGATGGCTGGTGCCATGAAAACCATAGCGTCGTACCTTCAAACGCCTATAATAATCCATTGGCAAGCCGTACAGGAAACTCTTGGGCGGCATGGTCTGATGGAAGGAAGTGTCAAAAACTGCAACCATCGGTGTCTTGGGCATGACCAAGCGACATGCTTTGATGCCCATGAGGTTAGCTGGATTGTGCAGTGGCGCGAATTGACTGTTCTCATCAATCGCTGCCAGACATTCTTCATCAATCAGACTGGATGTAGTAAAGCGCTCTCCCCCATGCACCACCCGGTGACCAACAGCGCCAATTTCGTCCATGTTGCTGAGAATACCATGCTGTTTGTCTGTTAACGCTTCAAGCATTTGTTTGCTGGCTTCGATATGATCCTTCATTGGCATCTCTACCAGATACTGTTCTTTGCCTACCGTTTGTTTCAAACGGCTGCCCGGAATGCCAATTCTCTCGACCAGCCCTTTGGCTAAGGTTGACTCATTACTCATATCAATCAATTGATACTTCAGAGAAGACGAGCCGGCATTCACGATTAAAATTTTCATGTGCTTACGCCTCCAATTATTTTTCATATCTATTATACTGTATTAATCGAGAAATTCATAGGAAAATCAATAGCAAATTTTACTTTTGTACAAGTGTTCCATCTAAAACAATGGATTCTTTATTTAAAATACAATCTCTTGCAGGTGGTTCGAATTTTTGTATAAATAACTTGGATAGAAGCGCTTTTCAGAGTTGCCTCTATCAATTGAACAAGCTTTTCCCCCAGTCCGTGAACAAGCTTTTCCCCCCAGTCCGTAGATTGTTTGTTTAATTTGTTTAATTTAATATATGTCTTTCATCATGATATTAAGCGGTTGGGCTGTTACGAAACCCCTAATCAAGTCTTCTGTTGCTTTTATTTACGTATGAATAACTTGCTCTACACATACAAGAAAAGGCCCCTGTGACAGC
>JBMNUR010000444.1:0-2621 GCA_050946395.1 Peptococcales bacterium
TGCCGGAGACAATGGCCCGACCTCCGATAGTTACTGTGGTGGAACCCCACTTATCTTCTACTACGTCAATATCAACAATTTCTGACATCTGGTCTAATAGAAGATCTCTTTTATCCCGTAAATCATTGGCTTTGGGTCCTCCGGCTTCGCTTTTTACAATTTGATAGTTTAAATCTTTGATCTGTAGGGCTATAGAATTAAGTTCCCGAATATTAACATTGATGGAGTTATCAATATCATCTCGTAATTCCCGGAACTGCCTATCCATATGGTTGAAAGTCTCAACTACCGCCTGGCCAGTTTCAACAACAGTGGTTCTCACAGCGGAACTTTCCGGTTTACGGCTTAGGTCTTCCCAGGCACTCCAGAATTTATCCATTGTAGACCGTAATCCCGCATCAGACGGTTCATTTAAGATGACCTCTATTTTTTGCAAGGTATTATCCTTAAAGCCCCAATACCCTTTAAATTTATTTTCCGTGCGAAATTGTAAATCAAGATAATTATCTCGCATCCGCCGGACATCAGTAATCTTTACCCCGCTTCCCATAAAGCCATTACTGGTTTTAACGGGCATATCTGACTGCATAACAACGTCCTGGCGAGTATAGCCAACTGTATTGGCATTAACTATATTATGACCGGTAATATCTAAGGCCCGTTGCTGAGCAGCTAAGCCTTTAGCACCGATATTTAAACCAAAAAAAGTAGTACGCATAATGTTTGCCTCACTTTCGGGAATCGTCTATTCGTCTATTCGTCTTTAAATCTTGAAGGTCTTCATTGATCTTACTAAGGAGACTACTAAGCATTCTACCAACCCTCAACGATGTTTGCAGCAACAGACACTGCAACACTTTTTAATCTGAGACTCCAGACCATACTTTTCAAAACGTTCGATTAAGCTTTTGAATCGAAGATTCGGCTTACAGGCTTGGTTGCTTTAGAATCCTTTTCAGTGTAAGTTACTTCCCGCTCAGATTGTGCTATGGTGTTAATTGTATAATTAACTATTTTTAAAGCCTGTTCAATGAGGTTGGCATTTTCTTGGTTAATTTTATGCAATTCCTCTACTACAATGTTTAACTCTTGGTAAACATTGTCGAGTTCTCCCTGATAAGGTTCAGATGCTACTTTCGCCATTTCCTTTAAGGAATATGTTTCTACTTTTGACCCGAAAACTTCCTTAAGACTTTGGATAATTTGCAAACGTTTATTTTCTAATTTTGTCGCCCCGAGAATACATTTATGTTCTGCTTGATTAATATTTTCTAAAGATTCTATCTCATTGATAATCAAAGCCGCTTGTTTCTGTTTAGCCAACTCTAATAAGTTTTCATATTCTTTAAGCTGTTGTTTTAAAATAGCAATTAATGCATCGATGACAATCACCACCATTAATTTACTTAAAAAGTGCAAAAGTAAAACTAGATCCCACTCACTTCATTCGTTCGATATAAATTTTGTTTCGCGCCCACTGGCCCACCCATTAGCGGTATTATCCTTTTCTATCAAAAAGTATCCCATTTAACATCTTCTTGGCAATATCTTCAGTAGGAACATTATAAGTACCTTGTTTTATGGTACTTTTTAGCTGATTAACTTTGTCTTCCCGGATTTCCGGTGCATTTTTTGCAGCTTGAAGAATTTTACTCATTAATTGAGCTTCATTAGAAACCTGCATTTCATCTTTTTTACCTTCTACAATGGAGGATGCAGATGTGCCTCGAATCTTTTTCTGATTATATGCTTTTAAAATCCCTGGGACATTATAAATTTTCATTTTTAAGCACCACCTAAAAAATTAAATCACCTACCATATATATCGGTAGGTGATAAAAATTATTTAGCATTATCTCGATGGAAAATATGGAATTTACCTTTATTATTACTACGAGTTTTTGTTGTCTTAGCGGTAATACTACTAAAACCTTTGGCTAAATCATTAGAACATTGTGGGCAATACCTGCCCTCAAATATCGACTTACCACACCGCTCACAGGGGACTGCCAAACCTGAATAGTTTTTGCCCTCAATACGACCTTCTCTAATCCAACGAACAATTTTAGCCTCGTCTACCTGGGTTTCTCCGGCTAGCTCATAAATGCCAATTTTGGGATTCTCATAAAGATATTCTTTAACCCTGGTAAATTCCATTTCCTCCTCTTCTCTACAAGCAGGACACAGATTAGCTATTGTATATACAAAAACTTTACCACACTCCGGACAATTGCGTAAATCCATGAAATATTCCCCCTTTTCGCTCTATATTCGACTAAATTTGCCTTTATCCTGCAATTGAGCTAGAGTGGTAAGTCAACTTTAACGACGTCTATCAAGATTTACGACATTTTGGCTGCTATATACATTACACAACCAAGGTGAAGAACAGCTTTCTTCCCAATTATCGATCTTTTTGCTTTTTTCATAACTTCTTGCACCATTTTGTATAACATTAATCTTTTATGCATTTCTCGGACATTCATACTGGCCATAAAAATCCTCCTTTAAACCAGCCTGTTAGTATTAATTTAACCGCAATAGAGGCGTTTTAAACAAGTATGCTCGCGTTATTTCGTGAGCCCGTGAGCGCGTGGGCGCAAAAATAAATTAAACCACGG
>JBMNUR010000445.1:0-2619 GCA_050946395.1 Peptococcales bacterium
TTTATTTGAGAATTAAAACTTCCTCCCTCTGATAATCTATCGCCTACGATTATCTCTACTGGTTCAATATTTACCTGTTTTGAAGGACCTATGTTAATATCAATACGACTTAATAAAAACATTTCTTGCCCTTCAACCTTCTCCAGTGTAGCAATTACTAAAACCTCTGAATCAGGTACATACTGGTTAAGTCTATTGATTATATCCTCCTCTAATCTGCTTTTATATAGCTCCAGTAAGTATTTTTCCTGGCTTTTTTCTAAATCTTTACTTTCGATACTCATAGTTTCCAGCTCTGCATCTAATTGTCTTATCCATATGTCTTTTGTTAATTGAGGTATGTTTCCAGTCATCTTTATAATAGGTTGCAAAATTGCCAATATAGAAATAAGACCAATAAAGAACTTAGTATATTTTTTTATATTTCCACTGGGTATAACCATATCCAGCAGTGTTCCTAATACAACTACTGCAATTATATTTAAAATCCATTGTTTTATCATTCAAACTCACCTTTATCTCATCATTACAGTTATATTACCTATTCCCATTAATAATGCTATTGTTAAAAAAAACATTATTGCAATTCCAATCAATGTCACAAGGAGTATGACTAACACACTACCAATTTCATTTAAACAAGACACAATTCTTTTATCGCTTATTGGCTCTAGCAAAGCACCAGATAGTTTATAAATTGCAATTAATGAAAAAATTTTTAATATGGGATATAGACAAACTGATATAGCTACTATTAATCCCAGCACACCTACTGCATTTTTTAGCATTAAGGATGAACTAATAATAACATCTACTGTTTGAGAAAACATTTTACCTACTACTGGTACAAAAGTTTCTATAGCGTATTTTGTAGTACGGATAGATATGCCATCAAAGGTTGCTGCCAGTATTCCCTGTACACTAAGAACTCCAATAAAAATAGTAAAAACTATTCCCAATATCCATGAACAAATATTCCTGGTTAACTTACTTAAATTTTTTAAGCTTATACTCTCATTAATATTACTGATCAATACTAGTATAGCTGACAATAGTATTAGAGGGATCATAACATTTTTCAAAAAAACTCCTGTAACCCCAGTCAATAATACTGTAGCCGGCTGCATAATACCAGAGGAAGCAATACCACCCATCCCAATAAGAAAAGCTAAAAGAGTGGGAAAAAGTATTTGCATAAAAGAAGTCATTCGTTCGATAGAATTTGTACCAACATTGAGAACTAGTATCACACTCTGAATTATTAAAACAACTATCATCATGTAGCATGTCATCCACGCTAACTCTCCTATTGTACTATGGCTAAAATTTGACTTAAAGTTATCTAATATACCAATAACCACAGCAATGGCAAAGATCTTTGCCATAAGTAATAAATTTAATCGTATTTCTGATAAAAAGGTCTTACATAAATTCTCATATATTTGTTTCCAATCTATTTCAAATCTTCCCGTTGCAAGATCAATAATCAATTCTTTAAGATTTGCATTTTCTAATAAGTTAAATTGATAATCGTCTATCTCTTTAATAACATGATCCCATTGATTAATGTTCAATAAATCAAGCTGCTCATCAGCTATTTTTTTTATTTCTTCTCTTAAGTCAATTTTACTTTCCTCTGTATTCAATGCTTTTACCTTGTTTACTGGAATTAGAGTTAATATTACAACAAAGCTAATAACTATTAATTTTCTCATATGTAGAGACCCCTTATGGTAATATTTCCAATATCGTTTCAGTAAGCGCAGTCAATATTGGCAAACCTAAAATCATTATTATTACTTTTCCGCCCAGTTCTATTTTTGATGCTATACTGTTCTCACCCATATCTTTGCATATCTGTGATCCAAATTCAGTGATGTATGCCACACCAACAATCTTTAATAGTGTTGATATAAATACTGAATCAATTTGAGTTTTGTTGATGATATCGTTAAAAACATTAACAATATATGGTAGCTTGTTTGCTATAATAAAAAATATTAAAATAGCTGCAGCAATGCTTATTAGAAAGGCTATTTCTGGTTTGTGCTGTTTTATAATCATAGAAAGAATAGCAGCAATAATACCTATTCCAACAATTTGAATGATATCCATAAAATAAACACCTTTTTCTAAGTTCTCTAGAATAAGCTCTAGTATAAGCGAAAAATACTCCTCACACTGTTGAATAAATCATTAATCAAGTTGACAACCATTAATAGAACTACAATTACGCCAGTTAAGGTAGTCAACATAGCTATTTCTTCTCTGCCTGCCCTTAAGAGAACTTGATTTACCACTGCTACCAAAATACCAATCGCAGCTATCTTAAATATAATATCAATGTTCACTTTTGCTTCCTCCATTCGTAAACTAGAGCAATATAATGGCTATACCTAGACCTAATAATAATCCCAAGCTACGATACATTTTTCCATAACGAAAGTGAAGTTGTAGAGCATTTTTTTCTTCTGTTTTTAATTGCTGTTGCACGATTTCAAAGTATTTCCGTTGGCTTAATCTATCGCTATTACCAAGCTGCAAGCCAAATCGGTACATTATATCCAGCTCTCCTTTTCCTATGTATGGACAATTTTTTATTCCTTGCAAAGTTTCTTT
>JBMNUR010000446.1:0-2617 GCA_050946395.1 Peptococcales bacterium
ACCGGGCAATTGTTGGCATTTGTATTAGAACATTCTTGTGTTGCAAGAACTGCTAAAATAAATGCAATAAAATCACCTAACAATACAAAAAAAGCAGAAATTACCGCCCATTGTTGTAATTGATTACCATTATTCCCACTATTACAGTTACTATTACAATATGAATTATCCTTAGATAATCGAGTTGCCCATTGTTGGATTAATCTCATCTTTTTTCCCTCCTTCGTTTTATAATATTAAAAGAGAGAATTATTGGTGAGCATTAAAGCATAAGAACAGTGAAAAGTCTAACAGTGAAAAATTGTCTTGCACACTTTTGCTTAAAGAGTTATATTTATATATAAGTTATATTTTAGTGACTAGCCACTAGTCACTAATAAACAAAGGTTGTGATGCCTAGACGAGTTAAGTTGAGAATAGTTAGTTGAGTAAGTAGAGTGTCCTAGATTATTAGAAAAGTCGAGAAAAGTTGAGTTTAGAAAGTGAGAGGAGAATAGTTCAAATGAATATCAGAGAAATGGCGCAAATTAGTTTACTTTTGGCAGTAGGCTTTATCTTACATGCTGTGGTTCCCGGTTATGGAGCTGGGATGAAACCTGACTTACTTTTAGCTATGCTATTTGTAATTATCCTTTTAAAAAAGGACCTCAAAGCCTCCCTTTTAGCCGGTGTGGTAGCAGGGATTATAGCGGCTCTTACTACTACCTTTCCTGCCGGACAAATACCTAACCTAATTGATAAGGTTGCCGCAAGCTTGTTTGTATATTTACTGGTCAAAGTACTTGCTGATAGAATACCCAATGTAATAACTGCAGGTATTATTGGTTCTTTAGGAACGATATTAAGTGGTACTGTATTTTTAGCTACAGCTTTAGCTTTAACAGGACTACCTGCACCTTTTCTAGTCCTTTTTACTACTGTAGTTTTGCCTGCTACTGTCCTCAATACTATTGGGATTATCGTTCTCTATCCGATTGTTACCTTTAGTAAACAGGTAGTTGAAAGAGCAAGGCCACAGGAAGCAACTAAATAATTTACGATTTAAGACCAGCCTGATATGGGCTGGTTTTTGATGTTCCTAGGTATTAGTTTGATTATTGGGCTATTTAGGTTATTATTTAAAATAGATAACAAATGGCTGGAGGATTAAAAGAAAATATGATAAAGAAATCTACCAGGGAAGCTTTTAAAGAACATGGCGCCCAAAATTTTCGGAAATTTTTACATATGTATGTTTATGCCCGGTGGACAGATAAATATCTAAAAATAGCTCGAACCTTTCTTCCGAGGTTTGCCAAAAGAGATCCTGAAAAAATAGCCGCTACCTATCATGCCAAAGTTTTAACTCCTAACTTGGCCAAGAAAATTATTACCATCAATAAAAGTATCCCTTTACAAGATTTGGAACAAATTATTCCCTATCCCACTGCAAGAAAAATAGTTTTAAGCCATCCCTTGGATATAGTTGTCTTGAAATGTCCCTGTCGTGCTTCCGCACCTAACCCCTGTCAACCTTCAATGGTTTGTATGGTTATTGGGAAGCCTTTTACGGATTTTGTCCTTGAACATCAACCTAATAAATCTAAAAGAATAACTCAAGAGGAAGCCTTGGCTCTCCTTGAGGAAGTTCATGCACAGGGCTGTATTCATAGTGCCTATTTTAAACAAGCTTGTTTGGATAGATTTTATGTAATCTGCAACTGCTGTAAATGTTGTTGTCTAGGATTAGAAGCCATGGTTAAACATGGAGTGCCTATGCTTGCTTCCTCTGGCTTTACGGCGGATATTGAGAAGGACATTTGTCTCCAATGTGGTATATGCCAAAAGAAATGTCCCTTTAATGCCATCGATGAATCCTTTGAAATTTTCCAAGAAAAATGTATGGGCTGTGGGGTCTGTGTTTCTCAATGTCCCCAAAATGCAATCAGTTTATATAAAAATCCCTCAAGAGGCATCCCCTTGGATGTAGAGGCAATTTAGTTAAAAAAGTTGGAGTGTGGAATGTTGAGAAAGGAAGTGAGCTTAATTGAGGAGAAATAAAAGAATATTAACATTCTTATGTCTTTATTTTTCATTAGCGGGATTTTTGATATGGGGAACAGTTTTTGATGATAAGTTTGTTTTAAAAACATATAATCCTAAACCCAGCGAAAATATCTATCAAAAGGAAATTGGTGACGCTTTATTAACGGTTAAGGAAATACAAAATGGAGTATATCAGATTAAATTAAAATCTCAGGAAATAATTTATGATGCAGTCAAAAATCCTCAATTAAATATAGGTGTATTAAATTACCTGGATAAGACGTTATTTATTCATTATGGTCTAGTTAGAAATCCTGATGTTGTAGAAGGAAGATTGAAGAAACTAGGTAGCTTTTTATCTCAAGATGTTCCGGTAAATAACTATTTTTATCTTTTTATACTTGAAGGGGATATTGGCGGTTCCTATCGACTAGATTTTTATAGCAAAAACAATAAAAAGGTTGAATCACTGGGACCTTTCACAATAGGAACAATGAACAAGATTAAGTCAGAAAAGAAATTTTCCAAAGATGATGCAATTGCCATATTTAACTTACAAAAAAAGTTAAACGGTAAAGATTTGGATAATTAC
>JBMNUR010000447.1:0-2610 GCA_050946395.1 Peptococcales bacterium
AGGCCATACATCGTTGTTAAATTCCCTATTAAAATCTGACAATAAAGGATTAAGCCTTTTGTGATGAGATAGAATAATGTAATAAACAAAAGGAAATTCTCTCTCCCAATTCTTTCGGCCATCCTGATTAACTAGTATTGTATAAGCGGTTGATAGCAACTCATGTCGAAAATAGTTCTTTGGTTTTCGGCTATCAATCTTACATTGCATTTGTTCTTGAAAAACTTCAGATAATTTACCGAAATCATGCATAGCAACCGCTATATACATATCTAGTTTAAACTGTTCAAGTTCCCAGCCAATTCTTTCTAATATTCTCCTTAATGAAGTTTTTTTTCCTTCAAATTCGAAATAAAATATCTCGATACATCTTTTTACATGATACTCATAACTTCCTTTATATCCCTGGACTGGTTTAGCATAGTACATAACAATACTCTCCTACTATTTATCGAAGATAAATAAAGGCACATTTCTGTTTTTGAATTTATAAACACCTAATACACTGTTCAATACATGAGCTTCTTCAAAAAAGGTGAATTTCTCAAACTTAGTAGCCTCTCTTTCATCGTTTTCATTAAATTTGAAATCAATAGGCAAATTTTTAACTATAGGCGGTTTTATGGTCATTTTTATGGGGGTAGATTTTATATAATCCCAATCCAGCTTAAAATCTCTAATATGATTCCCTACTATCCATGTGTTTACTATCTTGTCTTCCTCACAAAAAACTATGTCTTCGATAATCTCAGTACTAATAATTTTAACAAGTTCATCACTATTTCCTAAAGTAAGGGCATAGGAAGGATCTTTAAAAGCATTTTGTAATTGATTGATTAGAACTCGGTCTTCGCAAGCTAAAAACAACTCGGCGTTAATACCAAAAAAGAATTCTCTTATTAATATATCAGCACCAACTTTACCAGATTTAATTTTTGAGTAACTCCAAAGATCTTTTCCAAAACCCTCCCTATTAGCACTATAACCTATACCTATTCTGTTGTTTTTAAAGAACTCTAAAGACTCTTTAAAGCTAATTCCCAAGGCCGCCCCTACCATACCTACGATATTCGTAGGTGATGGAGCAGGCAAAGTTTCTTGGTATAGGTGGGTATTAGGGTCTCTGAAGGAAGCCGTTTCAGCATAAAGAATTATCATTAAGCCCTGCATTTTCAACCCTCTTTCTATGATTCCTTATAAGTATCCTTAATCCATTGTTTAATCGTATTAAAGCTTTCCCCTAATGACTTAAATGAATCTGTGTTATAACTAAAGAATCCTTTTCTTTCTCCTACGACATAATGAATTATTTGATTACCAAAATCTTTGATTGTATTATTGATAAGCACTTCATTAATTTGGTTGTCCTCATCAACTCTTACTGCCTCCATGAAAACTGGGTTTTTTACTTTCATAAGTGATGCCGCAATGAATTTGGGAGATATATCTGTTAAGAACCTACTCTGTCTTCCAACAGTCCACAAGTTCTGTATTGCATCGATTAATGCAACTGCCCGCTTTTCTTTTTCTTCATTAGATAATTTTAATTCATAATTATCCCCAGGGGATTTTTCTCCTATTCTGTCTAATTCAATTAATATTGTTCCAACATAGTAGCCAGAATGTATTTCTGTTTCAAATATATTCGGATTTCCACCAGAACTTAGGGACATATAATTTGTGCCAAAATCCAACTCTCCCAAATAAGGTGTTGTAGCTACTAAAGGAGATACCCTAACAGGACTTGTTCTTTTTATAGTCGTTGCAGATGCATTCATAAATCCAAACAAATCATCATCAATATACTGCTGGGGCTGGCATTTAGTTGTTGCTGCTCCCTTTTCCTTTTCTCCTACCACTCCTTCAGACAATTCAAATCCCAGCACTCCAAGCTGTTCTCTTATAGCCCTTCGTACAGCCTGAGATGAGCAATAAGGATAATCTTTACCATCATTCTTTCTAATTTTCTTTATACTGGATATATTATCAACCTCTTTATCCGAACCGTTAAGTGATGCATATGTAGCTTTTGTTAAATATGTTATTGTTATTGCTTTTGCTTTATTCATTTACCGTTTCCTCCTTATTATTTTTTCTATTGGCATTAAAATAGTAATTGTAGTTATTTAAAGCGCCCATAATACAATATCCTTTAAAGTCCTCAAATGGAACTTCATTTATAATTCCTTGTAAAATATCTTTAGAGACAGTAACTCCATACCTAAACTGTAGGGTATTAATCTGCGTAACAAAATCTGATGGTGTACGTGTTTTTCTCAATGCATAAAGGTCACCTTTTATTTTCTTTAGCACATCCTTCTTATCCTCTCCTGGGATATATGCATCGTTAACTATTTGTTTTCCCAGACTTACTGCTGTGTCAATCTGCTCCTTATTCATAACATCCTCCTTTATTATTAGGTAATATTTTATAAGAAACTTCAAAACTTCTGATACATTAATATAAGAGTTTTCAATAACCTTCTTTTCTGTAACAGACACTATGTCATTTAATATACAATGCTTATTTAATATTTTTCTAAAAATCTTATTTCTCGATGGAAGCTTATTCCCTTTGCTGTCTCTTTCCAATAAAAAACTAAACACTTT
>JBMNUR010000448.1:0-2606 GCA_050946395.1 Peptococcales bacterium
GAAGCATTTGGCGAGTTTAGATAAAAAGAACGCAGACGGCTGAAGACCAGAATTAGCAACTGTTTGAACCGAAGGTGAGTTTTGCTAATTCCTGAAGCCGTTGAGTTCATTCACAATAAAATTGTCTAAGCCAGCGTAACGTTGATAAATATGGAGTTTGTCTACATTCTGAAAAGACGCTTATGCGTCTCTTAACCAGCATTTTGAATAGAATCATTTTGATTTTGTAAGAGGACTAGTCTATGGTTGAGAACTTTTATATTACGAACTCGGGGATCTTGGGTACCTTGTAATTGAGCTTCTTCGGTATGAAGAAGTTGGACATATTCAATAATTTCTTTAGTTATTATTTCCCCCGGGCAAATTAGCGGTATACCTGGCGGATAAGCCATAATCATTTCGGCACTTACTTCCCCGACAGCCTCACTAAGAGGTACTATATGAGTTTCACCGTAAAAGGCTTGCCGGGGCAATATTTTTTGTTCGGGTAAATTCGGTAAATCAAATGCATATCTAACTATTTTATTCGCAGGGCGTGATGAAACAATCTCTTTAAAGGCATTGATAAATGCCTCCATTGTTAAATCATCATCAGCTATAGTAACTAAAGCAATAATATTATATAAATCGGATAATTCTACTTGAATGTGATAATCCTTACGCATAATTCTTTCTATTTCATATCCGGAAAAACCTAGTTCACGCACATTAATTACAAGTTTAGTATGATCCAAAGCATATTTTCCGTTATTATCCAATATATCAGCGTCTAACACATAAATCCCGGGGATTTTTTTAAGTTCCTTTTTAGCTTTTCTCGTTAGCTCAATTGTTTTAATTACCCGCTCTTGGCCTGATAAAGCCATTTCTTTCCGAGCAATATCTAAAGAAGCTAATAAAATATAAGAAGGGCTAGTAGTTTGCGTTAAATTTAAAACTGCTTTAACATACTCAGGATTAATTAATTTCCCCTGATGTAAAAGGATCGAACTTTGAGTTAAGGAACCGGCTAGCTTATGAGTGCTTGATGCAGCTAAATCCGCACCTGCCTCCATTGCAGAAAGAGGTAAATCTTCATGGAATACCAAATGGGCCCCATGTGCCTCATCAACCAATACTGGTACATCACAACTATGGGCTATTTCTACAATTTCTTTTAAGTTAGAAGCAATACCATAATAGGTTGGATTAATCACAAAAACTGCCTTAGCATCGGGGTGTAATTCTAAGGTTTCCCGAACTTTTCTAGGGGTTACCCCCATAGCAATTCCCCAAAAGGGATCTATTTCGGGTTCAATATATATAGGATGAGCACCACTTAGAATAATGCCTCCAATAGCTGACTTGTGGGCATTGCGTGGTAAAATAATTTTATCTCCAGGATTACATACACTCATAATCATAGCCTGTATACCGGAAGTGGTTCCGTTAACAAGGAAAAAAGCATTTTCTGCTTGATAAAGATCGGCAGCTAAATTTTCCGCTTCTTTTATTACACTTTTAGGGTTACAGATATTATCTAGGTCCTCCATACAACTTAAATCAATAGATAAAGCTGTTGAGCTAAGAATAGAAGTTAATGCTTTATTTCCTCTACCCTGTTTATGACCGGGAACATGAAAAGGAATTGTTTTTTCATTTACATAATCCATTAAAGCATCTAATATGGGAGTTTCGTTTTGATTAACAGGCTTCATTATAACCACCTCCTAAATTTGCAATGATATTATTACAACATAATTTTTTTCCATTTGCAATATCATTTTTTTAGCAAAAATACTTAAAACGTATAGTGAATAACTAATAACAAATACTAGACTAGAGAACTTTTATGAGGTGGAAACAATGAGTGCACAAAAGGAAAAGCCAGGTTTTACATTCAAAGTTGGTTTAAATAAAGACATTGGAATTGATTTAGGAACTGCAAATACACTAGTCTTTTTAAAAGGTAAAGGTATTGTACTAATAGAACCATCTGTTGTTGCCATTCAGGCTCATACAAATGAACTATTAGCAGTAGGTGATGAAGCCAAAGCCATGATTGGAAAAACACCTAGTAACATTGTTGCTATTAGACCTTTAAAAGATGGCGTAATTGCCGATTTTAATATTACCAAAATGATGCTAAAATATTTCATTACTAAAACAATTAAAGGAATGGGTATCGTTCGCCCCCGGGTTCTCATCGGTGTACCTCTAGGTATTACTCAAGTGGAAAGTAGAGCTATTGTTGAAGCGGCACAACAAGCGGGGGCCAAGGAAGCATTTATCATCGAAGAACCCGTTGCCGCAGCCATTGGATCTGGAATTAAGGTTTATGAACCTATCGGTCATATGGTTGTGGATATTGGAGGTGGGACTACCGAAGTAGCCATTATCTCCTTAGGCGGAATTGTGGTAGGTAAATCCATTAGAGTGGGTGGTGATGATATGAATCAAGCCATAGTCCGTTATATGAAACGCAATTATAACCTAGAGATTGGTGAACGTACAGCGGAACACGCTAAAATACATATTGGCTATGCGACAAATCCCAATCCAGCAGCTACTTTCACAATCAAAGGTAGAAATTTAGCTACAGGATTACCAAATAGTATTGAAGTAGA
>JBMNUR010000449.1:0-2600 GCA_050946395.1 Peptococcales bacterium
AGTGACCGATGTGGTGAAAGGTCATAGCTGATGCATTGAAGGTAGCCTTGGAATTGGTAGAGTGAAAGAATAGTAGCTTTATCCGTTTGATCTACGTTATCAGATAAATAAGTGCTCATAAAGGTAACTTTATGGGAATTAAGGTGGTACCACTGAAAACTTCAAAGCAAGTAATCAGTCCTTAGAAGCCCTAGCTTCTAGGGACTTTTCTTATTATCATGAGGTGAGAAGAATGAAATTAAAAGATTTATCAACAAAATACGATTTTAAAGCAGTAGAATCGGGAAAGTATCAAAAGTGGATTAAGGATGGTTATTTTACTGCGGGAGATATCAGTAAAAAACCTTATACTATTGTGATTCCACCACCAAACATTACTGGAAAACTCCATTTAGGTCATGCCTTAGACACCACACAACAAGATGTCATCATTCGCCGAAAAAGAATGCAAGGGTATGATGCGCTATATTTACCTGGTATGGACCACGCTTCAATTGCGACGCAAGCAAAAGTTGAAGCGCGTTTACGGGAAAAAGGCATTTCTCGTTATGATTTAGGCAGAGAAAAGTTCCTTGAAGTATCTTGGCAATGGAAAGAAGAATATGCGAGTATTATCCGTAAACAATGGGAAGCTATCGGATTGAGCTTAGATTATACGAGGGAACGTTTTACCTTGGATGAAGGGCTAAACCAAGCGGTTAACGAAGTATTTATAAGAATGTATAATGATGGAATTATATATCGTGGAGAAAAGATTATCAACTGGGATATTCAAAGCAAAACAGCTTTATCGAATATCGAAGTGGAATATAAAAATATTGAAGGTGCTTTTTATAATATTATTTATCCTTTTGTTGATGGAGAAGGCGGCTTAGAGATTTCAACAACTCGTCCGGAAACGATGTTTGGTGATACTGCCTTAATGGTTCATCCAGAGGATAAACGTTATCAAAAGTACATTGGCAGGGAGGTATATATTCCAGGGACAAAGACTAAAATTCCTGTTATCAGCGATGAATACGTCGACAGGAGTTTTGGAACAGGTGTTGTTAAGGTGACACCGGCACATGACCCTAATGATTTTGAAGTAGGACTTCGCCATCAATTAGCTCGTCCTTTGTGTATGGAAGAAGATGGTACGATGAATGCACTGGCTGGAAAATACCGAGGAATGGACCGCTTCAGTTGTCGTAAGGCGGTTGTTGAAGACTTGAAAGAGTCGGGATTATGTGTCAAGATTAAAAAAATGACCCATTCTGTTGGG
This sequence comes from Peptococcales bacterium, assembly GCA_050946395.1. GTDB lineage: Bacteria > Bacillota > Peptococcia > Peptococcales > BICA1-8 > JBMNUR01. The sequence goes on from JBMNUR010000449.1 coordinate 1,265, forward strand.
CATAGTGAACGTACGGGAGTGATTGTTGAACCGAGGTTATCAAAGCAATGGTTCGTTGCGATGGATAAACTGGCAAAAGACTTATTAGCTATGCAAGAAGATCCAGAAAGAAAGATTACCTTTGTTCCTGCTCGTTTTGAAAAGACATTTGTGAACTGGCTAAATAATATTCAAGATTGGTGTATTTCTCGTCAATTATGGTGGGGACATAGAATTCCCGCATGGTATAAAGATGACCAGGTTTATGTGGGTAAAACTGCTCCAAAAGAAGAAGGATGGGTTCAAGATGAGGATGCATTGGATACTTGGTTTTCAAGTGGATTATGGCCTTTTTCTACGCTTGGTTGGCCAAATGACACCTTTGATTTTAAGCGATACTTTCCTACTGATACCTTAGTAACAGGTTATGATATTATCTTTTTCTGGGTAGCAAGAATGGCGTTTATGTCTCAGTATTTATTGGGAGAAAGACCATTTAAAAAAGTTTTAATTCATGGGCTGATTCGCGATGAACTTGGACGCAAAATCAGTAAATCACTGGGAAATGGTGTTGATATGTTAGATGCCATTAATAAATGTGGAGCGGATAGCCTTCGTTACTTTATCACTACTTCATCAGCTCCTGGACTTGATTTCCGTTATTCAGAAGAAAAGATTGAAGCTGCTTGGAATTTCATCAATAAAATATGGAATATTTCGCGGTTTATCGGCTTGAATTTTGCCAGCAATAACTATCAAAAAGAACCGATTGATCCAAAGTTACTGAATACTGTCGACAAATGGATGTTAAGCCGTTTAAATAAAACAATCAAAGCTGCAGATGAAAACTATGAACGATTTGATTTTGGTGAAGCTGCAAAAGCGATCTATAAATTCACTTGGAATGATTTTGCTAGTTGGTATTTGGAAATGACAAAGGTTACTTTCCAGACCGGAACTGAAAAAGAAAAAATCAATACTTGTGCTGTTTTAGCGTATGGTTTAACGGCTATTTTGAAATTGCTTCATCCATTCATGCCATTCGTTACTGAAGAAATCTATCAAAAGTATCATGAAGGTAGTATTACTGTTAGTCCTTGGCCTTTGGTAAATAAGGACTATACATACCGAGATGCCAATAAGATTGAAGTTATTTATGATATCATAACTGCAGTAAGAACGATAAGAACTAGTAAGAATGTTCCAAATAGTAAGAAAATAGAATTATATTTAGAAACTCATGATCAGAAATTAGCAAACTTCATCAAGAAGAATATCAACTATTTAAGCAAATTCACAAACTTTGCTTCAATTACCATCGAAGCCAAAGAATTAGATAAGAAACAAGCGATTGTTA
>JBMNUR010000450.1:0-2595 GCA_050946395.1 Peptococcales bacterium
TAACGTGGTCGATAGCCAGAATATGGCAGGAAGGAGATGATGGGAGCATAGAGATGCTGGGTAGCGGTCGGAGCACAAGGTATCGGATCAAATAATTTACTACCACGATGTTGTGTTGCTACCGCGCTTGCTACCGTCGTGGTAGCAAACGCGGTAGGTGATTCGTACATGGTAAAAAGGAAATATCATGGCCTGGTCGTACGAAAAGCTCTGGAAACGGATTGAAGAATATGGAATCAACAAGTCAAAACTCCGTGACGAGGCGGGTTTCCGTCCTGCTACGCTGTCCGGACTAAGTCACAATGAGCCGGTGAATATGGCGATTTTGGCACGAATCTGTGGATACTTGAATTGCAATATCGGTGATATTGTGGATTATGTGCCTGAGATTAAAGAAATGGAAGCTCATCCGGATGATCAAGGCTTAGAAGGCTGACTCACGTTAAGGCAACGTACACTAATAGCCAAATGCTGGAATGAAATATAGCCAAATACTGGAATGGATTATAGCCAAACGCTTGGATTGGTAGTATAACGCGTGCAATCAAAAGGAGATATGGGAGCGATGGATTTCTATTTGCCCAGGATTGCGGATACGCTGTTGGAAGCCAAGGGTGCCGTATTGATCCAAGGACCCCAAATGGTGTGGAAAGACCACGACGGCAAAAAAACAGCTAACAGTGTTCTCGAGATGGACAGACCCGACATGACGAAGCAGTATCAAGACATGGCGGAACTTTCTCCCCTTCGCTTGCTGGAAGGAGATACGCCGAGATGAGTTCGGCCAATTCATCCTGACGGGATCTGCCGTTCCCGCTGAAATTGATGCGTCCATGCACACCGGAACGGGTAGGATTTCAAAGTTGTACATGCGAACTATGAGTCTCTACGAGTCCAAAGATTCACGCGGAGAGGTTTCTCTTGGAGATTTGTTCAAAGGGAGGCATATTTCCGCAGAAGACGATACAAGGTTGGAAAAAATAGCCTTTTTCCTCTGTAGAGGAGGTTGGCCGAAGGCTGTGGGTTTAGACGAAAGACCGGCACTTTTTCAAGCGATGGATTATGTTGATGCCATTGTTTCGACCGACATCAGCAGAGTGGATTCTACAAGAAGGGACAAGGAAAAGGCGAAAAGACTTCTTCGGTCTTATGCACGAACTATAGGGACTCAACGTTCCTTGGAGACGATCAGGCAGGATATGCTGGCCAACCATTCGGATACATTCGATGCCTCGACCCTGTATTCATATATAGATGCCCTTACTAAGATGTTCGTCATCGAAGATGCTCCGGCTTGGAATCCGAACGTGCGATCTAAAACAGCCATCAGAACGACGGATACGCGATATTTCACGGATCCATCCATTGCAACGGCGGCTCTCGGGATCGGGCCGGCGGATCTTCTCGACGATCTGAAAACCATGGGGTTCATGTTTGAGAATCTATGCATTCGCGATCTGAGAATCTATGCGGATTATCTGGATGGTAACTTGTATCACTATCGAGACAAAAACGGTTTGGAATGCGATGCCGTCATTCATCTGAGAAACGGATCCTACGGGCTGATAGAAATCAAGCTGGGTGGGGACAGCGCGATAGAAGAAGGAGCCGAGAACCTGAAACGGTTGGCTTCGAAAATAGATACGAAAAAAATGAAAGCTCCTTCATTCATGCTGTCCTGTGCGCCCGAGCGCCGTACGCCTACCAGAGGAAAGACGGTATCCATGTGGCTGCCATCACCAGCCTGGGGCCGTGATACCGGACTCGTTGAAGAATGGCTTTGGCAGTTTCTTTTAATTATTGCACCACCGGTTGGCTTTCATGATCTCCCCCCTTGACGGGTCGTATACCCTACCGCAAAATACTGTAGGGTATGGATGGGGGCAAGATTCATGAATACGGAAGAAGCACGAAAAATACTCGATGATTGCTTGGAGAAGCACAAGAGCCTGCTCGAACAAGTATCCGCTTTGGGCTTCATCGCCCAAGGCTCCATCAATGAACGATATCTGACGTGTTCTTCCAAGAACTGCTCTTGTCATTCCGACCCTTCCAAACGTCATGGTCCCTATGTGTACTGGACTACCAAAGTACAAGGCAAGACGGTCTCAAGGATCTTGAAGGGTGAGACCGCGGAACTGGTGCGTCAATGGGTCGCCAACAGAATTGAATTGGACAGCATCGTGGAACAGCTTCGACAGCTATCCGTCAAGGCGCTCGAGCCTTCAGTACTGCTTATGCAACAAGAGAGGGAAAGCACCGATTAAGGCTGTCAAAATAAATTACATCTTCGCTTTACTATTGTATAATCGAAGCGGAAATGTAAGAGGGGGTGAAAGAGTGAATGTATGAAAGGCAATCACTCTCACATGATCAATGACTTTCGCAGCGTGTTTCTCTAGTCCATGATGATGATCTGGTCGCGCTCCGGACCGACGGAGATGTACTTGATCGGACAGCCTACCAGTTCTTCGATCCGCCTGCAGTACGCCTGAGCCTCCTTGGGCAGGTCATCCCAGGAGCGGGCGCCCGTCGTGTCGCTCATCCACCCCTTGTGCTCTTCATAGACCGGTTTGGCCAGCTCCTGAAGGGCGG
>JBMNUR010000451.1:0-2594 GCA_050946395.1 Peptococcales bacterium
GTTTTTCCTTTTGGTATTTTTAGTAATTCAAGGTATATAATTTCCATATTCAAGGGGTGAAACGGTTTTTAAGTAATCTAGAACTAGCTATTTCACTGCTCTGTAGAATATGAAATTTGCTCAAATAGTAGAAGGAGGCTTATTAAATGAAGAGAGTTTTAATTTTAGTGATGGTAATTATTGTCTGTATAGTGGTTTGTGTCAGCTGTGCTGCTGAATCTACGGGAGGGTCAAATAAGAATGACACACCCAATGTTAATAAAAAACAGGAAGCTGAAACACCGCAAAAGAGAAAGGTGTCCGAATCAGAAATAAAAAAAATTGTTGAAAGCGCGTTCCTTGAGTCATTGATTGAACATTTGGAATTCTACTCTAATAAGAAGTACAGCGATTATGATATCAACGCAACGAAAGTTAAATTAGGACTATTCAAGAAGCAAAGCGGTGTCAAGAAGCAAATCGGTGATAGATTCGAGTTAAATGGAACTTTATATTTTTATGACAAATACGGCAGTCTGAAGGATACTGGTACATTCACTTACCATATTTATGTAGACGAGTATGGTGAAACAAGCTTTGGAGGTTTTACGTCGGTTCATATAGTTATTAAGTAATAAAAATAGCGACTCGTTTGTTCAGACAAATATTGTTGTCCAGCTTTGAATGAAAGAACTCGCACCTTGTCTGAAATTTAGACACTAGGTTTTTGCCTTTGACCGTTGGGGCGCCATTCAGATGGCGCAGAACTTAGAGAACCTTGGTTTCACTGTTGTTCCATTTGGTCAACGATTTAAAGATATGGCCCACCTACAAAAGAATTAATGAAGCTTACATTGGAGAGAAAATTGGCACATGGAGGTCATACGACACTTAGATGGATGATGGACAATATATTTGTAAGGACAGACCCTGCAGGAAATATAAAGCCAGATAAAGAAAAAAGCACAGGGAGAATTGATGGTGCGGTGGCTACAATTATGGCACTGGATAGAGCAATTAGAAATGGAGGTGGAACAGGCACTTCTGTTTATGATGACAGGGGATTACTTGTGTTTTAGAAGATATTTATATCTTCTAAAAGAAAATATTCCTAATTATATGATAAAATAAAGTTAAAATCTAAGTAGATATTTATTTTGGGTTAGGAAAGTGATAAACATGTGGGATAAGCCAAATGAACTTTATGCTATTTTGCGATGTACCAATGTAAAATATGCTAAAAAACTGGTTGATATAGGGTCTATCAAATTTAATACTCCAGAGTCTTGGGTTGAAGCAGAAAGGGAAAGTGCCAAAGGTAGAGGAGATATCCTTGAAGGATCATTTGCAGCCTGTCACCCCTCAGATATAGAAGGAGTAATTAGTTATTCACGTCGGTATAATGATGTATATGGGAAAACACTTAACGACTTGACTTACTTTAGAAGGAAAAGAACAATGAAATTACCTTGCTATTGTTTTTATCTTCTTAAGCAAAGTTCCTTTGAGACGCCTAAGAAAGTGGGTAAACAAAAAATATCGACAACCATTTCTAGCGATTATTTTCGAGAATTTGCAAATAACCTTTCTAAAGAAGATGTTCATATGTTGATAGAAGAAGAAAGGCCTGCTATTGTTGTTATTAATAATATTGACCAATTTCTTATGATGATTCGTAACAAATTGTTATCTATAGGAGCTAAAGAGTCTGAAATTTTATTTGAAATAATTGAATATGTAGATAAAATGATACCTCATTATTGTGCAAAGGATTCTCCAAAGGAACTAAAATTAAAAGATAGGTATTTTCAACATCAATCTGAAGGTAGAATTATTGTAAATACGAATAACAAGTCAGTTATAGATTATTTGAATAAAAACCCAATAGAAATTGGAACAATTGAAACAATAGCTAAAAGAGCTGATATTTATTTGGATCAAGGTGTATTAATAGAAATGAATACAGATATTTACAAAATAGAAGAGGATTAAAATATTATAAAATTAATAAAAGTATCCAATAAATATGGGTGCTTTTTTAATGCCCATTGTTAGGAGGTGATAAAATATGCAGATACCTATACTAAGTCGGTTTTTTAAGGCTAGAGATAAACTTGTATCAAACAGTCTATTTGGGAGTGCCTATACTTTTTTCTTTGGCGGATCCACAAGCGGTAAAACTGTAAATGAAAGGACCGCCATGCAGACTACGGCAGTATATGCTTGTGTAAGGGTTTTATCGGAAACGTTAGCAAGCTTACCACTTCAAATATATAAACGGACGGAGCGAGGAAAAGAAAAAGCAATTAACCACAAGTTATATTAAATGCTTTACGATGAGCCAAACCCAGAGATGACTTCATTTGTGTTTAGGGAAACACTGATGGGTCATCTTTTACTTTGGGGAAATGCCTATGCTCAGATTGTAAGAGATGGCAGAGGAAATGTCCTGGCTCTTTATCCGCTGCTTCCTGACAAAATGACCGTGGTATAAACGCTATAATAAAAGTGAGCCATAAATAATTAAAACGCCAGAAAAAAAGTGAGCCACTTCTAATAAAAAACCTGTATAATTCAGATGAGAAACAAGACTGATGTACAGGGGGCGAAAGGGT
>JBMNUR010000452.1:0-2590 GCA_050946395.1 Peptococcales bacterium
TTATTTGATTACGAAGTTTAGAGTTTCAGGTATATCGCCTGCGTTTGCTTCAAGGTAGTCAATGTCTGCTTGGGAGCGTACATAGACGGTTGTTGCTTGTGCGTCTTTAAACATCCAGTCTACGTCAGGTTGAGTATCTGCAAGTTTGAATGAACTGATGTCGATAGTTGTCGCTTCTGCTCCGTTGAACATTGAACTCATGGTTTCAACTTTATCTGTATTGAAGCCCGATAAATCAAGAGTTGTAGCCTCAGCACCTGCAAACATCCATTCCATAGTGGTTACATTGGCTGTGTTGAAGTCAAGGTTTAATGTCGCTGTCGGGTAGCCTTGGTACATATAGCTCATGTCGACGATATTTGAGTTGCTTGATTTAAAGTGCGTCGGTAACTTCTCTGCGTCGCCTTCGTAGTACCAGCCTGACATCATTGAGGCGTAGCTTGTAAGAGTTACACCGTTGATTGTGCTCGGTAAAATGAATTTGTCGTGTAATTTGTATTGTCCTACGTTTCCGTTGTACTTATAAGCGAAGCTGAACTCACCGTCTGATGTGCCACTAAAGTCGCTATCAACTGCTAATACATAGCCCTCAGGTAGTGCAGGCTGTCCTTTTATAACTGGATTTAATCCTGCTGGTGTACCTGTCATTTCTTTAATCATTGCTACGTTATCACGGTCGTAAGCATAAACAGTTGCACTTGGAGATACACCTTTGAACATATCTACATATAGGTCGTCGAATGAGTGTACGTCACCTGTTCGCCATATATGAAGTGGGAACTCACTAAGGTCAATAGTTGTAGCTGCGGCGTTCTCAAACATTCTTGGTGAAGCTTTGAAAACGACTTTTGGGTCTCCAAATACGTCAGTAGTTATAGATTTAATCTTTATTGTGTCGGCATTAGAACCTGCGAACATTTCCTCTGCTTGGTTAAGAGTTTCAAAGTTCAGACCCGATAAAACTATATTAGTTGCTGCTGAGTCCTTGAACATTCTTTCTGCTGAATGTAGATTTGATATGTTCCAACCTGTCAGGTTAAGGGTTTCGGCTTTCGTGTTGTTGAACATAGCCTGTGCATTTCTTAAATTAGGAAGGTTTATATGCTGTAAATCAAGGGTTGTTGACGGGTTATCTTGGAACATTTGATTTGCAGTTTCGACATTAGGATTATCTACATATACACCTTTTACTGGGTGTGAATAGTCCTCATGCTTAAATGTTCCCTGTAAACTTGTTACTTCTTCTCCTTTTACAGTGTCAGGAATGATTAGATTGTCGTCTTTACCTAGATAAGTTAAGTTTCCTGCGAATATAATCCAGTCGCTATTTTTTGACATTTCGTAACCGTCTGGGTAGTCCTCAAGGTCAAAGTTAGGGTTATCATAATCAGGGATTTCTTCTTCTTCTTCGTCGCCACCACCTTTTACTACAAATGTCAGGTGTTCTGGCTTTCCAGAAGTGCTATTCAATCTGTCGGCATCTTCTTGGGTCTTTGCATATCCCGTGGTAACAGGTGTTGAACCAAACATGAAATCTGTGTCAGCAGTTTCAGGTAACTGGAAGGAACTTAAATCTAGTTCATTTGTCTCAGTCTGCATAAACATATAAGTCACGTTTTCTGCACTTGAGGTATCGAAAGTGCTAAGGTCTAGCATAGGCACTTTTGCACCCCAGAACATATGCTGGTAATTCGTAACTTTTGAAGTATCAAGTTTTGTAAGGTCTAACTTGTCAGCCACGACTTGACCGAACATTTGGCTCATATCGGTAACATTTGATGTATCCAATAAAACTTCTTCTACGGATGTGCCTCGAAGCATAGCCTTGGTTGTTGTAATGTTCGGATTATCAGAGTATACGCCTGTAACCGCAGTATCACGGAACATACTCTCATAAGAAGTTACTGAAACTCCTTTAATCTCGTGAGGTACTGCTACATAAGAGTTAGAACCTATATAGGTAAACTCGCCATCTGCTTCACCAGCCCAGTCGCTATCCTCGGCTAGTACATAGTAGTCAGGCATTTCGCCTAAGCCTTGGTCGGAATTGCCGCCACCTTGGTCGCCTCCTGTGCCTTCCTCTGCGTCAGGGTTAGCGTCCCAGCCTAAAACTATTACTATCTCCCCGATATTTAGGGCGTTGATAGCTGTCCGTTGAGGGGCTACACCTGCGGATAAAACCAGATTAAGACTGTCTGAGCCACTGATTGGGGTGGCAAGGGCTATCGGCTTTGAACTTGGGTCTAGGCCGTTGAAGGATAGCCAGTAGTTCTTTTGGTTGACCTTAAAGTCTGTGTAGTCATTGTTAATCGGGTCTAGTGTCCAGCCATTCTCAGTTGTTACTGCTAAGCTGTCTACATAGACGGGCGCTATTGAGTTATTTATAATTGGTAGATAGTCGGGAGTGGTTACCTCGCCTTGCTCGTCTACATGGATAAGGACGGAGCTTGGTACGGTTACGTCGATTATCAGACCGTCCGAGGTAAGCACTGCGTTTGAGGTTGCGTTGCTACCCGGTGTGCTTATCTCTGATGCGTAGGCTGTTGAAATCGGAAGTAGGCTTGATAAAATCACCGATAAAACCAGCAAG
>JBMNUR010000453.1:0-2584 GCA_050946395.1 Peptococcales bacterium
CCATTTGCCAACTAACCATGTCTGAACGAATCATCCATTTACTTGGCAAAAGAATAATACTTGTTCCAGTACAAAATGGGGATATTAAAGAAATTATTCAATCCCAAATAACATTTTTTGATCTCCAATCAGAGAAATGCAAGCAATTTGGCTTTACCATGAGTTTAAAAAATGGCAAGAAATTAAGTTTTTTAGGGGATGAGCCTTATCAACCATCCAGTGAAATTTATGTAAAAGAATCAGATTGGTTGTTGAGTGAGGCCTTTTGCCTTGATGCCCACCGGAGTCGGTATCATCCGGAAAAAATTCAACATTCAACTGTTAAAGAAGCCTGTGAAATTGCCCAATATCTAAAAGCCAAAAATCTAGTTTTGTGGCATACCGAAGATGACCATTTAAGCGAAAGAAGGGAACTATATACAGCCGAGGGACAAAAATATTTTCAGGGACAAATATTTGTCCCCGATGATTTGGAAATTATTGAGTTATAATTTTGCCCAGCTAGTGGCATCAGAAGTTTTCCGCCAGATCTTAAGTCCTTGGAAGGTATTTTGAAGTAGCATACATAGCTAAATCTAGTTCGTCCTGCAGAAGTCGGTAATTTTTCCCCAAAGTACTAGAGGAGATATCAAATCTTCGGGCAACTTCAGCTTGTGATAGATATGGCATAAGTTCTATATTTATGAGGGCATAAAAAATGGTTGCTACCCAAACCTGAGGTTTAATAACCTTGGGTTTTTTCTTTTGGGAAAAATCTGCCCACATCTGTAAACTTCGGGAAATTTGCAGGGGGGTACATATCCCTTGGAATAAATTAAGCATCAGTTCGCCAATATTTTTATAAGCTTCATTTCCCCATGGAAAATCATTAAGGGTTTTTATTTTATAGGGTGGCAAGCCTAATTGCTCATAAATAATATCTTGAGAATTAAGAATCATTTCTTTTTCGAATTCATCGATGGTAGTGGGATTTTTAAGATATTTGATCAGCTTTCTTTTTTTAGTGGGTTCATAAAAAGCTTGTAAAGGTGTATCTTGTCCCAAGAAAGGTTGAGGGCTATATAACCAAGACATAGTAAATAAATGTTGACCCAGATAGATAGATTGTTGATCAAAAAAATCATCACTATCAAATTCTTCATCATCGAGAAGTTCATTGATATCTTGTAAAGTATATTTCATAAGGTAATAGGCCTTATCCTTCAGAAATGTTTCTATATCTTGATATTGTTCTTCTTGGAAAAGAGAGTGATAATATTCCATTAGGTCATTTTTTAGAAACTCATCAACTACCAAAAAGTCAAAAAACAACTCTGGTTCACTTGCTAAATTACTTAATTGGCAAAAAAGGATATCACCAAATTCAAGATCCCCTGAATCATCCTCATTTTTAACTATATATTCTTTTTCTAATAGTAAATCCTTTAGTTTTAACTTATTGGAAAAAACCTCTTCAATACGATAAAAAGAATAATACTCTGGTGCATAGTTTTTAAAGAAATTTACGGTACTGGTTCCCAGCTCCTTGGAGCAGTTTTTTAGGAAATGTGCAAATGGTGTTAAACCTTTTTCTAATTTTTGGTGAAAGCCAAAGCCTTGGAAAATCAATGAGAAATCCCTATCCTGGAGAGCATCATCATAATTTTCCGGAGGATCTAAAGCTACTTCCAAATATTCATCTATAATTTCCTTATCATGATTTTCAAATAAATAGGTAAAAAAGTTTTTAATTAGCAGTTCCCTTTCCTTATTAAAGTGAGCGGCACTAAAATCTAAAACATTGTCATTTTTACCACAACATTTTTTATACTTTTGCCCACTGCCACAAGGACAAGGATCATTTCTACCAACTTTCATAAGAGAAATTCAACTCCGTTATCAATATTATGACTCATGATAACATTACTTTTATATAAAGGGCAATATTTAATGCCAAATTTAATATTGATTAGGTCTAGACTATTTATGACTTTTCTATGTCATTTAGTACTTTTTCCGCATATTGCGGGTATAAAGATCGTATGCATTCCGGGCAAATTGTATGAGTAGCCATTGCTCCCGTATTATCCTCTATATATTTCTCAAGTCTTTTCCAATGGTCCCTATCTAGTAGGTTTTTACAGTTAGCACAGATTGAAACCATTCCTTGGATTTGAGTTATATTACTAATATCTTCCAAAGTCAAAATTAAATATCTTTGGTCATTGTAATTAATGGGGGATGCACTTATTAATACATTCAAATATTTTAAACTGTCATCTTTTTCTTTAATAGCTATAGTTCCTTTTAGTCTAACCGACTTATTTGAAAGTAAGGCTTTAGATATAACATAATTACAGGGGCATTTCTCGCAACCTTTGTTTGATCCACACTCCCGATTGCTTAGTTCTACATAAACACAATGAAAAATATCTCCAGGCATTTTTATTAAAGCTTGTTCTTCGCTTATGTTTAATGCCTTTTGCCCTAATTCATTTAATCCAATTATTTTGCGGTTCTTATCTAGGATTAAAGCTATTTGTGGTAACTTAAAAAATGTTTCTTTAAAGAAATTAAAACTAATTATATTATTTTCCATTCTAAC
>JBMNUR010000454.1:0-2583 GCA_050946395.1 Peptococcales bacterium
GTTCAGTACCAGTGCTGACTATGTGAAAAACTACAAGGATAACTGGCCTCTTAACCGAAACGTGGATGAAGCCAAAAAGCTGTTGGCTGAGGCTGGTTATGCAAAAGGCTTTGATTGCCGCGTAATCTACAACGGCCTCGGTGAGCAGGGTTTGGCACTTCAGGTTATGAAAAACCAACTATCCGACGTCGGTATTAACCTGATAATTCAGGCATATGATACCGCTACATACAAATCCATGATGTCCAACGAACTTGACACTTGGGATTGCTGGTGTCGCCGTTGGGGTGGACAAGGTATGTTCACCGCCACATTCCTGCGTTACATTGCAGATCAAAACATGCACTTTGTTGATTACACCGAGAACGGTAAAGATCTTATTCAATTGGGCGAAGAGCTGGCTGTGGAAATGGATCCCGCCTTACTGGAGAGTAAGCTCGCTGATTTTCAAGATCGTTTCTGGGATGAGTACTTGTTCTGGTATCCCATCCACATGCAGGTGTACACAGCCATCGTTCGCAGTGATTTGATGGGCGCAACCCGAGTAAATACACATTACGATTTCAGTCAGGCTTATTTCCAATAAACAATGTAAACTTGCTTCCGGGGCGTGGCAAATTCAACACGCCCCGTTTTGCAAAATTAGGAGGAGAGATCATTGGCTCTATTGCTTGCTAAAACAAAGTATGGCCTCGTAGAAGGGTTGCCATCTGACAATCAGTCAATTAGCGTTTTTAAGGGCATTCCCTTTGCCAAACCACCCATAGGAAACCTGCGCTGGCAAGCTCCCAAGGAACCAGAGCCTTGGAACAACATACTCAAAGCGTATAACTACCAGCCAGTTCCCTATCAATACCGTCAAAAAAAGGGAACAACTACCCAGCTTGAGTTTTATCCCTGCGAATGGCCCAGAAGCGAAGACTGTTTATATCTGAACATTTGGACACCGGCTGAGAGCGCCGGTGAGACGCTTCCCGTGGCTTTGTGGATATTCGGTGGTGGATTCCATCGTGGTTATTCCAATAAACAAGAAACAGACGGAGACGGTTTTGCCCGCCGTGGTTGTATCTATGTAAGCTTTAACTACAGGCTGTCCGTATTTGGTTTCTTGGCTCACCCTGAGCTGACTAAAGAAGCGCCTTACGGATCCTCAGGCAACTATGGCTTGCTGGATCAAATTGCCGCACTGAAGTGGGTGTATGAAAACATTTCCGCTTTTGGCGGCGACCCTGAACGCATTACCATTTTCGGACAATCTGCCGGGGCCAAAAGCGTACAAAACTTGACGGTTTCTCCGTTATCCTCATCCTATGTGTCCGGTACCATCATCCAGTCTGGTGGCGGGCTTCATCCATTGAGCAGCATGCTGGTTCAGAACACAAGAGAGCACGAATGCCTTGGCGAAGCTTTTTTCAAGTATCTAGGTGTTTCCAGCCTCGCCCAGGCAAGGAAAATTGATGAGGCTACCATTTATGAAAAGCATATGGACTTTTTAAGGGACCGACCTGGGATGCATTTTGTTCCCCATGTGGATGGCTATGCGTTGCCACAAAGCCCGGGCAATATGCTCCGCTTTGGTAAGCACCCCGACATTCCCTGTATTATTGGCTATAATAAGGATGAGTCTTCGTTGATGCCAACACCTGTCAATGAGGCACTGCTGGAAGAAAAGGCATTTAACACCTACATTCTTCAACGCTTTGGTAAGCATGGCCCAGAAATGCTGGAAGCTCTGAATGCTAGGACATATGAGGATCGAAAGGTATACTTGTCCCGAGGAAATCTGCTGGACATGATGGTTCCCGGAAGCAATGCCTATGCTCAGATGTATGCGGAAAAGCAAAAAAACCCAGTATATCTATATGTCTTCGCTCATACACCTCCGGGTGAGCCCAATGTAGGCGTATACCACTCGGCAGAAAAAATGTATATCCATGAGACCATTAACCGCAACTGGCGTCCCATGAAGGTTGAGGATTACAAGCTTTCACTGGAAATGGCCGACTATTGGGCAAACTTTGTGAAAACCCACAATCCCAATGGAGATGGTCTTGCTAAATGGATGCCTTTTACTACAAACGATCCATCATATATGGAGATGAAGCCAAATTGTGAAATGCGCCAGTTGGAGGAAACCCCTTATATGAAATGCTATCGGAAAATACTTTCTGCTGAGGATTTTGGCAAATAGAACAATGTCATCGACTTCGTTCAAACTGTTAATCCAAGGTGGATATGAGAGTGTTCGTACTTTTATACCCATTGCGCAGGCGGGTATCGAGGCGGTTAAAACTTTTGTATGAAAACACAGATACTTAAGTTACCCACATTTGACACTCCTGCAATCACTTGACATAAAAACACACTGCCCAGTATAATTTTGTTGGTTGTATTACAAGTGTTGCAAGAAGAGAGCTTGATGTGTAGATGAGTAGACAAAGTAAAAAAAAAGAGCGCGAGAGTGCAAGTGCTTCAGTGGCCAATGTGTTGCGAAACGCTATAGCTTCCAGCGAGTTTGGCCCGGGCGATAAGATTCCCTCAGAAACGATATTGAGCAACCAGTTCAGAGTGAGTAGAGTAACA
>JBMNUR010000455.1:0-2576 GCA_050946395.1 Peptococcales bacterium
GCCCTGTTCAAGCAGACATTCCAAAATGATTTCGGCACCACGTAATTTCATCCGTCACTCCTGGGCAAAAATTGCTCCGGTGTTCGCACTGGTCACCTGCTTTCGATAGCGATCGAGGTAGCCGCCGTAGCGAACGACTTCTTTCTCCTTGAAGGAGGCACGGCGTTTGTTCAATGTTGCCTCATCCACCTTCAACGTCAACTCTCCACCCGGGATGTCGATCAGGATTTCATCCCCCTCCTCGACGAGGGCGATCAGGCCCCCGCTTGCCGCCTCGGGACTGACGTGACCGATCGAGGAACCCCTCGTCGCTCCGCTGAAGCGCCCGTCGGTGATCAGGGCCACATCCTTGTCGAGGCCCATACCGGCGATCGCGCTGGTGGGACTGAGCATCTCCCGCATCCCCGGGCCTCCTTTGGGGCCTTCATAGCGGATGACGATCACATCGCCCTTGTTGATTCTGCCGGAGAAGATCGCCTCGTTCGCCTCCTCTTCGCTGTCGAAGACCCGGGCAGGCCCGCTGTGGACCAGCATCGAGGAATCGACCGCGCTCCGTTTGACCACCGCCCCGTCGACGGCGAGGTTCCCCTTCAGCACGGCGATGCCGCCGGTCTTGTCGAAGGGGTTGTTCAGCGGTCGAATGACCTCATGGTTTCGCACCGGATGCTCCGCCCACAACCGGCCGATGGTTTTACCGCTCACCGTCGGCAGATCCCCGTGAAGCACGCCGAGCGGTCCCAGTTCATGCATCACCGCCAGAACGCCACCGGCGTAGAAAAGATCTTCCACATGATCGTTTCCGCTCGGAGCCAAATGACAGAGATTGGGCACCTTGGCCGAGATCTCGTTGGCGATGAAGGTATCCAGATTGATTCCCGCTTCGCTGGCGATCGCCGGCAGGTGGAGCATCGTATTGGTCGAGCAACCGATCGCCATATCGACGGCGAGGGCGTTTTCAAACGCCTTCTCCGTCATGATGTCCAAAGGTCGGACATCCTCTTTGAGCAGCTCCATGATCCGATATCCCGCTTCTTTGGCAAGCCGATCCCGCTCGGCATAGACGGCGGGAATCGTGCCGTTCCCCGGAAGGCCCATTCCGATCGCCTCGGTGAGGCAGTTCATGCTGTTGGCGGTGTACATCCCCGAACAGGAGCCGCAGGTGGGACACGAGTTGTTTTCCCAGTCAAGCAGCTCGGCATCGTCGATCGCCCCAAGGGCGTAGGAACCGACCGCCTCGAACATCCGCGAAAGGTTGATCGGCTCACGTCCATCCTTTTTTCCGGCAAGCATCGGACCGCCGGAAACGAAGATCGAGGGGATGTTGATCCGGGCAGCGGCCATCAGCATTCCGGGGACGACCTTGTCGCAGTTTGGAACGAAAACCAATGCGTCGAAGGGATGGGCGTTGGCCATTACTTCGATCGAGTCGGCGATCAGCTCCCGGCTTACGAGGGAGTACTTCATTCCCGTGTGCCCCATGGCGATTCCGTCGCAGACTCCGATCACCGGAAACGCGACGGGGTTTCCTCCGCCGTGGCGGACCCCGCTCTTCACCGCCTCGACGATCCTGCTGAGGTGGATGTGCCCGGGAATGATCTCATTGGCTCCGCTGACGACTCCGATGATCGGCATATGGATCTCGGAATCGGTCCAGCCCAGCGCTTTCATCAACGATCTGTGGGGGGAGCGCTGCGGCCCTTCGGTCATCTGTGCTGAACGACGTTTCATATCACATCCTCCTCAAAGCGCCTCGGTTATGCGGCGCCCCATCTCTTTCGTTCCGACGAGCGTCATCCCCCCGCTCATGATGTCAGCAGTTCGATACCCCTGATCGAGCACGCCGCTTACCGCATCCTCGATCCGTTTCGCTTCACGCTCCATCCCGAAGGAGTGGCGAAGCATCAACGCTGCGGAAAGAATCATTGCGATCGGGTTGGCGATATCCTTTCCGGCGATATCCGGAGCGGAACCGTGGATCGGCTCATACATCCCCACCCCTCCTTCGCCGAGGGAGGCGGAAGGCAGCATCCCGATCGAGCCGGTGATCTGAGCAGCCTCGTCGCTGAGGATATCCCCGAAAATGTTGTTGGTGACGATCGTGTCGAACTGGCGGGGATTCCTCACCAGCTGCATCGCCGCATTATCGACGTACATATGGGTCACTGAAACCTCGGGATACTCCTTGGAGAGGGCATTGATCGTCTCGCGCCACAGCTGGCTGGAAATCAGGATGTTCGCCTTGTCGATCGAACACAACCGTTTGCTTCGGTTCATGGCGATCTCGAACGCTTTTCGTCCGATCCGCTCGACCTCCAACTTGCTGTAGCGCTCCGTATCGAACGCCGAATCCCCTTCCCGGCCCCGCTCTCCGAAGTAGATCCCCCCGGTGAGCTCCCGGACCACCATGATGTCCAACCCGCCTTCGACGAGCTCGTTCTTCAACGGACACGCCCCGGCAAGCTGGGGATACAGGATTGCGGGACGGAGGTTGCAGAACAGGCCGAGTCCGCCGCGCAGACCCAAGAGCCCCTTTTCAGGGCGCAGATGCGAAGGGACCGTGTCCCATTTCGGCCCCC
>JBMNUR010000456.1:0-2560 GCA_050946395.1 Peptococcales bacterium
TGTTGGGGGTGGATACCCTTGTAACCGTGTGTCCTGTGGTATCCGGGAAAAGCCTGTTGGTTGAAGAAGGCAGGTGGCATGAAGGACAATGGATGAGTAAGAATAGGATTCTTCCCGGCGGGGAGACTGTAGGCGAAGCAGGAAATGCAGCCGATACCGTAGATGTGGACTTGGGTAATGGTACAGCTTTTAGGATAAGGTTAGAATAAAGGAAGTATAAAAGAAATATGAAAGATGATGTGCAAAATGTGCATCATCTTTCACTAATACAGGATATTCATCTACTACCTCGATATATTATTCAAACGTTAGATCTAGCCACAAAACACCTTATATTACTAAAACTTGACAAAAACTATAAACTATAATTATACTTCATATAGCGATATGAAAATTCTATGGGGCCTGTTGACTTTGACATCCATTCGTAAACGTTTATTATGAACCAGGATTACCTTAGCATGGAGAATAGATAATGAAAAACCTGATTTTTATAAATGGGACTATGGGCGTAGGAAAGACAGCAACGAGCAGAGAATTGCAAAAACTGTTGCCAAACTGCGTCTTTCTTGATGGTGACTGGTGTTGGGATATGTCACCTTTTATTGTGAACGATGAAACCAAAAATATGGTGGTAGATAATATTAGCTATCTCTTGAATAATTTCATCTCCTGTTCAGTATATGAAAATGTTATTTTTTGTTGGGTAATGCATGAACAAGGTATCCTTGATGATGTATTGTCCAGATTGCATAAAGATGATTGTATTCTATATAAGTTTTCCCTGGTGTGTTCAGAGCAAGCATTGATTTCACGAATTACAAGGGATGTAGAACGGGGAATACGGACAGAAGATCTTATTAGCAGAAGTGTATCAAGATTAAAAAATTATTATAAAATGGATACAGAAAAAGTTGATGTAAGCGGGATTTCCGCCCAAGAAGCAGCAGAAATTATTTTTAAGCGGATCTACCCTAAAGGGTGGGACAATACTCGTAAGTGTAATAAATATTAAAGGACAAGAATGACATTGCGGATGCCGTGATGGCCGTTTATTATGTGTATAGATCCCACAAGCAAACATGGAGGGTGAGATGAAAGGGTTAGTAAAGATAACGGGCAAGCTGATATTGGCATTGCTATGTATAGTATTTATATTTTTATTGACAACAACCATTTATCATCATGTCTCTCTTGGTAACGAGGTGAATGCTATCCGTCCAAACGGTATACTTGTGGATGTTGACGGTCACAAAATACATGTATATGCCGAGGGCGAAAAAGGTAACAGGCCAACCTTGGTTTTCATGTCAGGTTCCGCAACGGTTTCCCCGGTTTACGACTTTAAACCCTTATACAGTTTGCTTTCAGATGAGTATAGAATAGCAGTAGTTGAAAAAGCGGGATATGGATATTCCGATATCTATGAAGTGGGACGGGATATTGACACTATGCTCAACGAAGTCAGACAGGGATTGTCCCTGGCAGGAGAAAGCGGACCATATATATTATTCCCTCATTCCATGTCTGGTCTGGAAGCCGTATACTGGGCGCAGCAGTATCCTGATGAGGTAACGGCTATTATTGGGCTTGATATGGCTGTGCCGGAAAGCTATGAGTACTTCAATTTTTCAAGCCTCAACCAACTAATGTATATTGGACGTGCAACCGTTTGGCTGGGGCTGCACAGGATACCGGGTGTCTATCCTCTTAATGAAAGTTCATTAACTGAACATGAAAAAGAACAGCAAAAACTGTTGATGTACAGGAATGCTGTAAATATCGACTATATATTGGAAGGGAAATCGGTATATAATAATGCTATGACAGTATCATCGGGCGGTGCTCTGGATTTGCCGATACTTATGTTTGTATCCGACGGAAGGGAAATCGGGGAATACTGGATACCTTGTCAGGAGAGGTTTGCAGCCCGGAGCGGTGCACAGCTGATACAACTCGATTGCGGTCACTATGTTCATAATGTTGAACATGAGTACATCGCAGAAAAAACCTTGGAATATCTTTCAACGTTAGAGTTTTAAGGATTTTGGGGGAATAAAAAATGAACTTAATCTTTTCTTTATCAGTTATTATATCTTTATTACCTTTTCCGATACTCGCCCTATTATACAGTCAAGTTCCGAGTCAAATCCCATTATTTGTTGATTTGGCAGGTAATCCTACAATATAAAAGGCAGAAGAGTGGATTTTTGAAAGACTATTATCAAGCAGCGAACAAATGGCAGTATATTACGGTAATATTCGCATTAGCAGTATATATGCTTATGGTTTTTCTTCCGACAATTATATAACTATAAAATTATTCTATAAGTATATTGACAACAATGGGAAATTGAGTCATATAATTCTATAAGCAAATATAAATAAATGTGGGGGATAAGAATGGAACAACCGAAAATCGTCGTCAATACAACCATGTCAAAGGAAGATTACAGGAAGTTTTTATACATTGCAACCTTCAGAAGGAATAAAGTCATAATTCCCTTGCTGGTGCTAATTTCCTTGATTGGAAGCATTATTATTAGTCTGGAAAGCGGTA
>JBMNUR010000457.1:0-2540 GCA_050946395.1 Peptococcales bacterium
CGAAAAGGCAAAAAAGGAAGAAATAGAAACTGTTTGGGACAGATTTGATTACCAGAATCCGCCATGTAATTTTTGTGAAAACGGAACAAGCTGCCGAAATTGCAGCATGGGACCCTGCAGAGTTATCGAGGGTAGAAAAGGAAAATGGGAATACGGTGTGTGCGGCGCGGATGCGGGAGTCATAGTGGCTCGCAATTTCGCGCGTTTTGTTTCCGGAGGAGCAGCTGCGCACTCCGATCACGGCAGAGATGTTTTAGAAACACTCTATCTTGTTGCAAATGACGAGGCGCCGGGATACAGCATCCGCGATGAAGAAAAGCTCAAAGCTCTGTCAAAGGAACTAGGACTTGAATTTTCAGAAGACGAGGATGCAAAGTCTATAGCCATAAAGCTTTCAAAGCTTTTGTTTGAAGATTATTCAACCTTCGGCTCCGGACTCAAGTTTTTAAAGAGAGTGCCCGAAAAGAGGATGGAGCTTTGGGAAAATCTGGGAATCGTACCGAGAGGTATCGACAGAGAGATATGCGAAACAATGCACCGCACCCACATGGGCTGTGACAACGATGTGCCCAGCATACTGCTGCAAACAGCCAGAACATCACTCTCCGACGGCTGGGGCGGCTCAATGATAGGCACCGAACTCTCCGATGTAATCTTCGGCACTCCCATGCCGGGAAGAGCCAAGGTCAACCTCGGAGTTTTGAAGGAGGACATGGTAAATGTCCTTGTACACGGACACAATCCCCTTGTTTCGGAAATGGTTTTGGCAGCCGCCCGAGACCCCGAAATGATAGCCTTGGCTCAGTCCAAGGGAGCCAAGGGAATAAATGTTGCGGGACTGTGTTGCACGGGCAACGAGCTTTTAATGAGGCGTGGAGTGCCTCTGGCGGGCAACCACCTCATGACAGAGCTGGTAATAGTAACGGGCGCTGCGGATGTTGTTGTGGCGGACTATCAGTGCATTATGCCGAGTATGCCCAGAGTAGCCCAGTGCTACCATACAAAGTTTATCACCACTTCGCCCAAGGGCCGTTTCCCCGAAGCGATACACATGGAGGTCACGCCTCGGAACGCCACCAAAGTATGCCGCGAGATAGTCGAAATGGCAATTGAGGCATACACGCACAGAGACCCCGCAAGAGTGCTTATACCAGTCGAGCCTGTTGAGCTTATGTCGGGATTTTCGAACGAGGCCATTTTGAAAGCCTTGGGCGGAAGCCTCAAGCCTCTGCTGGACGCCATTGTAGCAGGCTCCATAGTCGGAGTGGCGGGAGTTGTCGGCTGCAACAACCCGAAAATACTGCACGACAGCGCAACCGTTTCCCTAATAAAAGAACTTATCGCAAAGGATGTTCTGGTAGTTGTAACGGGCTGCGTAACGGTGGGCGCCGGGAAGGCTGGGCTCATGGTACCGGAAGGCGCCGAGTTTGCGGGCGAGGGACTAAAGGCAGTTTGCAAGGCGCTTGGGATTCCTCCCGTGCTTCATGTGGGAAGCTGTGTGGATAACTCCAGAATACTGCACTTAGCGGCCCTTATCGCCAACGAACTCAATGTCGATATTAAAGACCTTCCCATAGTGGCATCGGCTCCCGAGTGATACTCCGAGAAAGCCGCGTCCATAGGACTCTATGCCGTGGCGAGCGGAATACCCACACATCTGGGACATCCGCCCATGATACTCGGCAGCTCCTTGGTGACCGATATAGCTCTGAATGTCCTCAACGATCTTGTGGGCGCCGCCTTTATTGTTGAAGGAGACATGGAGAAAACGGCCGAGATACTTCTCGATATAATCAAAAAGCGTAGAGCGGGCCTGGGAATCTAGGTGCCGCATTGAAAATTGCAATTTCGGGAAAGGGAGGCTCCGGCAAAACCAGCCTGACCGTTTTCCTTTCATCATACCTTGCCAAAACCGGCAAAAATGTGCTGCTTATCGATGCCGATACAGCCACCAGCCTCGGGTCTGCCCTTGGGATCAGACCCGAGGAGGAGCCGGTGCCGCTTTCGAAAATGGAAGAAATAATAGAAGAGCGGGTCGGCAGCAACATACTCAGCCTAAACCCGAATGTTGCCGACCTGCCCGAGAGGCTTGCCATAAAGCTTCCCAAGTTAAACCCCGATGACGAGAACGAGGGCGTCAGAAAACTGCTTATAATGGGCGGCCTTGTGTCGGCGGAAGGCGGCTGCGCATGCAGACAAAATGCGCTCTTAAAGGCCCTGCTCGCCCACATCCTCACAAACGAGGACGACTACGTGCTTGTAGATATGGAAGCGGGGGTTGAGCATTTGGGACGGGGAACAGTAAAGGATGTCGATGCGCTGATAATCATTTCCGAGCCCAGTATACGGGGACTTAAAACCGCTTCCGAAATACACAAGCTGGCGTTGGATATGGGACTTAGCAAACAGCTTCTGCTCATAAACAAAGCGGGCAGAGCTTTGCCCATAAGTGAATCAGGCCGTGAACTGCCGGAGCAGACGGTCTATCTCCCGCGGCTTGAATCGCTCGAGGCACGGGAGTTCGAAAGCGGCTCGGTTTT
>JBMNUR010000458.1:0-2540 GCA_050946395.1 Peptococcales bacterium
CGTTATGTTCCGCCGACACCCAGACATCCAGTTGCGCGTCCTCAAAGTCAGCAAAGCGCTGCTCCTCCGCGATCTGCTCGGAGGGATAGCGATAGTGCCACAGCTCCATGCCGTCCATCGTCTCGGTCTCGACGAACTCGCCCCGGGCGTCCTCCGAGAGGACGACGCTCGGGTTCCCCACCCAGCCGACCTGATCGAGCAGGTCCGTTGGGGCGACGGAGACCTGCACCCACTGGCCGTTGGTGCGGTTCCACGTCTCATCGCCGCGTGAGACGAACTCGAGCGTCTGCGTCTGCTGCTCGCCCTGCGTGAGCGTGATGACGGTGTGCTGCGTCGCCTCGCGCCCAACGCCCGCTAGTCCGGTCTCGATGGTGGCCTCCACTAGCGCCTCGATGAGCGTCATCTCGCCGGTATCAGGCGTCCAGGTGATGACGGTGGAGGTGCGATAGCTATCGAACTGCTCCAGGTCGTCCAGATCCGCGAGGGCCAGTTCCTCAGGCGCTCCCTCAGGCACGGCTGCGCCCGGCGTCATCGTCTCGGTGGGAGTGACCTCCGCGCCCGGGGTGATCGTTTCCGTGGGGGTGATCTCTGCGCCCGGCGTCATCGTCTCCGTAGGCGTCATCTCTGCGCCCGGAGTGACTGTCTCTGTGGGGGTCACCACCAGCCCCGGCGCAGCCTCCTCTGTCGGAGTCAGCTCGGCGCCGGGCGTGACCGTCTCGGTTGGGGTCACCTCCAGGCCGGGAGTCACCTCTTCCGTGGGGGTGACCTCAACACCGGGAGTCACCTCCTCCGTGGGGGTGATCTCGGCGCCCGGAGTGATCGCCTCGGTGGGCGTGACTTCGGCGCCCGGCGTGACCGCCTCCGGAGGGGTGACCTCGACCTCAGGCGTTCCCACGCCCGGCGTTTCTACACCCGGCGTCTCGATGCCGGGAGTCTCGACGCCTGGCGTCGCTACGCCTTCGCCCAGTTCATCCAGAGCCTCGCAGCCCGTCAGTACCAAGAGGGCCGCCACGATCAGGATCCCGAGAACAAGTACCCGCGATCTCACTATCGTACTCCTTTACTCAACAACCGGTGGATCGGAGCGAGGAGATGGATGCATGCTGAGGGGCGCGGCCAGACGCG
This sequence comes from Peptococcales bacterium, assembly GCA_050946395.1. GTDB lineage: Bacteria > Bacillota > Peptococcia > Peptococcales > BICA1-8 > JBMNUR01. The sequence continues at coordinate 1,126 of JBMNUR010000458.1, forward strand.
TAGGATGCCTGCGCGATGGGGCGCGTTGACTCTCGGCCGGGATGTACACGGGCGGGATTCGTTGCGGCAGCGCGGCCCGGACACGGGGGTGCCATGGAAAAGGCGATGGTGTGGGCCGGCGATGGGGGAAATTGTTGAGTGTATACCTAAACTATTATACTATGGCCCCGTGCACACCTCAAGTGTGAGCGGCGGCCGCAAAAGGCACAGGGGCCTGCTACCCCCCGACGATGGTGCCGCCATTGGGGTGCAGCACCTGGCCCGTCATATAGGAGGAATCGTCCGACGCCAGGAAAACATAGCTGGGGGCCACCTCCTCGGGCTGGCCGGGCCGCTTCATCAGCGTGTCGGCGCCGAACTCTTTTACGTGCTCCTCCGAGAAGGAGCTTGGGATGAGGGGCGTCCAGATGGGACCGGGCGCCACGCCGTTGACGCGGATCTTTTTCTCCGCCAGGGAGGTGGCCAGGGAGCGCGTGAACGCCACGATGGCGCCCTTGGTGGCGGCATAGTCGATGAGGTGGCCGCTGCCGCGGTAGGCGGTGATGGAGGTGGTGTTGATGATGGCGCTCCCCTCCCCGAGGTGCGGCAGCGCCGCCTTGGTCATGAAAAAGTGGGCCAAGATGTTGGTGCGAAAGGTGCGCACCAGCTGCTCCTCCGTGATCCCTTCGATGCTGTCTTGGGGATACTGCACGGCGGCATTGTTCACGAGGATGTCCAGGCGCCCCAGGTCGCGCACCGTGCGCGCCACCGACTCTCGGCAAAGGGCCTCCTCGCCCACGTCGCCGGCGATGGCGATGCAACGGCGCCCCTCCGCCTCGACGAGGCGTTTCGTCTCGTTCGCGTCCTCATGCTCCTCCAGGTAGACGATGGCGACGTCGGCGCCCTCCTTGGCGAAAAAGACGGCCACGGAGCGGCCGATGCCGCTGTCGCCGCCGGTGATGAGGGCCACCTTGTCCTGCAGCTTGCCGCTGCCGCGGTAGGTCACGTCCACCGCGCGAGGCTGCGGGCGCATCTGGTCCTCCCGCCCCGGCTGGCGCTCCTGCCGCTGCGGCGGCACCCGTGCTCCTTCCTGTGCCATGGTACTGCTCCTTCCTGTGGCTCCTCTATCCCGACGTTTCGGCGGGGACGATGGTGATGGCGCCATTGCGCTCGAGGATGGCGTACCGTATCTGGTCCAGGCGCTCCAACCCCTGGAGTTCGCGCGCCGCCTCGAGGATGTCCTCCTCATCGACGCGCTCCCGGTTCATCCGGTCATGCAGCGGGCGACCGTTCTCCAGGATGATGAGCGGCTCCCCTCCCTCCACGCCGCGGCGCGCCCCCCCTCACGGCATTACCATCTGCGTCAGACGGATGGACGGCCCCCCCGGGCGCCCGATCTCGCCGCGCAGCAGGCCCGGGTCATCGGGCTGGACGAT
>JBMNUR010000459.1:0-2540 GCA_050946395.1 Peptococcales bacterium
CTCACTCGCCATCGTCCTGCTCATGCAATACACTTGGATGAGTCTGCTCTTGGAGTGGGCGCTGTTCCGTCGCCGTCCGTCACGGTTGGAGGGTGTCACCGTGTTGGTCGTCATGGCGGGCACTCTCTTGGCCGGCAAGGTGTTCGAGGGAGCGAAGTTCCAGTTTTCCATTGTCGGCGTCGTGTTGGCCTTAGGCTCGTCGCTCACCTACGCGCTCTATATCATTGCCAACGGCAGGGTAGGCGCCGAGGTGCGCTGGCAGCGGAAGAGCGCTCTCATCATGACGGGCTCCTCACTGTGCATCCTCGCCATCAACGGGGCAGGGGTACTTCCCGCCGACGGCACCGGTCTCCGCTTCCTTCCTTGGGTGCTGTGGCTTGCCATCGCAGGCACCACCATCCCCACAGCCCTCTTCGCGGAGGGAATCTCCCGTGTGGGAGCCGCGCTCAGTTCCATACTGATGACGGTGGAACTGCCCGTAGCCGTTCTCTGTGCCCATGCGATGTTGCACGAGCCGGTGAGCCCCATGCAGTGCGTGGGCGTTGTCGTCATGTTGGGAGCCATCTGCTCCATGAATTATCTTCAGGTTAAACCCATCAGAAAGTAGCATCATGTTTTTTGTAAGTGATATCCAGACATCGGCTCCCGCCACATTCGGCAGCAGCCTGCAACAAGAAGTATACAACGTCCTCGGCAAACTCGCCATCCCCTTCCAGCGGGTAGATACCGACGAGGCCATCACCATGGAGGACTGCGCCGCCATCAACGAACGGCTCGACCTGGAAATGGTGAAGACCCTGTTGCTGTGCAACCGTCAGCAGACACAGCATTATCTCTTCGTGACGCGGGGCGACAAACCTTTCCGGTCCAAGGAGTTCAGTCGTGCGCTGGACATAGCGCGGGTGTCCTTTGCGCCCGTCGACCATCTGCGGCAATTGTTGGGCACTCCCGTCGGAGCCGCCACGGTGCTGAGCGTCATCCGTGACACAGCGCAGCGCGTGCAGGTGGTGATTGACGCAGAGGTGGCAGCCATGTCCTGGTATGGATGCAGCGACGGCACGACGACCGGCTATCTGAAACTGCGCACCCGGGACGTGCTCCATCGCTATCTTGCATTCGCCGGCCACGTAGCCCGTATCGTCGAAGTCTGACCTTGGCTTGATGCCGTCAGACAGTAAATAATAAGGCGGATGTCAGTCCGAAGACTGGCATCCGCCTTTTATGTTCCAGTTTATGTCGTTATTGCATATGTTATGAAATGAGTTCCTGTTAAGTGCGCAGTTGGGAAGGTCCTTCCTACTTTGCGGAAATAACAATCGAAATTGAAGGGTGTTAACATCAGTCGAACTTGATGAAGTCGGGGTCGAAGAACACCTTGTCCTTGTTCTCCCACAGCACAGGGAGCACGTCTTGGATACGGCCTGTCTCCTGGATGTTGTGGCTGATCCACTCCATGCCCTGCTGCTTGGAGTAGAGCTTCGGCACCAAAGCTTTGTTGATGAGACGGCTCTTTGCCGAGTCGTCCATCAGTCCCACTTCCGTCTCGCAGTAGAAGGTGGAGCCACCCTTGCCGTTGTCCTCAAAGACGTGTTTCACATGACCGGTGGGCACGCCGTCCTTCATGACATTGAAGGTGAACTCATGATTGTCGAGCTTGACGGTATTCATCTCGTAGTACACTACATCGTTCACCTCGTTGGTCAGCTCATGAATACGTGAGTTGGCTCCTTCAAGGAAGCCTAAGTTTTTCTTGTCGGGACCATCGGTGAGAGGTGTCACAGCCACATGGTCGCGGTGGTGCCACAAGTGGTAGATGCTCACCTGCGGCCCGGAGAAGTCGCGTCCGTTCCATGTGGTGCAGCAGCCGAGATGCTCGAAGAACCACCGAATCATCTCCGGCGTGCATCCTGCCACGTCATCGTGCTGCACCACGGCGAACATACGGTTGTGGTCGTCCACGTAGAAGTCAGCCCATTTAGCCGACATATAGCTTTTGAACGCTATCTTTCCTGCGTTCATCAGTGCGTCGCGGGCTCTCAGACGCTTGGATCTCAGTCCCTCGATATTCTTTACTTGTGTTTCCTTGCGATATTCTATCTTTCTTGCTTTTTATAGTTTTACGCAGCAAAGATAGTCTCGGGCGATGGATTTCGCAAGGGCCGACATAGGGAAATAGTGAGCCTCAAAATCAAATATTGACCACAGTCAACTTCTGGGTCGGTTCATTTGCCGGCTTACCGTCTCCGGAGCCAGGTCGAGATAGGCGGCGATATACTTCTGAGGCACCAGCTGGAAGATGTCGGGATAGCGCGCCAGCAGTTCTCGGATGCGGTCGGCGGGCGATGGAAGACAGAGTATCATCTCCTTGCGGAGACGGTCGGCCAGCACCTGCTCGAGAATCCAGATGTAGCCCTCCAGCATTTCCGGACGTGTGGAAAAAAGCCTACTCATATAGGCATGGGGAATGCCCACCAACTCTGTCTTCCGTAGAGCCTGCAGGTAAATCCTCGATTTCTTGCCGGTGATGAACGAGAGGAGAT
>JBMNUR010000460.1:0-2513 GCA_050946395.1 Peptococcales bacterium
AATACTTTTGTAAAAAACGATGCAACTGAAATAATCATAAAAAGAGAACTAATGCTTTTATAAGTCCCCAAAATCGCCTTTTTAATTCTATCAAAAGTAACTTTTCCTCGCAAACCTTCAACTACTAAAAGGTAAATAATAGATGCTGCACCAGCCTCGCTGGGACTAAATACCCCAAAAAGCATTGACGCAATCATAGCCGGTACCAAAATGAGTATAGGCAAGGCTTTTTTTGTTGCATCTCTCAAAGAATCGTCTTCCTCATAAACTATATTAATCTTATTTCTATCATCTTTTAATTTATGTGGTGTTTGGTAAACAACAAATAAATACATGATTATTACAATTATAAATGCGGGAATCATGCCAGCCATTAGACACCGCAAGGTAGAAACTTGTGCTAAAACTGCGAAAATGAGTAACGGAATACTGGGGGGGAAAATTGGTCCAACTACGGATGTCGCAGCCGTCAAAGCAGCAGCATAATCTCTATCATATCCCTCATCTTCCATTGCTTTAATTTCTATTTGACCTAAACCTCCGATATCAGCAACGGCGGCACCGGACATACCGGCAAATATTAAACTTACAATTACATTAACTTTAGCCGTGTATCCTTTAGTCTTTCTTAAAAGAGCCTTTGCAAAATTAAAAATACGATCCGTCTCACCAAACTCATTTATTAAAGTCCCTAGCAGAATAAACATGGGACTTGCAACTAGGGAAAAAGAATATAATGATTGGAAAATCGAATAGGATATCGTAGATAACGGCAAGTCGTTGAGAAAAACATAAAGCAGGGCAGGAATACCCATAGCAGTAACTATGGGTATTCCACTTAATAGTAAAACTACAAATATTAATAAAATCAGTATCAACATAATTTATACCTCATTTCCCATAATTAACTGGTAAATATTGTAAATAATTACGATGCCCCATATTACGGAAAATACCATCATAAGGGAATGAATCCATAAATACGGTATTCCTGCAGCTGTTGTTTTCAGTGAAGAAATTCTTGGTAATAATTCCTTTTCTCCTAGAATGATAAATATAACCATAGCTAATGTGAGAGCCTTCCCTAACAACATTACTATTTTCTGCCCCGACTCAGGCAGTTTCTCCGTAAGAAAACTAACATTAAGATGTGAATCATGGCGTTCCACAACACTTATTCCTATAAATACAAGGGCAATCATCAAAAACATCGCAACTTCTTCTGGAAACATTAGAGGTTTGTTGAAAAAGGTACGGGAGATTATCTGTGCTCCAATTACTGCTATAATAGACAAAATAATGACAACTTCTAGGTAATCTATTACTTTTTCCATAATTACTAATAACTTTTTCATCTTTACTCTCTCCTATGGTAAAGGAGGAAAAGAAAATGTTTATCTTTTCCCCCTTTTAAGAATTTATTTGTCCAATATCTCTAAGATTTCGTTATAGGTATCTCCCCATTCGTCTTTGAACTTTTCAAAAACAGTTTCTCTGATTTTAACTTTATCAAACTTAAGTTCATCATCTTTTATAATAGTTACACCTTGACTAAGCATTACTTCCATGTCTTTATCGTTACTTTCATTAACGTATTTCGTTACTTCATACCTTGCTTCATTACCTGCTTCAGCAACAGCTTTTTGGTCTTCGGGGGATAAGCTGTCCCATGCGGCTTCATTCATGAATATACCGGAAAGTGTAGGGTTGTGCTCAGTCATCACACAATATTTTGCAATTTCGTGTAACCCGGTTGGAACTATATTAGAAATAGGCATACCGGTACCGTCAATTAAATTCGTGACTAAAGAAGTTATTACTTCGCCCCAACTCATGGGAGTTGGTGTTGCGCCCATAGCACTCATTGTTTCTATAAAGATTTTGCTGGGTATTACTCTTATTTTTAAGCCTTTTAGATCTGATTCACTATAGACAGGTTTTGATGTGGTTAAAAGGTTTTGGTTACCCCATGAATAAGTGGTCAACAATATAACACCTTTACCCTTTAAGTCATTGTTAATTTTTTCCATGATTGGTGACTCGGGGGACGTAATCTGATAAAGTTGCTCATCATTATCATATAGGTAAGGTGCTTCCAATATAGACAACAACGGGCATAAGTCTGTTATTTCACTGACATCATGCTGACTAAAATGGGCAATGCCAGTTTGAGTACCTTCAATACTATTCCCCGTCAATGTACCACCGAAATAGTTTTCAACTTTTACTCGTCCTTCGGTTTTCTTTTCCACTAATTCGGCAAACTTGTTACAAAATACGCCGGCGGGTGACTGTTCCGCATTTATATCGCTAAATTTCAATACCACTGTTTCTTTTTGTGTTATTCCATCAGGTTGATTAGCATTTGGTTGTTCAGTCTCTGAATTGCTACCTTGGCCACATGCTGTTAAGGTTAAAACCAGCAACAATACAACTAACACATTAAATGCAACCTTAATTTTTTTCATTTACAATACCTCCATTATTTTGGATAAAATCAAAAAACAATTAAT
>JBMNUR010000461.1:0-2511 GCA_050946395.1 Peptococcales bacterium
CCCATGTTCCCTTTGGAAAAGTGGTCAGTGCTACCCCTAATGGCAGAAAAGCTTGGACACCACTAGCTGATGGTTCATCTGCTTCCCATGGTGCAGACGTAAACGGCCCAACTGCTGTTTTACTTTCTAACTTTAATACTAAAAACTATAACTATAGAGAACGGGCAGCCCGATTATTAAACATTAAATTAAGTCCATCAACCCTTCAAGGTGAGGAAGGCTTACGTAACTTAGTATCTTACATCAGAACTGCCTGTGATTTAAGACTCTGGCATTTACAGTTCAACGTCATAAACAGAGAAACCTTATTAAAAGCTCAGAAAGATCCAGAAAGCTACCGTAACCTTCTAGTACGTGTTGCCGGATATAGTGCATACTTCTGTGATCTATCTCCAGACTTACAAAACGATATCATCGAAAGAACAGAACATAGTACTATTTAATTTACACCCCCTCTATATATATCCTTTAATAGGTCCTGCTATAAAAGGCAGGACCTGCCTTTCTCTATGAAAAAACTTTGCAGCTTTATAAAGGAGGAGTCTTATGGCCTTAAACCTTAATTTCGACAGAAGTAAATTTGGGCATGTCTTCAATATCCAACTATTTTCAGTCCATGATGGCCCAGGTATTAGAACCTTAGTTTTTCTTAAAGGGTGCCCCTTAAGATGTAAATGGTGTAGTAATCCGGAATCTCAAAAGTTTCAACCGGAACTAGGCTATAATAATAACAAATGTATTGGAACAAGCAAATGTATTAGATGTATTGAAATCTGTACAGCCGGTGCAATTACCAATGGCGCGGATAATAAAATTACCATAGATCGAAATATATGTACTAATTGCATGCTCTGCGTTGAAGCTTGTCCTTCTAAGGCTTTAAATGCCTATGGAAACTTGATGTCTATTGAACAAGTATTAAAAGAGGTAGAAAAAGATAGTGTTTTTTATGCTAGATCAGGCGGCGGAATAAGCTTAAGTGGCGGGGAACCCCTATCGCAACCTGAATTTGCTATAAATCTACTTAAAGAAGCCAAACGCCGCCGCTTAAATACAGCTATTGAGACATGTGGCTATGTGGATTGGGATAATCTAAATGAAGCTTGCCAATATCTTAATTTGCTAATATTTGATATTAAATGTATGGATTCGGAAAAACACCAAAGTTTTACTGGTGTCCCCAATGAATTAATTTTAAATAACTTTGAAAGAATCTGTAATGAACACCCTAATTTACCTAAATTAGTAAGAACACCTATAATTCCTGGTTTTAATGACAGTGAAGATGATATTAAAGCCATAATTGAATTCATCAAAGATAGACCAAATGTAACATACGAACCATTACCTTACCATCGCCTGGGTACACCAAAATATGAGTATATAGGCAAGGAGTATCCAATGGGTGAAATTAAACTGGATGAGGAAAAAATGAAGGCTATAAGGGAATTGGTTAAAAAGGAATTGGGTGAGAAGTGATTGCCGGATATATAAATTGCGTCATTTATGACGCAATATTTATATATCACGCCTTAAAAGAGGGTTGCACTATTTACGAAAGTGCAACCCTCTTTTTATTCGCATCATTTATTAAATTGCGTCTATTCTGTCGGCTAGTTGTTCGAACATAACTTTTATGTCATCTTCAGTTGGAACTTTTCTATTAGTAATTATTCCGTTATTACCTGTGGGATTTAATTTGACCCCAATCATAGAATCTTCTACTAAATAATCTATAAAGCTTCTAAATTCATTGGTGTCTTTAATGTATTTCTTTGCCGCTTCCCAAATCGCAAACTTATCATTATACTCTTCAACCTTTTTAACGGCTTCTTTAGCAAGCTCTGCTTCTTCCAGGGAACTATCTGCTCCCAAGGCAAGAGCAACATTTGCATACCTGTCCTGAGCAGCATCAAGACCCATACTCATTACAAATGGTAGTAATAAAGTAACACTTAATCCATGAGGAATATGGAATTTGGCACCTAAAGCACGACCAGCCGCATGGGCTAAGTTAGTGGATGCGTTGGAAAAAGCCACACCTGCATAATAACTTGCTAAAAGCATTGTTTGACGAGCATCTAAATTAGTGCCATCATCGTAAACAGCTTCCAGAGCTTGCCCACAAAGACGAATGGATTCAAGGGCGAAAAAGTCAGTTAAATTTGTTGCCCGTGTAGAAACATAACCTTCGATAGCGTGTGTTAAAGCATCCATTCCAGTAAATGCAGTAAAGTTTTGGGGTAAACTAACCGATAATTCCGGGTCTAAGATAGCTACTTTTGGCGTTAATGATGGATGTCCGGGATTCATTTTTGAATTAGTTTCCGCATTAGTAATAACCATAATTTTTGTGGCTTCAGAACCAGTACCGGCAGTAGTTGGCACTGCAATAATGGGAATAGCATTTAAATATTCCATTTGCACAATTTGATTCCATTTTAAATCAGGATTAATACTAAATGCAGCTACTGCTTTGGCAATATCAAGAGCACTTCCTCCACCGACTGC
>JBMNUR010000462.1:0-2508 GCA_050946395.1 Peptococcales bacterium
CGGTGTGAAATACCACCGTCTGCCTCAAACGAAAATTACGAAATACGAGGTAAAACGATATGAACGAATTATACGAATTTATGAAACAGGTCGATGTGTTTGTGATTTTCTTCCTAATCTACGGCTTTGCCATCAACGGCATCGTGTGGTGTGTGATGGAAGTAATCCGCTTTATTGTTAAGAAGGTCAAAGCCTTCCGTGAAAAGCGTAAGCAGAAAAAGGCTGCACAGAATGAAGATGTGACCGAGTAAACATGACGGCGGCGGAGGATATTCTTCTGCCGCCTTTGTCATAGAAAGGAATGTGCTATGAAAGTATTAAGTATTGATATTGAAACTTTTTCCTCGGTCAATCTGCAAAAATGTGGTGTTTACAAATACGCAGAGAGCGAGGATTTTGAAATATTACTGTTCGGTTATGCCGTGGACGGCGGTGCTGTGCAGGTGGTTGACCTTGCCTGTGGGGAGAGCATCCCTGCAGAGGTTATTGATGCACTGACCGATGATTCTGTTATAAAAACGGCGTATAACGCAACATTTGAAAGGGTCTGCTTGTCCAGATATTTATCGGATATGGGTATAAACCTTGACCCGTTTTACGATAATCATCCTTTGTCACAGGAGTGCGCCCGTTTCCTAAATCCGGCAAGCTGGCACTGCACCATGATTTGGGCGGCAACCTTGGGTCTGCCTCTTTCCCTTGAGGGTGTGGGTGCTGTTCTTGGTTTGGAGAAACAGAAACTGACCGAGGGTAAATCCTTAATCAAATACTTCTGTGTTCCCTGTGCGCCGACCAAAGTAAACGGCGGTCGCACAAGAAATCTGCCGGAGCATGATATGGAGAAGTGGCAGCAGTTTAAGGCATATAATCTCCGTGATGTGGAAACAGAGATGGGCATTCAGGCAAAGTTGTCACGCTTTCCGGTATCAGATAAGATTTGGGCGGAATATCATCTGAGCGAGGAAGTCAATGACCGTGGCATCGGTGTGGATATGGCGCTTGTAAACAGCGCCATTGATATCGACAGCAAGAGCCGTGAGCGTCTGACTGCCAGGATGCAGGCTCTGACAAATCTCGACAATCCAAACTCCGTGCAGCAGATGAAGTCCTGGCTTGCAGATAATGGCTTGGAGATGGACAGCCTTGGGAAAAAGGAAGTGGCGGCGGCAATCAAAACAGTGCCACAGGAACTTATCGATGTGCTTTCCCTGCGTCAGCAGCTTGCCAAAAGCAGTGTGAAAAAATATACGGCTATGAAAAATGCCGTGTGCAGGGATAATCGTGCAAGGGGGATGTTTCAGTTTTACGGAGCCAATCGTACCGGAAGATTTGCGGGCAGGCTGATTCAGCTTCAGAACCTGCCGCAGAACCATATGGAAGATCTGGCAGAAGCACGTGACCTTGTACGCAGCGAAAACTATGATGCCCTGGAAATTCTATATGAAGATATCCCCGATACTCTGTCACAGCTTATCCGTACTGCCTTTGTGCCACAGAAGGACAGAAAATTTATCGTAGCGGACTTTTCTGCGATTGAAGCGAGGGTGTTGGCTTGGCTTGCAGGTGAACAGTGGAGAATGAAAGTGTTCGAGGAAGGCAAAGACATTTATTGCAGCAGTGCCAGTCAGATGTTTGGCGTTCCCGTTGAAAAGCATGGTGTGAACGGACACCTTCGTCAAAAAGGCAAAATTGCAGAACTCGCCCTCGGTTATGGTGGCTCAGTTGGTGCTCTGAAAGCTATGGGTGCCTTGGAGATGGGTATTGCGGAAGAAGAACTTCAGCCTCTTGTATCTGCGTGGAGAAATGCCAATCCTATGATAACCAGGTTGTGGTGGGATATCGACCGTGTTGTCAAGACCTGTGTAAAGGAACGATGTGCAATGGAAACTCACAGCTTAAAGTTCCACTATCAAAGCGGATTTCTGTTTCTGACCCTTCCGTCCGGCAGACAGCTTGCCTATGTAAAACCACGCATGGGAGAGAATCGATTCGGCGGCGAGGCGGTCACCTATGAAGGTGTGGGCGCTACAAAGAAGTGGGAGCGTTTGGAAAGCTACGGTCCTAAGTTTACGGAGAATGCGGTGCAGGCCATTGCCAGGGATATTCTGATGTATGCCATGCAGACTTTGAGCCATTGCGATATCGTTGCCCATGTCCATGATGAAATTATCATTGAGTGCGACCGCAGGGTTTCTCTTGATGCTGTTTGTGAGCAGATGAGCAGGACTCCGCCTTGGGCAAAAGGTCTGTTACTTCGTGCAGACGGATATGAATGCGATTTTTATAAAAAAGATTAAAATCAGGGGGTTCGATTCCATCGGATTCTTCGCTTATAGGCAGAGGGATACAAGTCCTTCTGTCTATTTCATTTTTAAGGAGGATTCGCTATGGACGAATTAATCAAAATCAATTATGACAGTGAACGCCCTACTGTGAACGGACGTGATTTGCATGATGCCCTGCAGGTAAAGACCGCATACAAGGATTGGTTTCCAAGAATGTGTGATT
>JBMNUR010000463.1:0-2504 GCA_050946395.1 Peptococcales bacterium
TATATATTAAACTTTTTGGTTAATATTCAAATATATTTGGTTTGCTTTTCCATTTCATTTTAATTATACTGGTATTGACCTAATTTTCGATGAGCCAGCTGACCTAATTTTAGATTAGCACAAACACATGTGGAGTATAGCATAGATAAACTCAAAATAGTGGAAACTACCCCGTCTATTTTCGATTATTTTCAGTTTATTTTTCGACAATTAAGCTTATTATTAACCCCAATTTACAAACTTATCCCTTTACCTAATATCCTTACCTTAAGCCTTTTCTTCAGCCTATCATCTAATTCTTCATCCATCTCTACTAATTGATATCCTGCCCTGACGAATTCGTTGGCATAGAAAGGTATGTATTTTACATCAAGGTGTTTAATAAAATCTTCCACCCTCTCAGTTGTAACCCCTTCCTCTGATAAGGTATAAATCATTTTGTCTAATTTACTGGTGAATCGATGACCTATTATAACTAAGTAAATTCCATAAAGAAGTAATAATATAAATATGACTCTTGGGATGTTAATTAGAAACATGAATATAGATAGTAACATGTTGTTAAATTGTATGCGCCACATGTGCATTAAGCCTCCTTAAAGAAATATAGTTTTCATTAAAAAGCTTGATAACAACTTAAAGAAATACAGTCTTCTACATAATACCCATAATAAGTAATACTAAGCTGGCTACAACACTTAAAATTACCACCGCCTTAATCCATTCAAGTAAGCTTTTATCCACTTTTATATTCTCTGCAAATGCTTGTATGTCATCATCTGTTGCCCTAGCAGCTTATATAAAAGTAAAAATACTATGCTACTCTTTCCCCAAGCAACACTTCTTATATTTCTTTCCGCTGCCACAAGGACATGGATCATTCCTACCGATTTTATCTTTCTTAACACTTCCACCAAACTTAAACGGTTTATCAGGCAATGGACCCAAATGTGGTTTCTCATACTTTTCAAACATCTCATTTGGTGTATGGCCATTGTTCTCCCAAATTCTTGTGTTATTAGCTAGTTCCATAACAAGACGCAAGACTTCGTTGACCTGATCCTCATCTTTAAAGGAAACATCCCTAACATTAAATAAGTCAAATATATCTCTTGGCGAGAAATCGTGTAAACAATGACCCTGTATATCTTCAACAAGCATTTCAGCCTTTGATTCATCACCATCAAATAGGTGTTTGGTAACATAATAAAGTAGAGACTCATACTCTTTATTAATCTCGAAGTAATTATCGTCTTTATATTTAAGAAGTTCCTCTTGCATTGGTATATAAAATGGCTTGCCTGCACGCTTTTTTACCTCCTCATCAAATTCACAAAACTGCATGATAGTCTCATGGACGAAGTAATCATTAAAAACCTCAATAAAATTCTCTTCAAGTTCTGTAATATCAATGCTTATCTCATCTGCTTTTAGTTTTACGGTGTCAATCGCTTCTATCTTCTCTTCATTTTGCATATTGTAAATTTCTACAACCTTATCTTTATGGACCATACCATATAAATGGGTAAGAGAAATAATATAGTCAGTTATTTTCATTAGATCGCTCCTCCAAACTTTAAATTCACGATATGATACTTAATATACTATAAATTCTTCTTAAACATATACATCCCAATTCCAGACAAAGCCCCGGCACTATCGATAACTACATCCTTTATTTGTCCGCTTCTACCAGGCACATATATCTGATGGATTTCATCACTTATAGCATATAGCACGCAAATAAGTAATGCAAAGCCTATATATCTTTTTGTCTCACTACTTCTTAGTCCATTTGTCACTAAAATCCCTAGAACTAAATAGGAAAAGAAATGTGCATTTTTCCTTACGATATGATTAAATCTCCCTACTTCAATATCTACATCAGGAGTTACCTTCTCGACCGTTTCAACTATTATTTTAGTAATCCCTTTACTTAACTCATTAGATTCTGTTGCCGGCTTATGGGACAGATAAAATATCAGCGCCATCCATAAAACAACTAGTACCCAAGGATATATCTTTCTTTTCATCCTGTAATCACCTTAAACACCCCATGACTAACTCCCAAACACATAAATCCCAGATTGCTACTAGTCTAAGCTACTGGGATTCTGTCAATGTCTTATATTAATTTATTACCCTCCATACCCCATCTCAAACCGCCACGAGTCCAGGACCATCTCCCGTAATCCTCGCCTACTTTTCCAACCCAATTCATTCCATGCCTTGTCTGTACTAGCAAACACCGTAGCTATATCACCTGGTCTTCTATCTACTATTTCATATGGGATCTTGATATTATTAACTTCTTCAAAGGCTTGTACTAGTTGAGATATATTAAATTGTTACCTTCACATCCATTTTGGATACAATTCGGACCGTACAGGTACACTTTGCTAGGGGAGCGGTTTTCTACCCGAGCTTGCTAATTTGTATATAATAATGGCTATTTAGTTTACTGCAGCAGCTGAAAAACATTCAAATTTCAGCGCAAAAATAGG